>NZ_CP087715.1:2762500-3062500 GCF_020991125.1 Microbulbifer celer
CTCATAACGGCTCCGTATTAGGTTGTTCTGCCAGCGAGTGTACAGTGGCAGAGCGACAAAAAAAAAGCGGCGGGGCTGTGGAGCCCCGCCGCTTTTACCAACTCACCGCTATTGATTGCGGGTTATCAGCTGTTGCCTTCGGTCTTGTCGATGATCTTGTTGGCTTTGATCCAGGGCATCATCGAACGCAGTTTTGCGCCTACCTCTTCAATCTGGTGCTCACTACCGATGCGGCGCTCAGCCTTCAGGCGCGGCTGACCAGCCAGGGATTCCAGCATAAAGTCCTTGGCGAACTTACCGGTCTGGATGTCCTTCAGCACACGCTTCATTTCTGCCTTCGTCTCTTCGGTAACGATGCGGGGACCAGTGACGTAGTCACCGTACTCAGCGGTGTTGGAAATGGAGTAGCGCATATCCGCGATGCCGCCCTGATACATCAGATCAACAATCAGTTTCAGCTCGTGCAGACATTCGAAGTACGCCATCTCCGGCGCATAGCCCGCTTCGGTCAGGGTTTCAAAGCCCGCCTGAACCAGCGCGGAAACACCGCCACACAGTACCGCCTGCTCACCGAACAGATCGGTTTCGGTTTCCTCACGGAAGTTGGTTTCAATGATACCGGAGCGACCACCGCCGTTAGCGGAAGCATAGGACAGCGCCAGCTCTTTAGCGTTACCAGACGCATTCTGGTAAATGGCGATCAATGTCGGCACACCGCCACCTTCCAGGTAAGTGGAACGTACGGTGTGACCCGGGCCTTTCGGGGCGATCATGATCACGTCGACATCTTTCGGCGGTTCGATAAGCTCAAAGTGCACGTTGAAGCCGTGGGCAAATGCCAGTGCAGCGCCGGATTTCAGGTTGGGAGCAACCTGTTCACGGTAGACGGAAGCCTGATATTCATCCGGGGTCAGGATCATTACGGCATCGGCATCTTTTACGGCATCGGCGACTTCGGCCACACGCAGACCCGCCTTTTCCGCCTTCGCCCAGGATGAAGAGCCTTTACGCAGACCCACAACCACATTGCTCACACCGGAATCTTTCAGGTTATTCGCGTGAGCGTGGCCTTGGGAGCCGTAGCCAACGATGGCGACGGTTTTGGATTTGATCAGGGAAAGGTCACAGTCTTTATCGTAATAAACTTGCATAACTTACTTCCTACGTGTGTGTACTTAAAAGGTTTGACCCGCTGATTGGTCAGCGGTTGATTCATTGATTCTCAGACGCTGAGTACTTTCTCGCCGCGGGCAATTCCCGAGACGCCAGAGCGGACCACTTCCATGATCGTGTGCTCGCCCAGAGCCTGCAGAAAAGCATCGAGTTTCTCACTGGTACCGGAAATCTGTACCGTATACATGTTGCTGGTGACATCGACGATCTGACCGCGGAAGATATCAACACTGCGTTTGACCTCATCCCGCTGGGCACCCGTCGCGCGTACTTTGACCAACAGCAGTTCACGCTCGATATGAGCGCCCTCGGTAAGATCCACCAGCTTTACCACATCGATCAATTTGTTCAGATTCTTGGTGATCTGTTCAATCTTGTGGTCATTCCCGATGGTTGTCAGCGTCAGACGGGACAGGGTCTCATCTTCGGTTGGCGCAACAGTAAGGCTTTCGATGTTATAGCCTCGCTGTGAAAACAGACCAACCACACGGGACAACGCGCCGGGTTCGTTCTCCATCAGAACTGAAATGATTCTGCGCATTCTATTTACCTCCCTTTACGTCCGTTCCGTTTTACTGAGCCACATATCCCGCATGGAGCCAGTTGGCATAACCTGCATGGGATAGACGTGCTCCGACGGATCGACGTAAACGTCGATAAACACGGTGCGGTCCTTGATCGCAAAGGCCTCGGACAGCTTGTCGTGCAGCTCGTCGCGATGTTCGATCTTCATGCCCAGGTGTCCGTAAGACTCTGCCAGCTTGATAAAGTCGGGCAGAGACTCTTCATAGACACTGTTGGACAGGCGCCCTTCGTACTGCATTTCCTGCCACTGCTTCACCATGCCCAGAGCCTGGTTATTGAGACACAGGATTTTTACCGGCAGGTTGTACTGGGTCGCCGTGGACAGTTCCTGGATACACATCTGGATACTGCCCTCACCCGTTACACAGACCACCTCCGAGTCCGGGAATGCCATTTTCACCCCCAGCGCTGCCGGCAGGCCGAAGCCCATGGTGCCGAGGCCGCCGGAGTTGATCCAACGACGGGGCTTGTCGAACAGGTAATACTGGGCCGCAAACATCTGGTGCTGACCCACATCGGAGGTCACATAGGCATCACCTTCGGTGATCTGATGCACTGCACTGATCACTTCCTGCGGCATGATCATGTCGCCATCGGTGCGGTAGCGCGGGGCGGTGTACAGACCATGGCGCTCACGCCAGTCATCAATCTGACGCCACCAGTCGACGATAGCCGACTGATCCGGCAACTCTTTCGCGGCCTTGATCATCTCCAGCATTTCCTTCAACACCTGTTGCACGGTACCGACGATCGGCACATCTGCGGTGATGGTTTTGGAAATAGAGGCCGGATCCACGTCTACATGAATCACCTTGGCACCGGGGCAGAATTTACTCGGGGTATTGGTTACCCGGTCGTCAAACCGCGCACCGATCGCCAGAATCACATCCGCGTGGTGCATGGCCGTATTGGCCTCAAAGGTACCGTGCATGCCCAGCATGCCCAGGAAGCGCTTGTCAGTTCCCGGATAAGCACCCAGCCCCATCAGGGTATTGGTGACCGGGTAATTGAGGCGCTGGGCCAGCTCGGTCAGTAGCTCGGAGCCATCGCCCTGCACAACACCGCCGCCAGCGTAGATCACCGGACGCTTCGCCGACAGCAGCAGTGCAACTGCCTTGCGGATCTGGCCCGCGTGCCCTTTGCCCGCCGGCGTATAGGAACGCATGCGCAGCTTTTCCGGATACTGATACGGAAAACGCTCCACCGGATTGGTCACATCTTTGGGGATATCGACCACCACCGGACCGGGACGACCAGTAGTAGCGATATAAAACGCCTTCTTGATCACCTCGGGGATATCTTCAGCTTTCTTGACCAGGAAACTGTGTTTCACGATTGGCCGCGAGCAGCCCACCATATCGGTTTCCTGAAAGGCGTCTTCACCAATCTTATCCCTGGGAACCTGGCCGGAGATCACCACCATGGGAATCGAATCCATGTAGGCGGTGGCGATACCGGTGATGGCATTGGTGGCACCGGGGCCCGAAGTCACCAGCACCACACCGGGCCTACCAGTAGCTCGGGCATAGCCATCCGCAGAGTGCGTTGCCCCCTGCTCGTGACGCACCAGCACGTGCTTGATGCCCTTCTGCCGGAAGATGGCATCGTATATATGTAACGCCTGCCCACCGGGATAGCCGAAAATCAGATCTACCCCTTCATCCTGCAGCGCGCGAACCAACATATCGCCGCCGGAGAGTAATTCCACTTGAGCCCCCTCAAAATCTCAGAATATTAGGATCCGCATCATCCAGAACCAACAGAATAGCCGGTCCGAGCGAAAGCCAGACGGCGATTCTAAAGGAAAAGCGTGATAAATATCAGCCTTAAACGCAGATTTAACCCGTTTTTTAGGATAACTTAACGGTGACAGCAAACTGCGCGGAGCCCGCCCCATGCGGAAAAGGTCGTCAGCTCCAAGGCCTCCAGATGGGGAGGGCCTGCCCGGCAGGGGATGGCGGGCGCTTAACCCGCCGGTGAGAGAGTGCTTTCCACAGGGTGTTGTGGTGACATCTACTTCGCCGAGCGAACAACAAATTGTCCAGCTTGTGACCAGCGTGTCAATAGATGAAGGCAGATCTGACACACGTACAGACATCCCGTGACCGCTTTGCTGGACAAATTGTTAACTGGGTTGCGAGAAGCACACATCCCACCGTTACAATGGCAGCGGACAAACACAACAACACCTCAGATCAAAACAGGGATGCAGCCCATGCGCATTTTGATTGCGGCTCTGACTCTCAGCCTGGCAACGCTCACCCACGCCGATGGTATCTACAAGTGGGAAGATGAAAACGGCGTAATTCACTACGGTTCCCAACCGCCGAAAAAGCATCAGGTGGAAGTGGTTAAAAAACCCAAATCCAAGCGCTACAAACAATGGCAGGAAGAGCAGAATGCCCTCATCGCCAAGCAACAGCTTGCCACCGGTGCGAGCGCGGAAGACAAACCGCAGCCAGCGGACACCGCCCAACCAGAGCAAGAGCAGCAACAGGAGCAACCCGACAACACCAAGGCAGAGCTTGCTGCCCGCTCCCAGCGTTGTCGCAGTGCGCAGCAGCGCCTGCAGGAACTCGAATCCCACGCCCGGGTGCGCGAAGTTTCCGCAGACGGCAGCTATCGGGTATTACCGGAAGAGGAAAGGCAGGAGCGCATTCAGCGGACCCGACAAGTCCTCCAATCCAATTGCTGACCTGATTCCAGTCCTGTTCATCACTGGCCCGCAGACGGACTTGTGTCTGCGGCGCCCCGCCCGGATGCTCCCTCGCCTGCTTCCTGTTGCACACCATAATCCCGCCCCAGATACAGATACATCGCCGGCACCACAAACAGGGTAAACAGCGTACCGATAGTCATACCAGAGGCCACCACCAAGCCCATGGCAAAACGCGCACCGCCCCCCGGCCCTGCAGCAATCAGTAGCGGGACCATTGCCAGCACCAGAGAGGCGGTGGTCATCAGGATCGGGCGCAAACGGATGGAGGCCGCCTCTTCGATCGCCTTGCGCTTGCTGCGCCCCTGCAACTGCAACTGATTGGCGAACTCGACGATCAGAATACCGTGCTTGGAAATCACCCCGATCAGGGTTACCAGCCCGACCTGGGTGTAAATGTTCAGGGTAGTCAGTCCGAGACTGACAAAGATCATTGCCCCACACACACTCATGGGCACCGTCACCAGCATGATCAGTGGGTCGCGCCATGATTCGAACTGCGCGGCCAGCACCAGATAGATGACAACCAGTGCAAAGAAAAAAGTCAGCAGCAGGTCGGAGCCTTCATTTTTGAATTGGCGTGACTGGCCCGAGTAATCGGTGGAGTATTCTCGCGGCAGAATTTCCTCGGCCGCAGATTCCAATACCGCCAGCGCCTCGCCGAGGGGAATCCCCGGGCGCGGCACTCCGGAGATGGTCACCGCGTTCAATTGCTGAAAGCGCTTCAGCTGCTGGGGCTCTACGGTTTCCCGCAAGCGCACCAGCGTAGAAAGGGGGAGCAGGGTGCCGTCACCGGCGCGGATATAGTACTGCTTCAATTGATCCCCGCTGAGGCGGTCCGCCCGCACTACCTGGGGAATCACCTTGTAACTGCGGTTTTCCAGCGAGAAGCGATTGGTGTAAGCGCCGGACATCATTGCCCCCAGTTCCCGCGCCACATCCGCCATGGTCACGCCGATGGACGCGGCCTTGTCGCGGTCGATCACTACGGAAAAACGTGGCTTATCCAGCTTCAAATCTGAATCGAGAAAAATGAACTTGCGGCTCTCCAGTGCCCGCTCCATGATTTCATCGGCAAACCCGGCGAGGCTGGCAATGGGCTCGGTGGTGCCCACGACGAACTCCACCGGCAGGTTGCCACCGGCGGTAGGCAGGCTGGGCGGCACAAAAGTGGCGATTTTGAGGCCTGCGATCTGCGATACCTCATTGTTGATCAGCACCTGCATTTCATGGGTATCTTTGTCGCGCTTGTTCCAGGAAGACAACACGAAACCGGCAATAGCACTGTTGCTGCTGTCTCCAGACCCGCCCACGCCGTTCAGAAGAAACAGGTTTTCCACTTCCGGGTGACGGTCGCGCACGCCGTTGATTTCTTTGGTGTACTGCTCCATGTAGTCGATGGTAGCGAAAGAATCTGCGCTGGCGATGCCGAGTACAAACCCGCGGTCCTCCTTCGGTTCCAGTTCGCTGGGGGAGGTGATGAACAGGAAGTAGCAGCTGGCCAGCACGATCAAGCCAAACAGCAGGATCACCAGCCGATCATCCAGCGCACTGTGCAAGCGGCGGCGGTAACCGGATTCCAGCCCGTCCAGGCGCCGCTCCAGCCAGGCCTCGAAACGATTGCTGCGCTTGCCGTCCTGCGGCTTCAATACCTTAGCCGCCATCATCGGCGACAGCGTCAACGCTACCACCCCGGAAAGCAATACAGCACCGGCCAAGGAAAAAGCGAACTCCACAAACAGCGTGCCGGTCAGCCCACCGAGAAAACCGATAGGCAGATATACCGCAATCAGGGTGGTGGTCATCGCCACAATGGGCCAGGCCAATTCCCGCGCCCCGGTTAACGCCGCGTCCTGTGGCGACATCCCCTCCTCAATATGGCGATGCACGTTTTCCAGTACGATAATGGCATCGTCCACCACAATGCCGATGGCCAAGACCATGGCCAACAGGGTCAGAAGGTTGATGGAGAAGCCCATCAACAACATCAGGAACATGGCGCCGACCAGAGACAGGGGCACCGCCACCGCTGGAATGATCACGCTGCGCAGGGACCCCAGAAACAGGTAGATCACCACGATTACAATCAACACCGCCTCGGCGATGGTCTTGATCACTTCGTTGATGGAATCCTGGATATACTCGGTACTGTCGTAAGGGATATCACCGATCATCCCCTCGGGCAGCTGCGGGAAAATTTCCCCGTGCAGCTTTTCGCGCACATCGGCAATCACATCCAGCGCATTGGCATCCGGTGCAACCTCCACCGCGACAAAGGTGGCCGATCGCCCGTTGAAAGTGACCGAGGTATCGTAGGATTCGGACCCCAGCTCTACTTCGGCCACATCTTCAAGTCGCACCAGCTGATCGTCATCGGCACGTACCACCAGCCTGCGAAAGTCGGCTTCCGAGGCGATATCCGTATCTGCACGGATATCGATGGCCACCCGCGTACCCTTGGTTTTCCCCACCGCTGCCAGCACATTGTTTTGCCGCAGCGCGTTGCTCACATCACCCGGGGTAACGCCCTGGGCTGCCATGGCCTCCGGCCGCAGCCAGACACGCATGGCGAAGGTGCGGTTACCCAGCAGCGCGGCGCGCTGTACACCGGCAACGGTAGAAAGCTTGGGTTGGACCACCCGGGTGATGTAGTCGGTAATCTCGTTGTTATCCAGGATCTCCGAAGAAAACGACAGGTACATGGCGGCAATCGTCTCACCTACCGCGAGATCCACCGTGGAATCTTCAGATTCCTCCGGTAGCTCGTTGCGCAGCTTGTTCACCTTGGCCACGACCTGGGTGAGCACCTCGTTGGGATCGTAATCCAGACGCACGTAGGCCTGGATCACCGATATACCCTGCACACTGGTGGACACGATATAGTCGAGCCCGTCGGCACTGGCAATTTCCTGTTCCAGCGGCGTGGTGATAAAGCCCTGCACCAGATCCGAATCTGCCCCGACATACACGGTGGTGACGGTGATGACGGCATTTTCCAACTCCGGATACTGGCGCACATTCAACTCGGTGCTTGAGCGGAGGCCGAGCAGAAAAATAAACAGACTGACCACACAGGCCAGTACCGGTTTGCGAATAAAGATATCGGTAAAATTCACTCGGCATCCTTGCCTGATTTCGGCGACCGCTAACTGTTATCCGGTTTCGGTGCCAGCTGCTCCGGTGGCGGGTTTTCATTATTGATAATCACCGCGCCCTCGTTGCGCAGCTTGAGCAGTCCACTGGTTGCCACCTGCTCACCGGCTTGCACGCCCTCGGTTATCTCGATCAGATCACCGCGCACCTCTCCGGTTTTCACAAAGCGCTTTATGGCGATCCAGTCCGGAGGCTGCACTTCTTCCCCCTGACGGTTTATTGCCCCCTCATGGGCCTCTTTCCAGGCCGCTTTATCCGCTTTGCGTATGACAAAAATGGAATTGCCGTAGGGGGCGTAGCTGATTGCCGTGCGCGGCACCACGACGACAGTACGGAAGTTTTCCACTTTGACGGAAACATCCGCGAACATCCCCGGGCGCAACAACCGCTCGCTGTTTTCCAGTGTGGCCTGCAGGACAAAGGTTCGGTTGCGGGGATCAATGGCGGGGTTAATGGCGGTAATCCGCCCCTGGAACGTCTTCTCCGGAACGGCGGTCGCGGACAGTGCGATTTCCTGCCCCTGTTGCACGCGGGAAAAATCCCGCTCGGATAGAGAGAAATCCACAAAGATGGGTTGCAGTTGCTGCAGGGAAACTACTGCATCGCCCGGAGCCACATTCTGCCCCAGGTCGATCTGGCGAATACCCAGTTGACCGGAAAATGGTGCGCTGATGGTACGCTCGCGAATGGTGGCGCGCTGCACCGCCAGATTGGCCATCACCTGATCCTGGGTCGCCTGAGCCTGATCCAGTTCGCGCAGGGTGGCCACGCCTTTTTCATACAGGGCGGAAATACGTTTGAAATCCCGCTCCGCCAGACGCCGCTCCGCCTCCAGCACTTCGATCTGCGCGGTTTCCGGGGCGGCGGTCAGCTCCGCCAACACCGTGCCTTTTTCCACCTGCTGGCCGGATTCGAAATAGATGGCTTCAACTTCTCCCTGAGCCTGCGTGGTCACATTCACACCATTGACAGCGCGCACGCTGCCCACTGCGCTCAGGGTATTTTGCCAACGCTGTTGCTCTGCCGGTGCGGTAGTCACAGTAGCGGGTGGCAACGCCATGTTGTCCAGCGCCTGGTTCATCATGTAGCTGCCGAACATTTTGAACGCAAAAATACCGCCGAACACCAGCAGACAGCCCAACAGCATCCACAGCATGCGCCGGTTAAAAATCTGCCCTGCGAGTGCCATACATCAAATCCATTTGGGGATGACTACTTCGTAATAAAGTATGTGGCGGTAACGCCGCCGGGTATCCGCTTGTGGGATACGAGCTAGGCGCACCCCACTCAACCCAGCCCAGCCGTTCCATGTGTTCACGGCGCTTTCGGTCCAAGGGGCCCAGCAAAAACATCCTGTTTTTGCTGGTATCACAAATGAATACCCGGCACCGCTACCTTCGCGAAAACCTCGGCTCTATTTACTGAAAACCGCCCTGTCTCCTTCCAGTGATGCGTGAATGGTATCCCCCGGAGCAAATTTTCCGGAAAGCACATCCTGCGCCAGCGGATTCTCCAGCCACATCTGGATCGCACGCTTCAGCGGTCGTGCGCCGTATACTGGATCAAAACCAACATCCGCAAGTTTGTTGAGCAGCTCCTCGGAGACTTCCAACTTCAGGTCCCGCTCCAACAATCGCTTGTGCAGATTCTGCAGCTGGATTTCCGCAATGGAGCGCACTTCGGCGCGGTCCAGCGGATGGAAAACCACGACTTCATCGATGCGGTTGATAAACTCGGGGCGGAAATGTTCTCCCACCACGTCCATCACCGCCGCCTTCATCTGACGGTAGTGGATTTCGCTGTCCACCTCGTCATCGTCACGAGCGCTGGCGTATTTCTGGATCAGGTCTGATCCAAGATTAGACGTCATTACCACCACGGTGTTACGGAAGTCGACGGTCCGACCCTGGCCATCGGTCAGACGACCATCTTCCAGTACCTGCAACAGAATATTGAAAACGTCGGGGTGCGCTTTTTCCACCTCATCCAGCAACAGTACCGAATAAGGTTTGCGCCGTACTGCTTCGGTGAGATAACCGCCTTCCTCATAACCAACATAGCCGGGAGGCGCACCGATCAGCCGCGCGACGGAGTGCTTCTCCATAAACTCAGACATGTCGATGCGCACCATGGCATCTTCGGTGTCGAATAAAAACTCCGCCAGTGCCTTGCACAGTTCGGTTTTACCCACACCGGTGGGACCGAGAAACAGGAAGGAGCCATTCGGCCGATTCGGGTCCGAAAGCCCCGCGCGAGAACGGCGCACGGCATTGGACACCGCCTCCACGGCTTCGCCCTGGCCGATGACGCGGTCGTGCAGGGCATCCTCCATTTTGAGGAGTTTTTCCCGCTCGCCCTCGAGCATTTTAGACACCGGGATTCCGGTCCAGCGGGCAACCACTTCCGCCACCTCTTCGTCGGTAACGCGATTGCGCAACAGTTGATTCTCACTATCGTTACTGGTGTCCGACGCCAGTTTCAACTGTTCCTCCAGTTGCGGGATAACGCCGTACTGCAACTCTGACATGCGCGTCAGGTCGCCTGCGCGGCGCGCGGCATCCATATCCAGTTTGGCCTGCTCCAGCTTGTTCTTCACATCTGCACTGCCGGCTAATTTGGCTTTTTCCGCCTTCCAGATTTCCTCCAGGTCTGCGTACTCTTTTTCGATCTTGTCGATATCTTCTTCGAGCTTTTCCAGACGTTTTTTCGCCGCATCATCGTCTTTGTCTTTCTTTACCGCCTCTCGCTCGATCTTGAGCTGAATCAAGCGACGATCAAGCTTATCCATTTCCTCCGGCTTGGAATCGATCTCCATGCGGATACGGCTGGCGGCTTCATCGATCAGATCGATGGCCTTGTCCGGTAACTGGCGATCGGTGATATAGCGCTGGGACAGTTTGGTGGCGGCAATAATGGCGGAGTCGGTAATATCTACGCCGTGGTGCACTTCGTAGCGTTCTTTCAGGCCGCGCAAAATGGCGATGGTATCTTCTTCCGTGGGTTCATCCACAAGTACCTTCTGGAAACGACGTTCCAGTGCCGCATCTTTTTCAATGTACTTTCGATACTCGTCCAGGGTGGTGGCACCGACGCAGTGCAACTCACCGCGCGCCAGTGCGGGTTTCAACATATTACCCGCATCCATCGCCCCTTCGGCTTTACCGGCACCGACCATGGTATGCAGCTCGTCGATAAACAGGATGACGCGCCCTTCCTGTTTGGAGAGTTCGTTCAATACCGCCTTCAGGCGCTCTTCAAATTCGCCACGGAATTTCGCGCCGGCCAACAGGGAACCGAGATCCAGCGACAGCAATCGCTTGTCTTTCAGTCCTTCGGGCACTTCGCCATTTACGATACGCTGGGCGAGACCTTCAACGATGGCCGTTTTGCCCACACCGGGCTCACCGATCAGTACCGGATTGTTTTTGGTGCGGCGCTGCAGTACCTGAATGGTGCGGCGGATTTCATCGTCGCGACCGATGACGGGATCCAGCTTGCCGGACTCAGCGCGGGCCGTTAGGTCCATGGTGTACTTGTCCAGCGCCTGACGGGCCTCCTCCGCCTGCGGGTCGTTGACCTTCTCATCACCGCGCACTTTGGTAATCGCGTCCTGCAGATGTTTCAGATCACCATGGGCGTTGAGGATTTTAGAAACTTCGCCCGCGGCAGTATCGAATGCCGCCAGCAGTACCGTTTCGCTGGAAATAAAGCTGTCGCCATTTTTCTGCGCTTTTTTGTCTGCCAGATTGAACAGGCGCATCAGCTCCTGGGACATTCCCACATCACCGGTGGGTGTGCCTACGGTAGGCAGACTGTCGAGGCGTTTCGCCAGATCATTGCGCAGGCCGTTCAGATTGAAGCCGGCCTGATTGAGAAATGCGGTGACGCTGCCATTGGGTTGATCCAACAATGCCTGCAGCAGGTGTTCCGGATAAATCTGGTTGTGGTCGCGACCGACGGCGATGGATTGTGCGTCGGCAATGGCGGCCTGTAACGGGTTGGTCATTCGGTCGATGCGCATGGTTCTGTTGCCCTCTCCTGATCATTAGCCCGCCGCCCAAAGAAAAAGGCGACGCGCGGGGACGCAATGACGAATACAGTCTAGTGCTGATCAGTAATTTGCGGGCAAGTGGCGGGTTTTCAAGCTGCTGATAGGTTAGTGGATGCGCCGCGCTTATCCACCCTGCGGTGAGAGCGGGGGATCAGAAGTGTAGGGTAGACTAGCGCAGCGCATCTATCTTTTACCGCAAGCCCGCATCAAAGGAGATGGCCTATTCAAGCCAGATCAAAGACGCCATCCGCCCGGTATCCCCATCCCGTCGGTAAGAAAAGAACTCGAGTTCTTCCGTCACGGTACAACGGTCACCACCAAAGATCTCGGTAACCCCTAGCTCGTGCAGTTCCGCACGCCCCAGCGCATAGATATCCGCCAGGAAGTGCAGCGGTTTTCTGGTGTGGGGCACAAAGCATTTTGAAATCGCTTCGGCGTGGGATTCGCTCATAGCAGATTCAAACGCCGCTTCCAGTACATCCACGCCACACTCGAACGCCTGGGGACCGATGGCGGGGCCAAGCCATACCAGCAGCTCCTCGGGTTTACTCTCCAGCGCAGCAATGGTCGCGCGGATCACTCCGCCACATAGTCCTTTCCACCCGGCGTGAATCGCCGCCACTTCACTGCCATTGCGATTGCACACCAGCAGAGGCAGACAATCCGCCGTCAGCACGGCACAGACCACGCCCCGGTCTCGGGTAAAACTGGCATCGGCAGTGCGCACCTGGCCATCGCCTTTTGCTTCCACTGCCTTGTCGCTGTGAATCTGTTCCAACCACTGCGGTGCATTGGGCAGTTTCAGTTCCCGCTGCAGCCGGGCGCGGTTGGCCGCGACGGCGTCCGGGTCATCCCCGACGTGGTCTCCCAGATTGAACGCGGCATAGGCGCCTGCACTGTGTCCGCCGTGGCGCAGGGTAAAACATGCCCGCACACTTGCCGGTGCTGGCCAGTCGGGCTTCAGATAGTGATCGGCAGACATGGTGTTTCCTTATGGTTCCTTTTCCTGAACACGCATTGATGACTTTAATGACTTTCTGCCCGCAGCAGTACGAGCAGGTCCAGCATATCTTTCGGTATCGGTGCCGACCAGTGCATGGGCTCGGCAGTTGCCGGGTGAATCAATGCCAGCTCTGCCGCGTGCAAGGCCTGGCGGGGGAAATGCTGCAGGGCTTCGATCAGCTCTGCAGTAGCACCGGCCGGCAGCTTGTTACGCCCACCATACAGCGGATCTCCCACCAGCGGATGATGGATATGCGCCATATGCACACGGATCTGATGGGTGCGGCCGGTTTCCAGCTGGCAGCGGACCAGCGTGTGACCGGGAAAGCGCTCCTGCAGGCGGTAGTGAGTAATCGCTTCCTTACCGCCATCCCCCTTCACCACGGCCATTTTCAGGCGGTTCTGGCGATGACGACCGATGGGTGCCTCCACGGTACCCCCGCCACTCAGGGTACCCAGAACGATGGCATCGTACTGACGGCTCACGGTACGCGCTTTGAGCTGGTCTACAAGATCGGTCTGGGCCTGAAGGGTCTTCGCCACGACCATCAACCCACTGGTGTCTTTGTCCAAGCGATGCACAATTCCTGCCCGTGGGATATTCTGCTGGCTCGCACTGTGGGCCAGCAGGCCGTTGAGCAGGGTGCCATCAGGATTGCCGGCAGCGGGGTGCACCACCAGGCCAGCCGGTTTGTTGATTACCAGCAGACTGTCATCTTCATACACCACATCCAGGTCCATGGGCTGGGCCTCCCAGTCCCCCTGGGGCTCCATTTCGGCGCGTAATTGCAGCTGTTCACCGCCAAACAGCTTATCTTTAGGCTTGGCCGAGCGGCCATCGACGGTGAGTTGACCGCCCTTTATCCAGTTTTGCAGACGCGCGCGTGAATAGTCAGGGATCAAATCCGCTGCGATCTGGTCAAACCGATGTCCGGCACATTCTGCCGGCACTTTGATATCGATATGTATTTGATTGCTCATTGGGTACTGGTACTTTGGGCTGGCGGGGCTGTATGGTTAAATAGCTGCCCTTCGGCTCCCGGTGAATTTTGATGGGCAGCTAGTTTAATAAGGTTGAGTCAAATAATGATAGAGCGAGGGGCCATGAGGTCTTGGAATGGGCAAGCCTGGAAAACTCTGTGTCTGGCAATTCTGGCAATGTTTGTCGTTTCCTGTGCCAGCACCGACGAAGAGGAAGAGGGGCTGCCCACGGGCAACCGCACCGAACAAGCGTTCTACGAGGCGGCCCAGCGTCAGTTGCGTTCCAGCCAGTGGGAACTGGCAATCAAGAACCTGCGCGCGCTGGAAGACAATTTCCCGTTCGGCACCTACGCCGAGCAGGCCCAGCTGGAGCTGATCTACGCCTACTACCGCGACTATCAGAACGATGCAGCGATCAGTGCAGCGGATCGCTTTATCCGCCTGCATCCGCAGCACCGCAACGTGGATTATGCCTATTATATGAAGGGTTTGGCATCCTTTACCGAGGGCAGCGGGCTGTTTGAGCGTTTTCTGCCCACGGATATGACCCGTCGTGACCCGGGCTCCGCGCGTGAGTCCTTCGCCTACTTCTCCCAGCTGATGGCGCGCTACCCGGAAAGCCGCTACGCTCCGGACGCACAGAAGCGCATGATCCACCTGCGCAATCTGCTGGCCCGCTACGAGATCCACGTGGCCAACTACTACTTCAAGCGCGGTGCCTACCTGGCATCCGCCAATCGCGGTCGCTATGTGGTCGAGAACTTCCAGCAGACTCCGGCGGTTCCGGATGCGCTCGCCGTGATGGTGCAGTCCTATAACCTGCTGGATATGCCGCAGCTGGAGTCCACCTCGCTGGCGGTATTGCGCACCAACTATCCCCATCATCCGGTGTTTCGCGATGATGGCACCTTCAACTACCGGTATTACGTGGGCGCCAAGGACCGCAGCGTGCTGCACTGGGTAACCCTCGGCCTGTTCGAGAAGGAAGATCCGCGCGGCTTTGACAGCCGGGAGCTGTACAACGCCGAATACCGGCCAGAAGATGCGCCACTGCCCCCGGAGCTGTGATTTTCTGTTCCGTTGAACGCGAAAAGGCCCCGCTGCGCAAGCTGCGGGGCCTTTTTTGTAGCTCTCTGTTGTACCTCTCGTGCCCGCCGGCAAGGCAGGCAGTGAATGCTTACTCGCCCGCCTTCCAGCCATTGGTGATCGGGTAACGACGATCGCGGCCGAATCCACGCTCGGAGATACGTACCCCAACCGCCGCCTGACGGCGTTTGTATTCATTGCGATCCACCAGGCGCACCACCCGCATCACGGTGGCTTCATCAAAACCTTTGGCAATGATATCCGCCGCGCTCAGATCCAGGTCGATATACAGGCGCAGGATTTCATCCAGCACCTCGTAGGGCGGCAGACTGTCGGAATCCACCTGGTCCGGCGCCAGCTCTGCGCTGGGTTCGCGGGTGATGACCGTTTCCGGGATCACTTCAGATACCGTGTTGCGGTAACGAGCGAGCTCGTACACGAGAATCTTCGGCACGTCCTTGAGCGCGTTGTAGCCGCCGACCATATCACCATAGAGTGTGGCGTAGCCTACCGCCAGTTCACTCTTGTTGCCGGTGGTGAGTACCATCGCGCCTTTTTTGTTGGAAATTGCCATCAGCAACATGCCGCGGGCACGGGCCTGAAGGTTCTCCTCGGTGGTATCCCGTTCACTGCCAGCGAACTCACTGGCCAGCGCCCTCATGCTGGCATCGAAGATGCCCTCGATACTGATGACACGATAGTGAATACCAAGCCGATGCGCCTGATCCGCGGCATCGTTTTTGGACAGATCCGAGGTATATCGGAATGGCATCATGACCGCCTCGACCCGGTCCGGGCCCAGGGCATCCACGGCAATCGCCAGTGTCAGCGCTGAATCGATACCACCAGAGAGCCCCAGTACCACACCATTGAAGCCGTTTTTATTAACGTAGTCCCGCACGCCCAGCACCAGTGCCTGGTAGACGGAAGCGAGCCCGTCGAGGGGCTTGGCGTCATTGCCGGGCTTCAGGCTGACCTTACCATTGCCGTCGGCAGATACCGTCACTGGCAGCAGGCTCTCCACAAACTCCGGGGCCCGTGCCCGCAGCTCCCCGTCTGCATCCACAGCAAAGGAACCCCCATCGAACACCAGCTCATCCTGGCCGCCTACCGAGTTCACATACACAATGGGCATCTTGCCCATCTTCGCCTGCCCTGCCAGTAACTTCAGCCTCTCCTGGGCCTTGCCGCGGTGGAAAGGCGACGCATTCAAATTCAGCATCAGTTTGGCCCCGGCGCGCTCGGCCTGGGCAACCGGCTCCGGGTGCCAGATGTCTTCGCAGATGGTAATGGCGGTGGGAATCCCCTGGATATCCACCACACAGGCCTGCTCCCCCGGCACGAAATAACGCAGCTCATCGAATACCTGGTAGTTCGGCAGCTTCTGCTTCGCATACTCGGCAACCAGCTCCCCACCCTGAATCAGGCCCGCCATATTCAATACAGTGCCGGCCACCACCCGCGGATACCCAATCAGTACGGCACAGGGCAACTCAGCCTGCTTCAACTGCTTCAATGCGGCATCGATTCGCTTCTGCATACTGGGGCGCAGCAACAGGTCTTCCGGTGGATAGCCGCTCAGGGTCAGCTCCGGGAACAGAACCAGGTCCGCACCGTGCTCCCGGTGCGCCCTGCGCGCAACTTCGACTACCTGGTCGGTGTTACCGGGAATATCTCCCACCAGCAGATTGATTTGCGCCAGCACTAGCTGCAAAGTAGACATCTTTATACCCCATTGGATCGAGGCGGCTATTGTAGCGACCCCGCCTGTACGCACAACCTGCGCGGCGTCCGCTCGGGGTCTCGGACATGAAACTCCGTCATCAAACACCGTGATAAAACAATAACGAGTGCACCCAGTGACCACGCATGCAGTACCGGATAGTGCCCCGGGCACGATATCAGATACCACCGCCGCAAAGGCCGGTGATGACAACACTGCCGGCCACACACATGAATTCCAGACAAGTTTACGCTTCCGCCAGCGCGACCTGTTACGTATTTATGCTTGGTATCGGGTCGTTATTGGTCTCGTCCTGCTCGGATTATTTGCTTCCGGTATCAGCCGCGGTACCGTCGGTACACTTTTCCCAACCCTCTACCTCAACACAGCCATTACCTACGCCGTACTCAATGTAGCCTGGCTGGGCTACCTGTTTGTGCGCGGCTTTCACACCACGCCGCTGCGGATCGTCTGTATCTTCAGCTGTGACATCCTCACCTTCCTGCTCCTGATTCAGGCCAGCGGTGGTCTGGACTCGGGGGTTGGATATCTGCTGCTCACCACCTGTGCGGTGGGCTCATTGCTGCTGGATCGCCGGATGGGTGCTTTTCTTGCAGCCATCACCAGTATCGCGGTCATCAGCCAGCAGCTGATCGGATTGGTGACAGGCTTTGCCGAGACCCAGGACATCGTGTCTGCCGGCAGCCTCGGTATCCTGTTGTTTACCTGCGTCAGTGCACTGCAGTACCTCTCCACCCACATTCGCCTGGCCAACCGCAAAGCGGAAGCCCAGAGCCGCCAGGCAGCGCACCTGCAGCGGCTGACCCAACAGATCGTCGCACAGATGCGCACTGGCGTTCTGGTGTTAAATGACAGCGGCAATGCGGAGCTCGCCAACAGGGCGGCACAGCAGATGCTGGGTAGCCACCGCTCGGCCAGCGGCGAACTGAGCCCCGTCCTCCGGCGCGACCTTGCCGGCCTGCTTGCACAGCAAGACAGGCACACCGGCACCATCCACGGTGCCGGCCACAGCAAGTTGCGCGCGAGCTACACCACACTGCCGCGGGGACGCGGCAGTGACAGCACGCTGATATTTCTGGAGGACAGCCGCAAGCTCGCACAGGAAGCCCAACAATTAAAACTCGCATCCCTCGGCCGCCTGACCGGCTCCATCGCCCATGAAATCCGCAACCCATTGGGTGCCATCAGTCACGCCGCACAGCTGTTGGCAGAATCCGACGCTATTGCAGAAGAGGATCGCCAGCTTACAGATATCATTGGCAGGCACAGCCAGCGGGTGAACCAGATTATAGAAAACGTCATGCTGCTTTCCCGTCGCCAGGCAGCGGTCACTGAGCGCCAGGACCTCTGTCAGTGGCTCCCACTGTTTGTTGAGGATTTTTGTGTGGGTATACCGGAAACTGCCCGTGTTTCCCTGTCACTGCCGGATTCACCGGTTTTCGCACGCTTCGATCCCAATCAATTTGGCCAGGTGCTCACCAACCTGTGCCAGAACGCTCTGCGGCATTCATTCAATGCCACCGGTATTCACGAAGTGGAAATATGTGCCAGCTATATTGCCGAGCGCCAGTGCGCGCGACTGGACGTGCTGGACCGCGGTCCCGGAGTACCGGCTGAGCATCAGGACAAAATTTTCGAACCATTTTTTACTACCGACTCCTCCGGTGCCGGGCTCGGACTCTATATTGCGCGGGAACTCTGTGAAGCCACCAGAGCCAACCTCTACTTTTGTCGCAATCAGGACAAACGCAGCTGCTTCAGAGTAGAATTCGCCAATGCCGAACAGGTTTTCTAATCAGAAAGTTAATAGAAATAAAATCCCAATAAGAAGATTATGGCCGGAAGCCAACCTCTAGCACTCGTCGTCGACGACGAGCCCGATATCTGCGAACTGCTGACGATGACTCTGAGCCGGATGGACGTACGCACTGACATCGCCATGTCCGTGACGGAGGCCAAACGGCGTTTGGCGGAAAAGCAGTACGATTTCTGCCTCACGGACATGCGCCTGCCGGACGGTGATGGACTCGAGCTGGTAAAGGACATCCAGCAGCGCCCCCTGGATCGGGCTCTGCCGGTGGCAGTGATCACCGCACACGGCAATATGGATACCGCCGTCGCCGCTCTGAAACTGGGTGCGTTCGATTTCGTCAGCAAACCGATCAATCTCAAACCCCTGCGTGCGCTGGTTCAGCTGGCATTGCGCCTCGGGGAAGAAAAACGCTCACCGCAGACCGAGTGGCATGCCCTGCTTCAGGGACAGACTCTTGAAACCCGGAAGCTTCAGGAACATATAGAACAGCTCTCACGTACGGATGCACCAATTCATATTCGCGGAGAGCACGGCGCGGGTAAAGAGCTGGCAGCACGGGAGATTCATCGATTCAGCCCCAGGTCAAGCGCCCCCTTTGTCGTCGTCAATTGCAGCGCCGAAGACCCAGCCGAACTCGAACACAGCCTGTTTGGCAACCACACAGAAGGCCCAGAATCCGGCCCCCTGATGGCTGCCAACGGCGGCACACTATATCTCGATGACATCACCGAGCTGCCTGAGGCACTGCAGGCAAAACTTTTGCAGTGCATTCAAAACAAAAAGATTTACTCACCCAGTGCCAACCGGGAACATGCGCTGGATCTTCGCATTATCAGTGCCACCCACAAAAGTCTGGTGGATGCGGCCACAGCTCACCGGATACGCAGCGATCTCTATTTCCGGCTCAATGTCATCGAACTGGTAGTTCCACCACTGAGAGAGCGCCAGAAAGACATCCCCATGCTGGCCAGAAGTGTTTTGCGAGAGGTGGCAGCATCCTCAGGTAACCCAACGCCCCGAATCACTCAGGACGCCCTCAACACTCTGCAGAATTATTCCTTCCCCGCCAACCTGAGGCAACTGGAAAACATTCTGCAAAGAGCCTTCGCGCTCTGCGATGGCAGAACAATCAGACCGGAAGATTTACAACTGGACCCGGTCTCAGCAAAGCTGCATGAAAATTCCGGATTAATGGAAGAGGCAGACGGTGTCAGGCTGGGGGGCAATGATATGTACCCCGGTCAGTTCTCATCTTCAACGTTTGAATCGCTGGATGAATTCCTGCAGGACATCGAGAAAAAGGCGCTGGAAAAAGCGCTGGAAGAAACCCGCTGGAACAGGACGGCGGCGGCGCAGAAGTTGGGGATCAGCTTTCGGTCTTTACGGTATCGGCTGAAGAAACTGGATATGGAAGATTAGCAGGCTGCCAGCCCCAAAATCAGCACGATCGTACTGTAATGGACTGTGATTGGCTTCTCAAAAATCCCTGATATGCTGAGGCGCACTCAAGGATGAGGAAGCCACGCCATGCAACGTCAACCGGGATTTACCATACTAGAGCTAATCATCACCGTTACGATCCTTGCCATCGTAATCTCCCTGGCCGTACCTCCCATGGGGGAGTTTGTGCGACGCTACCGCAGTGAGGCAAAAGCCCGCGAGCTGTTTGACTTAGTGATTCTCATGCGAACCCGGGCCTATAGCGAGCAGCAGAGATACACCCTTTGCCCGCGGGGTATTGATGCAAGCTGCGGAAACGACTGGTCGTCAGGCGCCATTCTGTTCGCCGACCCGGATGGGGATGGGGAGAGGGACACCGGCGAGACGATAGAGAAAATATTCTCGGGTGCCGATTCCGGGGGCTCCCTCCGTTGGAGGGCCTTCAATAATTCCGGCTATATCACTTTTCGCCCAGATGGTACTACCCCCGCGCAAAGTGGACATTTTGCGTACTGTCCACCCAGCGGAGAGGAAGAGATCGGCTGGACGATCATCCTGAACGCCATCGGCCGCCCCTATGTCGGTAAAGACAAGGACGGTGATGGAGTGCGGGAAACAGGTCGCGGGGACAACCTCAGTTGCGCAACAGCACCCGGCTGATCAGCTACAGGATTTACTCCAGCACATATCGCTGGCACCAAATTTCCCATCATCCCCTCGATCCCAGCCTTTCTCGCCGGTTGATCTCAGAAGGAGATTGCCATCATCCGCTTGCGCGCCCTTTGCCTGCGCCTGTAAATCATAAGAACCGCCGTCATTAGCGACGATCGCCCGCAAATTATAATACTTGGTACCGCCGTCCAATGGAGCTTCGGTGGCAAAGATCTGCGGAACATTGTTATTGTCAGCCGCACCGGTATAGGTACCATTCTCGGTAAAATACTGCTCCATCGCCTGCGCCAGCCCCATCAGCGCCCCCTGCGCATCCGCGCGACGAGAAGCCTGCACATGGTCCTGATAGGAAGGCCAGGCAATCCCCGCGAGGATACCGATGATTGCCACTACAATCATCAGCTCAATCAAGGAAAACCCATGCTGTTTTTTCATACGTGTGTCCAACTTTTTTCTCAATTCTGTCTGGATATCCGGTGTCACTGATGCAACGCAGCTGCTTCAGGAGATTCTTAATCCGGGGTCAATTCTTCCCATGACAAGCGCCCCACCCTATCTCCGGCCGGGGGATCGACTGGTCTGGGATCGATACTACCATCAGTAATCGGAACATATTGATTGCCCCCGGAAAAGCCCGAGCCATTGGGCATCCCGCCGTCAACCCGCTCACCAACATACGCCGCGTCATCTTCATCGATAACACCGTCTCCGTTGCCGTCGTACACGCCTTCACCTTCCGGCGGGAGCCCGGTGCGGATATCCACATCCATCAGCCAGCCGTGCCCCCCCGCAGAACAGACCTGCCCGGTGGGGATAATGGTGTTGAAGAAAATGATATTGCGCAATAAGTCAGGGCGCGCCACAACCCGCTCGCCACCCTGGGTCGCACTGCCTGGCTGCAACTGGATATACCAACCCAGCCTGCTGGTACTCCAGTTCAGGGATGTACCCGTCAGTGTTCGGTTGCCATCCTGCAGGCTGCTATTGATCGTGCGCGCAATCAGGTTACTTTTGCTCAGGCCGTACGAGCCGTTATCCGACACCGCATAAAAACCACCGGCGGTTGTATCTGTCGTATCCTGCTCTGTCAGATACTGACCGGTACCAAAGGTCACCAGGAGATTCGGTGAAGCCCCGTTTTTATAAGCGGTATTTCTCGCTACCAATGGCGCGGCGGTGATCGGTTCGCCAGAAGCCGTAAACAGAGGCGTGGCTGTACCAGCGCTATTCACCACAGTCCACTCCGCTGCCACGGTAGAATCAACATCAAACGCCCACATATTACCGCGTAGATCTCCGGCGTATACGCGATCGATTGTGCCGTCCAGGTCCGCATCTACAATTGCAGGTGTGGATAGACCGTTTTTGTCTGCACTGCTGCCGGTACTGGTGGACAGGTAAACATGACCACTGCCGTCCAGATATACGATAAACAAGCCAGCATCACCGGTATGGCTGTTATAACCATTGCCAAAGATGGCAGCCCACTTTCCATTGGGCATACGGCCAATCTGCGGACGACTGAAGGTATAACCCAGGTTGCTGTTATCGCTGTCTGTAAACTCCCACAACACAATACTGCCAGCATTATCTTCGCTGAAGTTGGAGGGATCGGTCACGTCCAGCGCAAAATATCCCTTACCACCGCCACCAAGGCCACCCACCAGCACTGATTTCCACGCGCCATTACCGCCGTCGCCAAGATACGCATCGACCACCGTCGGCGTACCATCCACATAATATTTATGCAGGTAGTTTTGTGACGTCAGTGCGTGCAGCCCCTCTTCCAGCCCTGTGCTGGCAAGCACTGCCGGGGAATACGCAATCAACTCTTTACCCGCATCCGCGCCCGAAGTCGTTGCATTAAAACCATGCAGAAAGCCATCATTGGCCCCCACATACACTACCGGCGTACGGCTGCTTTTCTGGCTCTTGAACGCTGCGTAAGAAGCGGCCTCGGGGAAGTCTTTGCTGGCCCAGCCGGCATCGGGTGCGCCAACATAGACCGGAGTCGAATTGACGATATCCCCCAATACGCCGCCGCGCTGCCGGAATTCATCCGCACTATTGCCTTCATTACTGCGGTCACCCCGCAGATAAGCAATCCGCTCCGACGCCCGATCATCTTCGACGGCAGTGCCACTGGAAGTATTGATGTTCAGGTCCGCTTCCGTATCCCCATCGCTGCCGTCAAAATCAAGTCCTGCGACAGTAAATGGAACCCCGCCGGTGCCGGGCCTATAAGTCAGCATTACTCGTTCATCGGGATCCATATCGTCCAGAATATCCCCCGCATTCCAGGTTGCATCAAAGTCGATATCCCCCTCGTCATCCAGCCCCAGTGCAGACAAGCCACCACTCCAGTCACCGCTATCAAAACTTGCCGCAAAAATAGCGGAGCCCGCCTCCAGAGAAGTGGAGTTGAAAGCGACGGAGCTGGAGCTACCGACAACGGCACGGACTTTATTAATAATCTGGTTGAAGGTGACAGCCAGCTGTGAAGCATTATCTGCGCTATAGACATACGAGCAATCGGATCCCGAGCACTCCTTTTCAGGAGTGTGGTATCCCGCTCCAAAATAGCCGGAATTTGTCAAAACTTTACTATTTGAAAGATCACTATTGGCAAAACCAATCATATAACTGGCAATATTATGTTGTACCGGTTGATCATCTGCGTCTTTCAGGTCGGGCCGCAAATCCATATCGTATAAAGCCTTGACCACGTCATCCATAGATTCATCATTGCCCGTAGTACAACCATCTATACCATCGCAATTATAATCATAATCCTCGAGTTCCGAACTGACATTTCTATCACTAGTCGGCTCCCCATCGGTGAGCGCGACCATAAAGCTTTTCTGGCAATAGTATTGAATAGCTCCGCCTTCAACCGTGCGGTTCGGTTTAGCCACGCCATTCCATATAGGTTCACTCTCGAAGATTTCGCTGCCATTTTTGGTTTCCGTCGTGACACCTTGCCAACTTTCCTGAACAATCGATAATTCTTCGTTTTCATATCCAGAAATAAAGTAACGTCCGACGTCTTCAAAAGTTTCTCCCAGTGGCGTTCCCCCGTTAGCACCGATAGTAGCAATCGCTGACAGCAACGAATCACGCGTGTCTGCGCTTACACTGGTCAGCCCGGCCAGCATTTCGCCTCCGTTTGCATTACCGGAGCCGTCAAATTGCATAAGGCCCACCCGAACGTCTTCAAGCCCCGCTACCAGCTCTGCTGCCGACGCCTTCATAACATCCGTTCGAGTTACAGGAACCTTAGAGCGGGCGGCGTCACCGTCTGCGCCTAGAAATTTTGCCGCGACATAGGTGCCCGCATCATTCAGCTCAGAGAAATACCAGTTCAGCAATTTACCGCTAGCGGATTCATCCCTGTAATCGCCAAACTGTGGATCACTACCCGTGTAATAATAATTACCATAATCACCATACGCATGTATCCAAGCGCGGTAATCGTCGTCTTCGTCGAAGCAATTGCTGGAGTTATTCCAAGTGCGCCAACCTCCGCCATCATCTACTTTAAATTGGACACTCCCATCGGTACGATTTACTCGAAAGTTTATTTCGTAGTTGTGATTTCGCTCCACTTCAACTTCAACCCAGCCTTGAGGCCAGACCCATTGCTCTTCGGTCGTTGTGTAAGTGTTTGATATAGGGTTTGAGCAAGTCCCATAATCAGCTTCGCTTTCGTAATCACTCGGAGGCCAAATCTCTCCCTGCATAGAACCCGAGGAATCAAGCACAAACATAATATTCGGCTCAGCACCACCACGGGTGTAAAGTGGCACATCCGACAGCTCACCCGGCGCCGCAGAAACGCTGGTTGCTAGCGTCAGTGAAAATGCCGCAATCAGAGATCGGAAAGAAACTCGCAAGGTAATTTGATCATTCCGTTTCATAAGTAATCGGTCTCTATTTCTGAATTCTTATCATTACCTTACAGGGCGCGACCATAGTGCGTGATGATAATGCGCTCGGTGCCGCCGACGCCCACTCCGCGGGAGACAATGCGGAACACCTGAATATCCGGAAATTCCTGCTTTGGCTTTCCGGCACTCATATCCACATTCGCCGCATCGGAATCATCCGATGCCAACCCCGCCAGCTCGATATACATCCGGCCTTTCAACTTGGTACTGCCGTTGGGGCCAGTCATTCCAACTTCAACTTCTTGAGAGTTTGCATCAGTCCAGGTTGCACTATCGAACAGATCATTGGGGCCTTCACCGGCAGCGCGTCGCCAACCAGTAGTGCCAAACCCGTTGATATCCGTCAATGCATCGATATGGGCTTCTCCCTGTCGCGCAACGGACTCCGCCACTTCCAAGGCCACCTTTGCATCCCTGGAAGCAAACGTCATACGCTCGCCCATCATCACACTGCGGGCGCCGGAAACGCCGATCATGGTCAGCGCCAGCAAAATAATCAGGCTGACAATAAGCACCGCACCCTGCTGACTGGAAAGTTTTTTCATTACATTCTCCCGCGATTACGCACCTTCACGGTAGCGACGTAGAGTTTACGCAACTGCCCGTCACTGTAGGTTGTCTCAGTGCCATCCAATTCGGTAATTGTCTGTGTATCGACGCCTGCCGGTTCATCACTGGTCACCAACAGCTGTAGCTTAACGGCGGTCACTTGCGCCATATTGTTCAGATTCGCTTCCGCTGCCTGCCAGATATTCACAATCCCATCGCCAGACGTATCGCGCCCGTAGCTGACCTGCATGTCTTCAATGCCCGGCACCAATTCCTGGGTATTGCCATTTTCATCGCGCATGAAAAGGGAGTTGCTTCCCGGCGCGCCCTCGGCAATAAAGTATGTATGCTGGTAGGGTCTCAGGATCTTCGAGTCCGCGCCGTAGGCATCCTGCAAAGTAGAACCGTGCGAGATTACCCGGTTCCCTTCGCCCAACGCACCGTTGACACCGGTGATGGCAATTACATCCCCGGCACGACAGTTTGCGATTAACACAACATCTCCGGTTGCAATCGGGCAGTTGCCACTGACTTCCGGCAACAGCGCACTTGCCGGATCAAGCAAGCGTCCCGCTCCCGCACAGGCATCAACAGAGCTACTGATAATCAGCACATCGGTGCCTGCTACTACGTCCTTCTCTCCCACCTTCTGCCCAGCGGCAACGTTATTCCGCCCCTGCACACCATCGGCTCCGACAGTGCCAAAAAAGCCTGTCTGAGTATTGCCGATGCTCTCCTGATCGGGCGCACAGCCCCAGTAGTCGGCCGCCCTGATTTCTTTACTCAGCATATCAACCGCAAAGCGGCCACTTTCCTGAATGCGCGAAAAGGCTGTCTGCGTGCGAGAAGTACTGGTATTGCTCTGAAACACCTGCAGAACCCCCAACAGCAGCAGAGAGCTAAGCAGGACACCGATCATCAGCTCTACCAGTGAAAGCCCTTTTTGCTTTGTCATCATTCGCATATCAAAGCTCCACCGTCATCACAAAGTCCGTGTCTTCAGTACCACCTTTAGAGCTACCGAGATTCTTCCCGGTATGCTGCTGCTTCCAGGCAACCGTTACCGTAACTTCATCACCATTGCGGGCAATGGTCCCGGTGGATGCAGGTAAGTTCGTCTGCAGTAATTGGTCCCATTCATAGAGATCCATGCTCGCCAAGTCACTGACATTACAGGCTGTCGCACAGCTTTTCGCGGTTTCCTTTCCATCTACCGTGCCGTCGTAACCGCCCTGTGCTAGGCCTGCGGGGTTTGCGCGCATGCGCTCGACAATTTCCTGCGCCGCCAGGGCAGCCATATAGCGCTGGTTTGCACCATTACCGTTTTTTAACGACAGTGTCTGAGTGGCTGCAACACCCAGCAGGCCAACGGCAAGGACCAGCACAGATATCAGTACTTCTATTAACGTAGCGCCCTGTTGTTTTTTCATTTTCATCCCCCTCCAGTCCTAGCTGGAACACGCAGTGTTTTTTTGCAACCGAACGGCACCGGAAACCAACATCTGTAACTGACGGCCATAATTTCCTGTCCGCTCGTCACACATCCCCAGGTTGAGGGTATCGGTAATATCGGGTTCTCCGCGCGCATTGAAAATAAATTCGAGGTCCGCCGTATCAATGCCGCCGACATCTGAGGCCAGCGTCAGGTTTGCGTTCTCTATGTTGAAAACGCGAACCTCTTCTCCTGCGTCATAACTTCCGTTTGCATTTGCGTCTTCAAATACCCTGAGACCGTTGGCCACATCGTCCCCTACGGCCTTGACCCCAACGCCCCCACCAAGGCGCACGGCCTCTGCCCGGGCAAACTGGAGTACGCTGCTGATTTCGTCGGTAGTGGTAACGATCCGGTAGTCCTGGATCATGGCGCGGAAGGAGGGAACACCGATGGCCAGGATAATGCCAAGGACGGCAATGACGACCATCAACTCAACGAGCGTGAAGCCATTCTGGCGAGTGGTCTTATCCATTATTGATCTACTCTGGAACAGGGGCGAAGCTGGCCCACTTTTAAAAAGGCTTTATTGCTTTGCTTTATATCAATTCAGAGAATAGATGGAAGTGACTCCGTCACGGCATTAGGGCAACGCCGACAAACGGTAGTACGCAGACGATAGACGGGCAGGGCGCCCGCCTGTATTTTGACCGCCCGGGAAGGCTTTACCGGAGCTCGCTGGAAAGGCTTTACCGGAGCTCCCTGGGAAGACTGAAGCTGATATTTTCCGGAATACCCGCGATCTCATCCGGGGTACTGGCCCCCAGATCCCGCAGTTTCTGAATCACTTGCTCCACCAGTACCTCCGGCGCTGAGGCGCCGGCGGTAATACCTACGGTATTTTTCCCGGCCAGCCAGCTGGCGTCGATGCAGTCCGAACCATCAATCAGATAGGCCTCGGCACCACAACGCTCGGCCAATTCCCGCAGGCGGTTGGAGTTGGAGCTGTTGGGGCTGCCCACGACCAGTACCAGATCACACTCCAACGCCAACTGTTTGACCGCATCCTGTCGGTTCTGGGTGGCATAGCAGATGTCGTCTTTGCGCGGGCCGCGAATATTGGGGAACTTGGCCCGCAGGGCGTCGATCACTCGGGAGGTGTCATCCACGGAAAGCGTGGTCTGGGTGACGAAAGTCAGGTCATCCGGATTCTGGACTTCCAGTTTCGCCACATCCTGCTCGTCTTCCACCAGGTAAATGGTTCCACCATTGCCGGTATCGTACTGGCCCATGGTGCCTTCCACCTCGGGGTGCCCTTCGTGGCCGATGAGAATACACTCACTGCCGTCGGTGCTGAACTTGCTCACTTCCATATGCACCTTGGTGACCAGTGGGCAGGTGGCATCGAAGACTTTCAGGCCGCGGCTGGCCGCTTCCTGTTGCACCGCTTTGGAAACACCGTGGGCGCTGAAAATGACAATGACATCATCCGGCACTTCCTCCAACTCATCCACAAACACCGCACCGCGTTCACGCAGGCTGTCCACGACGAACTTGTTGTGAACCACTTCGTGACGCACATAAATCGGCGCGCCGAACACGTCCAGGGCGCGATTGACGATATCGATGGCACGGTCTACACCGGCACAGAATCCACGGGGATTGGCGAGACGAATCTGCATAAGAGTTACGCTCTGGTCGGGCCTCAGTTGATCGAGGCCACTTCGAGAATTTTGACGGTGAAGAATACGGTCTGACCGGCGAGAGGGTGATTGAAGTCGACGGTCACATCGTCCTCGCTCACTTCGCTGATCACACCGGGCAGTTCACCACTGCCATTGTCAAAGGAAACCACCAACCCCTCTTCCAGCTCCATGTCCGGGGAAAAGTGATCCCGGCGGACTTTCTGGATATTGGACGGGTTGCGTTGACCGAATCCGGCCTCCGGGGGAATCTCTATTTCGGCTTCATCGCCCGCTTTGAGACCAAACAGCGCGCGCTCGAACCCCGGCAGCAGGTTGCCATCGCCCACAATAAATGTGGCCGGTTCACCTTCGAAATTGGAGTCGATTTCGGAACCATCATCCAGCTTGAGGCTGAAGTGCAGGGTCACGCGGCTATGCTCGCCGATTTCATTGTTACTCATAATACTGCTCTGAACTTTTACCCTTCTACACCTACACTTCGGCGCTTTTTTCTGAACCTTCGTCACTACGATCTTTGAAGAAAAGCAGTTCGATGACCAGCATTGCCGCGCCCACGGTAATCGCCATATCGGCAACGTTGAATACCGGGAAATGCCAATTGCCGTAGTACACGGAAATAAAATCGCGCACGTACCCCAGCAGGATCCGATCCCACAGATTGCCGAGGGCACCACCGAGAATCAGCGCCAGCGCGGTAGGCTCCCAGCGCTTCACCGCGGGCAGTCGCCAGATCCACATGATCACCACCGCACTGAATCCAATCGCGACGGCGCCGAAGAACCAGCGCTGCCAGCCGCCGGCATCGGCGAGAAAGCTGAACGCCGCACCGTAGTTTTCTGCATAGGTGAACTGCAACAACCCGGGAATAATCTGCAGCGCCGGGCCGTACATAAACTGGTCCACCGCCCAGACCTTGGTGACGATATCGATCACGATAATCGCCAGTGCCAGCAGGTACCAGCGCAGCGGGCTGCTGAAGATTTTATGCCCCGAATTATTAGGCATAGTGACGCTCCTCGCCGGCACCGCTGACATTCTCCACACAGCGGCTGCAGAGCTCCGGGTGTTCGCTGTTGCTGCCCACATCCTCACGGAAGTGCCAGCAGCGGCCACACTTGGGCGCATCCACTTTATGTACAGCGACACGCAGGCCCGCCAGCTCGGTTTCTTCCGCACCGGCTGCATCGGACAACGGCTGCACCGAGGTGGAGGAACAGATCAGAACAAAGCGCAACTCATCTTGCAGCGCGTCCAGTTTTTCCAGCAGGGCAGGATCCGCATAGAGAGTCACCGCCGCCTGCAGGGAACCACCAATGTTCCCCGCCGCTCGTTGCTCTTCCAGGACCTTGTTCACGGCGGTTTTCACATCGGCGATGGCATCCCAGAAATCGGAATCCATCACCGAGTCCTGCGGCATTTGCGGGAGCTGGTACCATTCCGCCAGCATCACGCTGTCGCCGTTTTCTCCGGGCACAAACTGCCACAGCTCTTCTGCAGTGAAGCTCAGGATCGGCGCTACCCAGCGCACGAATGCCTGCACGATATGGTACAGCGCGGTCTGCGCGGAGCGTCGCGCAACGCTGTCCGCCTGCGTGGTGTACTGACGATCCTTGATGATGTCCAGATAGAAGCCACCCATCTCTACCACGCAGAAGTTATGTAGTTTCTGGTAGATCTGGTGGAACTGGTAGCGATCATAAGCCGCGATGATTTCGTCCTGCAGTCGGGCCGCCTGATCCAGTGCCCAGCGGTCCAGCGCCAGCAGTTCGTCCGCCGGCAGCAGATCTCTATCGGGCTCAAAGCCCGCAAGGTTGGACAGGAAGAAGCGCGCGGTGTTGCGCAGGCGACGATAGGAGTCGGCGGTGCGCTTCAGGATCTCGTCGGAGACCGCCATCTCACCACTGAAGTCGGTTGCCGCCACCCACAGGCGCAATACGTCCGCACCCATTTTGTTGATCACATCCTGGGGGGCCACGGTATTACCAATGGACTTGGACATCTTGCGGCCCTGTGCATCCACGGTGAAACCGTGGGTCAGTACCTGTTTGTAGGGCGCGCAATCATTGATGGCGATGGAGGTCTTGAGAGACGACTGGAACCAGCCGCGATGCTGGTCGGAACCTTCCAGATACAGATCCGCCGGGAAGCGCAGCGCGTCACGACGCCCCAGCACCGCATAGTGGGTCACGCCGGAATCGAACCACACATCCAAAGTGTCGGTGACTTTCTGATAGTGCTCTGCCTCATCCCCCAGCAGTTCTTTGGCATCCAGGTCGAACCAGACATCCATGCCGCCTTTCTCTACCAGCTCTGCGACCTTGTCCATCAGCGCCGGGGTATCTGGATGAATCTCGTGGGTCTCTTTGTGCACGAACAGGGCAATGGGCACACCCCAGGTGCGCTGACGGGAGATACACCAGTCCGGGCTGGCATCCAGCATGGAATCGATGCGCGCTTTCCCCCACCCGGGGATCCACTCCACGGCGTCGGCGGCTGTCTGCGCGTGATCCAACAGGTCATTCTGTTGCATGCTGATAAACCACTGCGGCGTGGCGCGATAGATCAGCGGCGTTTTGGTTCGCCAGCAGTGCGGGTAGCTGTGCACCAGTTTATCTTCAAACAGCAGAACACCCTTTTCTTTCAACAGCTCGACAATCTTGCCGTCCACTTTGTACACGTGCTCGCCGGCAAACAGCGGCACGCTATCGCGGTAGACGCCGTTGTCGTCCACGTAATTCAGGGTCTCGATACCGTAGTGCTTGCCGACATTGAAGTCGTCGGGACCGTGGTCCGGCGCGGTGTGCACACAGCCGGTACCGGCATCGGTGGTGACGTGATCGGCGAGGATCAGCGGCAGCTTTTTGTCGTAGAACGGGTGCTGGATTTTCAGGTGCTCCAGCGCCGCGCCGCGAATGCGACCCACGACTTCACCGCCTTCTCCATTGAGGCCCGCGGCTTCGAGTACCGCGTCTTTCAGCTCTTCCGCTACCAGCAGGCGCTCACCGCCAACCTGCACAATCACATATTCCAGATCTGCGTGCACAGACACGGCCTGGGAAGAAGGCAGGGTCCAGGGCGTAGTGGTCCAGATCACTACGGACAGGTCGCCATCGCCGGCATGACCGCCGGCGGCGTCGGCAATGGCCAGCGCGGTTTCTTCGGTGGCCGGGTACTTGACGTAGATGGAGAAGGAGGTTTTATCCTGATACTCCACCTCTGCTTCCGCCAGGGCGGAGCCGCCCACCACGCTCCAGTAAACCGGTTTGAAGCCGCGCGCCAGGTGACCGTTTTTCACCACGCGACCGAGGGCGCGGATGATGTCGGCTTCGAATTCGAAGTCCATGGTGCGATAGGGATTGTCCCACTCGCCAAAAACACCTAAACGAACAAAGTCTTTCTTCTGGCCTTCCACCTGTTTGGCGGCGTATTCGCGACATTTCTGGCGGAAGGTTTTGTGGTCCACCTTCACGCCGGCCTTGCCGACTTTCTGCTCCACCTTATGTTCGATGGGCAGGCCGTGGCAGTCCCAGCCGGGCACGTAGGGGGCGTCGAAGCCGCTGAGGGTTTTCGACTTGACGATGATGTCCTTCAGAATTTTGTTAACCGAGTGACCGATGTGGATATCGCCATTAGCGTAGGGAGGGCCGTCGTGCAGAATAAACTGCTCACGACCGGCGCGGGCTTCACGAATTTTTTCGTAGAGCTTTCCTTCTTGCCATTTCTTCAGAATCTCCGGTTCCCGGTTGGGCAGATTGCCACGCATGGGGAAGTCGGTTTTCGGCAGATTCAGGGTCGCTTTGTAATCGGTCATTGGTTATCTACTTCGGTTGTAGCTCGAGAATCAATTCACTATTCACCCAGCCGCACTCCGCGCTATTCCGCTTACGAAGTACAAGACTGAAAATTTAAGCTGGAGTGCTGGGGATCAGGTTTCAAAACCGTCGGTGACAGGGACGTCACCGCCGGAGCGTACATGGATGTACTCGCAGCGATTTTGAAACCTGATACCCAGTGCTCCGGCGCCACCGGGTAAGGAGCAGAGCACCAACGTCCTGCTCCGGGGCCCATACCTGGCCAGTACAGTGGCGGCACATCACCGGGCATCAGTTTTCAGGACCGCTGTGAATACATCCATGTAAGCTGCGGCGCAAACATCCTGTTTGCGACGCTCCTGAAAACTGATGCCCGGCGCTCTGCCTTCGCATCAAAGTACTGAATATTTTGATGCAGAGGAGTCGTTAATTTAGTTTGAGTTGCGGTTGGCAAACCACGCTTTCGCGTTCTCAATATCTTCCGCAATTTTCTGTTTGAGTACGTCCAGCGACTCAAACTTCTCTTCATCGCGCAGCTTGTGACAGAAAGTCACCGCTATTTCACGGCCGTACAGATCGCCGTTGAAATCAAACAAGTGCACTTCCAGCAACGGCTTCGCGCCCTCGCCTTCCACAGTTGGCCGGAACCCCACATTCGCCACCCCCGCCACCTCCATACAGCTGCCCGCCATCGGACTGCCATCGGTACGCCTGGCGGTAACGGTATACACCCCCACCAACGGCGAGCGGTACCGGTGCAAACGCACATTCGCGGTAGGCGCTCCCAGCTGGCGCCCCAGGGCGCGGCCGCGGGCTACCAGACCGGTGATCCGGTACGGCTTGCCCAGCAACTGTTCCGCCAGCGCAAAGTCCGCACTTTCCAGCGCCTTGCGGATACGGGTGCTGCTCACCCGTTCACCGGCGACCTCCAGGGTAGCCGTATCTTCCACAGTAAAGCCGGCCTGGGCACCTGCCTGTTGCAACAAGGTATAGTCGCCGCTGCGGTCGCAACCGAAGCGGAAGTCATCTCCCACCACCAGGTGACGCACCCCCAGCCCATCCACCAGCACCTGCTGGACAAATGTCTCGGCACAGAGGCTGCGCAGGCGCTCATTAAACTGCAGGCACAACACCCGGTCCACGCCCGCCTCAAACAGTGCCAGTACCTTTTCCTTGAAACGCATCAGGCGCGCCGGGGCCTTCTCTCCGGAAAAGTACTCGTGCGGCTGCGGCTCGAAGATGATCGCCACCGCCGGCAGTTTGTGCTCCGCCGCGCGGGCCCGCAACTGACTGATGATGGCCTGATGGCCAAGATGAACACCATCGAATGAGCCGATGGTGGCCACACATTCCCGGTGGTCCGGCCGCAGGTTGTGCAACCCGCGAATCAGCTCCCGTTGCTCGTTCACAGTGCTCTACTCACCCTTGCAAAACCAAGCCGCGCAGTATACCGGATTTTGACCTCAGGATGTGGCCCGGAAGTGCCGAGGGCGCAGACCGCTGGCGAGCAGGGTCAGTCCGTATGCGGCACCGCCGGCGGCTACCAGTGTCCCCATGCGCCATACCCGTTGCCACCAGGGCCATTCGTGCCATTGCGGCCAGTAGTGTAGAAATGCGAGCAGCACCGCCGCCATGGTCAGGTTGGCCAGCAACAGGCGCAGGAGATAGCCCCCCCAGCCCGCCTCCGGTGTATAGACCCCCCCCTGGCGCAGACCGCGATACAGCAACCAGGCATTGATGGCCGCCTGCCCGGCGGTGGCCGCGGCCAGGCCCATGTGGCCAAGCTGGAAATAGTGGTTCAGGGGAATCACAAACAACAGACTCAGGACCATTTTTGAGGCGATGGCGATCAGTCCGAATTTCACCGGGGTGGCGGTGTCTTGACGAGCGAAATAGCCCGGTGCCAGCACTTTGATCAGCATGAACGATAGTAGGCCAAAGGTATACGCCCTGAGTGACCAGGCGGCCATTTCCATATCCCGCGGGGTCATCTTGCCGTACTGGAACAACACCGTCAGCAGCGGCTCGGCGAGCACGAACAGGGCAACGGCAGCCGGTAGCGCAATCAGTGTCACGCTGCGCAGGGCCCAGTCGAGCGTGTGCCGGAAAAGTCGCGGATCACCGCCGGCGTGTTGGCGGGAGAGGTTGGGCAGGATCACAGTGGCCACCGCCACCCCGAAAACCCCAAGGGGCAATTCGGTCAGGCGGTCGGAAAAATACAACCAGGTCACCGATCCCGTGGGCAGAAATGAAGCCAGTACGGTATCCAGCACCAGGCTGATCTGGGTAACGGAGACACCGAAAATGGCCGGTGCCATCAGGCGCAGGATCTTGCGCACCCCCGGGTACTGCCAATCCCAGCGCGGCCGCGGCAACAGGCCCTGACCGATCAGGAACGGGATCTGGAACAACAACTGCACAACCCCGGCGACCAGCACCCCCCAGGCCAGCGCCATCACCGAAGGTTCAAACCAGCCCGCGGCAATCGTGGCCGCGCCGATCAAGACCAGATTCAGCAGTACCGGGGTCAGTGCCGGAATGGCAAAGCGGTCAAAACTGTTCAGTACCGCGCCGGCAAAGCCGGTGAGCGATATCAACATGAGGTAGGGAAAGGTGATGCGCAGCATCTCTGTCGCCAGGGCAAATTTCTGCGGCTCATCGCCGCCCCACCACCAACCAAAGGCAAACAGCCCGGTCACCAGGGGCGCGCACAGCACGCCGAACAGGGTCACCAACAACAGGGTGCCACCGAGGGCACCGGCCACCCGGTCATTGAGCTCCCGCACCGCGGCAATCCCCCCCTTCTGGCGATACTCCGCCAATACCGGCACAAAGGCCTGGGCAAAGGCGCCCTCGGCGAACAGCCGGCGGAAGAAGTTCGGGATCTTGAACGCAACAAAAAACGCGTCTGCCGCGTCTCCGGCGCCGGTCAGGCGGGCAAACACCACATCCCGCGCCAGCCCCATAAACCGAGACAGCATGGTGGCGCTCCCCACTACGGATGTACCGTGCAGCAGGCCGCGCCGGGGGCTATCTTTCTTTTCCGATCCGGGCGGTAATTGCTCGGAATTCCGCTGCTCGGGCGTACTCAATGCCAAAACTCCGCTTCCTGAGTGAATGGCCGGCAAGTCTACCCTATTCACCGCGCTCCACCAGCGGTCGCCGCCGGCAGGCTCGAATAAAACCAATCGCGGGCGGCACTGTCACAACCCTACTTTTGACGCCAACCGGAACTATACTCAGGTTATGCATTTGGCGAGCCGCAGGGACAGGCGGTAACAGAGGAGAAATGGAATGACCATCAATGCGCTGATTATCGCACTGGTACTGGCGATCCTGTTGTACGCCGTGGTAGCCATGGGGCCGCGTCCCCAGCGGGTTCGGGTGCGGATAGACCAACCCCGTGACCACCGCTATCGTCGCCGCCAGCAGTAACGTCATCCAAAGCGTAGAAGCCTGAACCGGGTTTCGGGGCACACTGCCACATTTCGCCATAATTGCTGCGGAATTTGCCCCATCCACGCCACGTGAGCGCCTCCTTGCGGGGGTTAAATGACACTCAACCGGAGAGGGAAACTCATCCCGACCGGACACAAAGAGCAGTCATTTCAATCCGACAATCGCAAGGAACACGATCATGAAAAAGATGTTGATGGCAGCAACCCTGAGCAGCCTGGCCCTGAATGGTCTGGCCGTGAACAGTGCCGCCGCTTCAGAGGCTGGCGTGGAAAAAGAATTCGAGAGCTCTGCTCTCACCCCGGCCAAGCAGGCCACCGTATTTACCGGCGCTGCCGTTGCGGGCGCCGCTGTCGGTGGTCCGGTCGGCTTTATTGCCGGAGCACTGGGCGGCGCCTGGCTCGGCGAACAGATCAAGCAAGCAGAAGAGGCTGACATGCTAGCAACCCAATTGACCGAAAGCCGTACTGAACTGGGCAATCTGGCACAACAGCTGGACGCTGCACGCCTGTCCGCCAACGATGCCCAGGAACTGGCGCTTGACAGCCTGAGCTTTCAGATGCTGTTCACTACCGGAGACGATGAACTGCAGGAAGCCCAGGAGCGCCAGGTCGCCGCCATGGCCGACTTTTTGATCCGTCACCCGCAAATGAAGGTGTACCTGGAAGGCCACTCTGACCCTCGCGGCAGTGACGGCTATAACAATGTGCTTTCAGACCAACGCGCCCTCAGTGTACAGCGCGCACTCGAAGCCTACGGTGTGGCCCCTGAGCGCATAGAGCGTCACGCTCTCGGTGCCAGCCAGTCACAGGCCAACAAAGGTGATCTGGATGCCTACGCCCTGGAGCGCCGGGTGGACATTCACTTCGGCACCTTCGACTCATTGACCTCCGAGTCCCATACAGACCAGAGCGTCGCCGGCACCTTTTAATTGACGTCTAAACCGGCCTCGACGCCCCAAACCAGGCACAGCCGCTCTACAAAAGTGGCTGTGCCAGTAATCCAGCCCCAGTAGTACTTGCCCTGTAAGTAGTAGCTTGCGCGCGGCCGACGCTGCGCGCCTTTTTGCTCCGCCTGTGACTACGCTTTTTACGCGCGCTCATACCCCAGCCAAACGCCCAAAATCACTGCACAGGCGATCATCTCCCAACAGGCTTCAACCCTATTTGCCGGCAATCTTTGCCAGCCGCCCCAGAGTTCGGGCATGATTTTGCGCCATACAAGACTTATTACACGGTGCCGGAACACAACCCATGACCAGTCCCACAATCGCCATCGTTGAAGACGAGATCGCCATCGCCGAAAACTACCGCGACGCCCTGCGCCGCACCGGTTACCAGGTGAACCTCTACCATACCCGCCCGGACGCACTGGCTGCGTTTCAGCAGCGCCTGCCGGATCTGGCAGTCATTGATGTTGGCCTGGGGGCGGAAATCGAAGGTGGCTTTGATCTGTGTCGGGAGCTGCGCGCCATGGCACCAACCCTGCCGATCCTGTTTCTTACCGCCAGGGACTCGGAGCTGGACATCATTTCCGGGCTGCGCCTCGGTGCCGACGACTACCTCACCAAGGATATCTCCCTGCCCCACATGCAGGCGCGCATCAGCGCCCTGCTGCGCCGGGTCTCCATGATGCAGTCCCAGAGCGATGACGGCGAAACACTCAACCAGGGCGATCTCACCCTGGATGTTTCGCGCCTGCACTGCCACTGGCAGGAGACCCTGGTGGACCTCACCGTAACCGAGTTCTGGATCGTCCACGCCCTCGCCAAGCGACCGGGGCACGTAAAGTCCCGCAGTCAACTGATGGAGGCAGCGCGCGTGGTACTGGATGACAACACCATCACCTCGCACGTGAAACGCATTCGGCGCAAGTTCCAGAGTATCGATCCAGAGTTTGACGCCATCAGCACCGCCTACGGTATGGGCTACCGCTGGCAGGCCTGAAACAAAACACAAAAGTGACCATTATCAAGAACGTATCCCTGTGAAACTGCGCAGCCAACTGCTCCTTCTCAGCCTGATCACCCTGTCCCTGCCCTGGGCGGGCTGCCAGTACCTGCGTCACGTGGATGCCGCCCTGACCCAGGGACAGATGCAGACCCTGGAGGCAACCGGCAACGCCATCGCCGCTCGCCTCGCCAGCGCTCCGCAACTAATCGCCCCGGACCCGGAACGCGGCGGCCGCCCGCCGGGTGCCCAACTGTATCTGAACCCCCTGCCGCAACCGCCGGTTGTGGACGGTTACGGTGGCGAATGGCGCGCGCAGAAGTTCAAGCCGCGCCAATTAATCGCCGAAGACGGCGAACCGCTGGCGCAGGTGACACTGGGCAAAAATGCACAGCGGATTTATCTGCTGCTGACAGTCAAAGACCGCACCCCCAGCTATCACGACCCCCGCAGCACACTGCCGGCCAGCGGCGACCTGGTGGAAGTGTTCACCGCGCGCGAACGCTATATTCTTCCGGTAGCCAGCCAGGGACCGGTAAAAGCCCTGTGGTTCAATCCCCGCCGCGGCAAATACGAGCGGGAACTGCGCCTGCGGGGACGCTGGTCCGCCTCCACCCGCGGCTACCAGTTGGAACTGACCCTGCCCGCGGCACTCAGCCATGGCGAACTGGCACTGCGCGTGATCGATCGCGCAGACAGCAGCGGCGGCCCGCCGGCGCGGGAAGCAAGCACGCTGCCCGCGGACGGGCGCCCCGGAAAGCTGGTGGAACGCCTGCCCGCCCTGCAACAGGAACTGACGCACTTTGCCCGCCCGGATCTTGAGCTGACCGTTGTGGACCAAGAGGGGTTTATCCTCGCCCGAACCGGTAGCCTGCTCCCGCCGGAAGAAGACGACTCCGCGCCAAAAGAAAGCACCCCCTGGCTGCGCGACTGGTTCTATCGCCAGATCCTGGACACACCGGCATTGCCACCCCTGCCCGACGACAACTATCCGGATGCACTGACAAAAAACCGCGAAACCACTGGCCAGTGGTTCCGCGCGGCGCCAGACTCTACAGCCGGGAGCGACAGCCGTATTGGCGCCGTCAGCGTGCCGGTCATCACCCGCGCCGACGAAATCATCGAGCGACCGATTCTGGGACGCGTCATTGCCAGCCAGTCCGCTGACGCCCTGCAATCCCTGACCGAATCCGCCGCGCGACGGTTGTGGCTGATCACTGCCGGCGCCGCCGGTCTGGTGCTACTGTTGCTGCTGGGCTATGCCAGCTGGCTCTCGTGGCGGATCCGACGCCTGCAGCGCGCTGCCAGCAATGCAGTGGATGCCAGCGGCAGGTTGCGCGGAGACTTCCCCAAACCCTTTATCCGCGACGAGCTGGGCGCGCTGAATCGCTCCTTTGCCAGCCTGCTGGCAGAGCTGGACCACTACCACCAGTACCTGCGCAGTCTGGCCAGCAAACTTTCCCACGAGTTGCGCACGCCACTGGCGGTGGTGCGTTCGTCTCTCGACAATCTCAGTGCGGGCGACCTGTCCCAGGAAAGCCGTCGATACGCGGAACGGGCCGCAGACGGTGGCGCCAGACTGTCATCGATCCTCAACGCCCTGTCCGCCGCCAGTCATCTGGAAGCGAGCATCAGCCAAGCCGAAAAAGAGGCGTTCGACCTCGCCGACCTGCTGCAGGTCCTGACGCAGAGCTACGCCGATGCACACCCCGCGCACCGTATTGCCCTGAATTGCCCCCCCTCCCCACAGCCCTGTTACGGCGCACCGGAACTCCTGGCGCAATTGCTGGACAAGCTGGTGGACAACGCGGTGAGCTTTGCCCCCGAGGGCAGCAAAATATCGCTGACACTGACTCGCGACAAACGGGGTTATGTCCTTGCGGTGAGCAATCAAGGCCCACTGCTGCCGGAAGGTTTCGGCCGGAAACTGTTCGACTCTCTGGTTTCCGTCCGCGACGACGGCGGCAAGGCCGGCCACCTGGGCCTGGGGCTGCACATCGCACGCCTGATCGCGGACTTCCATCAGGGGAGCCTCAAAGCCAGCAATAGAGAGGATGGGCAAGGCGTCGTATTCTCCCTGGAGCTACCCAGCGACCTGCCCCGGGAATGAGCCGTAGACTCCTCAGTAGACTCCTCAAATAACGGCAGTCACACGGCGAAACGGGGCCGGTCACAAACAACCCCCGAGAGCGGTTGACAAACAACCAGTGCTGGGGATAATGTCGCGTCCCAAACGGGCCCCCGGCCCGAAGTTCGAGTTTTACAGATTCCAGACAGGAGCAACCGGTGGCCAATTCACCTCAAGCGAAGAAACGCGCGCGCCAGAATGATGTGCGTCGCAATCACAACGCCAGCCTGCGCTCCATGGTGCGCACCTACATCAAAAAGGTAGTTGCGGCCATTGATGCAGGTGATGCAGAAAAAGCCAAAACCGCATACGCGGCTGCCGTTCCGGTCATCGACCGCATGGCTGACAAGGGCATCATTCACAAGAACAAGGCTGCTCGCCACAAGAGCCGCCTGAACGCCCAGATCAAGAAGCTGGCTGCCTGAGGCACCACTTCCTGAACGCAAAAAGCCCCGCATCGCGGTAATGCTGTTCACTTAAGCATTGCAGCGTAGGCCCGACCGCCGGAAAATCCGGTTTCCAGATAAGGAAACCGGATTTTTTGTGTCTCTCCAACAGCCCTTCTTCGATATCAACTCCCTCCAGTCCTTCTGCGACCTGAGCACCTTCACGCAGAACATTCCCGTTGAGTGGGTAGAATCTGCCCTTCAGCTGTCCGAGAGTGACTTTCCTAGCAGATATAGATTCTTAGCGAAATATACTTACTAACACCCGGATTCAAAGACGAAGTGCACCGTAGCCCGAGTGGGCTAAGCAGTAGCCTGCTGAGGAAGTAAGTTGTGCGGGACTTTTCGCCCCGACTCATGAGAGTGCCCTCATTTTTTTGAGATCTTGTTGACCCCCAACTCGCCACATTCTGCACACCAGCACCATACACCCAAGAACATCCACACTCATTACAACCCATTACACACGGCTTCACATCTGCAAAAGACTAAAATACACTTCAAATGTTGATAACGATTATCAACATGTTTAGCATTAAAAGGAGTACCCATGATTAAAGCGATGACGCTTTTAATAGCAGCGCTGCTACTAACACCGATATCAGCTTCTGCAGCAAGTATAGAATGGAAGGATGTTTGCAATGGATGCACCAAGGATGAAGCCAACACAATGGCCCTCACGTGGATCGCGGATAATTTAACTCCCAAGGACACCGCATTAATTCACATTATTGACCCCCCCAACCAAAAGGTGTGGTCCTTTTCAGGTACAGTTGAGTGGATTCCACTTCCACCAACGCCGCCAGGCCATGGCGGAACAGGTGTAGTACCCCGCACTGAAGAAATTCAGACCCCCTCAAGGATCCAAAATTTAGCGGACTCCTTGGTTGCACATATGAACAATCTAAGTGAATTTTTCAAATCAGGTAAAGTGCCTGAAGACGTTATCAAAAACGCATGGAGCTTTGTAAATTGCGCTTACTGCAAAGCAGATTTTAGAGATTATCTCGACAACCAAACACAAGCAGGTTCGATCTTTAGGCAGGTCGAAGATGTAAGTCACGCGCTCGGAATACTTCCGGACAAGCTCGAAAACAAGTACGTAATCGAGCTAGAGTCAGGAGGACGAATATTTTTCGAGTACACAGTAACTGGAAACGGCGAAGTCGACGTAAATATACTAGAAGTGCTAGATGAAGCAAATAACAGCGTCCCGCTGGAAGCCGGAGGGCTTGAAAATCTACAAGTTCGAGTGGTGAGCGATTCACATGGCAACACCATCAATGTGGTAATTGTTCTGTTTGATTACTACATTCCCGAGAAGTCAGGGACATTCGTTATCCAAGAATGCCCAACTAACCCCACCCCCCCTTCTCCCTGCTCCTAACCAACAGCCGGCAGATAGCGTAATGCTGCTGACTTAAGAATTGCAGCTTAAGGCCGCACCTCGGAAGATCCGGTTATCCAATCAGGGAAACCGGATTTTTTGCTGATAGTAAAGAAATGACACAAAATTCTGAACACCCTCGCGCCCAAAATCACAGCAGAATCAGATTGTCCCGGTGGATCAGTTCATCGTCATCCCGGTACCCCAGCAATTCCAGAATTTCCGCTGAGGACTGCCCGAGAATCCGCTGCGCCTCGGTACTGTCGTAATTTACCAGCCCACGGGCGACCTCTTCGCCACCGGGACCGATACAGCTCACCAGCTCGCCGCGATGGAAACGGCCACTGACCGCCGTCACCCCTACCGGCAACAGGCTCTTGCCCTGGCTGCGCAGCGCGCGCGCCGCACCGGCATCCAACACCAGCTCACCGCGCACCTGCAACTGCCCCGCCAACCAGCGCTTGCGCGCCGCCAGCGGGTCCGCTTCGGGCAGTAGCAGAGTACCCAGATTCTCACCTGTGGCCACCCGCTCGATCACCGAGTCGATGGCACCACCGACGATTACCGTGCACGCACCGGAGCGCGCCGCCAGCTGCGCTGCCCGCACCTTGGTAGACATACCGCCGCGACCGAGCCCGCTGCGGGAATCCCCGGCCATGGCCACCAGCCTCGGATCTGTCGCCACCGCCTCGCGCACCAACTCTGCATCCGGATTGTCCCTGGGGTCCTGGGTAAACAGGCCATCGGCATCGGTAAGAATCAGCAACACATCCGCTTCCACCAGGTTGGCCACCAAGGCCCCCAGAGTGTCGTTGTCCCCAAAGCGGATCTCATCGGTCACCACGGTGTCGTTTTCGTTGATGATCGGCACCGCACCGAGGGATAGAAGCGTTTTCAGGGTACTGCGCGCGTTGAGATAGCGGGTGCGATTAGAGAGATCATCGTGATCCAGCAGAATCTGGGCTGTGCGGCAGTCGTACTGGCCAAAGGCGTGCTCGTACACCTGCACCAGGTGACTCTGGCCTACCGCAGCCGCGGCCTGCAGCTGATGTACCGACTCGGGCCGCCTGCGCCAGCCCAGGCGATCCATCCCCGCGGCCACCGCTCCAGAAGAAACAAGCACCACCTCGATACCCTGCCGACGCAAGGCGCCAATCTGACCGGCCCAGTTCTGGATCGCGGCGCGATTGACACCGCGTCCGTTGTCCGTCAAAAGCGCACTGCCGATCTTGATAACCCAGCGCTTGCTGGCAGACAACTGTTGGCGAGCCGAGATGGAGTCCATGTCTTCCTCGTGTGAGAAGGGCTTCCTTCAGGATATTGCACTGGTGGAAGCCATAAATCAGGGGCGATATTCTACATCGACGTCGTAGTCATCGTCGTCCCAATCTTCATCATCCTCGTCAGATTCTTTCGCACCCTTGCGCCTGGCACGCTGCGCCAGGCGCAACTCCTCGATTCGCTCACGCGCCTCTTCCTGCATCTGGCGCTGTGCGGCCTGCTCGGCCTCGAACAGCTCGCCATCCAACTCTTCCTGCTGCTTGCGCTCTTCGAGGTAGTCCATCAACTGACCACTGAGCACGTCGGTGCCCTCACCGCGAATTGCCGACACCCGGAATACTGGCCCGTGCCAGCCCAGCGCATTGATCACTGACTGACAGCGCTCTTCCAGCTCATCCGCGGGCACCAGATCCGTCTTGTTCAGCACCAGCCAACGCTCGCGCTTGGCCAGGGTGGGACTGAACGACGCCAGCTCATGCTCGATAGACAACGCATTCTGCGCCGGATCAGAGCCGTCAAACGGCGCCAGATCCACCAAATGCAACAGCACACGGCAGCGGGTCAAATGCTTGAGGAAGCGGATGCCCAGACCGGCGCCTTCGGCGGCCCCTTCGATCAACCCGGGGATATCGGCAATCACGAAGCTGCGGTATTTCTGCACCTTCACCACGCCGAGATTGGGCACCAGGGTGGTGAAGGGGTAATTCGCCACCTTGGGCTTGGCTGCGGAAACGGCGCGGATAAAGGTGGACTTGCCGGCATTGGGCAAGCCCAGCATGCCGACATCCGCCAGCACCTTGAGCTCCAGCTTGAGCTGGCGCCGCTCTCCCTCAGAGCCGGGGCTGGTCTGGCGCGGGGCGCGATTGGTACTGGACTTGTAACGGGTATTCCCCAGGCCGTGGAATCCACCTTGAGCGACGAGAAGCCTTTCCCCGTGCTCCAGCAGGTCCCCCAGGGTCTCCCCAGTGTCCTCATCTATGGCGGTAGTGCCCACTGGCACCTTCAACTCCAGATCTTCGCCCTTGGCACCGGTGCAGTTGCGTCCGCGTCCGGGCTCGCCATTCTGGGCCTGGTAGTTGGGCTGATAGCGGTAGTCCACCAGGGTGTTGAGTGACTCATCGGCCACCAGATATACGGAACCACCGTCGCCACCGTCACCGCCGTCGGGACCGCCCTTGGCGACGAACTTCTCACGACGAAAACTCAGACAGCCCTTACCGCCGTTGCCGGCCTGCACCTTGATTGGCGCCTCATCTACAAATTTCATGACTCTACTTACCGGATATACCGGTCTTCAGTGTAATTTGCGGCAGATCAAACAAAAAAGCCCCGCAATTGCGGGGCTTCTTTTTTTGGCGACCGCTGAGGGACGCTGAAAAGCGTAGCGAGCAAATGACTGAGGTGCCCGCCGGAGCGCAACAAGCGGAGCGTACTATAGTACGTGAGCATTGTGAGCACCGCCGGGCGCTGTCAGGCACTTGCGCAGCAGCTTTTCAGTTTCACTCAGGCTGTTTCGATGGAAACAAACTTCCGGTTATTGGCGCCTTTCACCTCAAACTTCACTACACCATCAGCGGTAGCGAACAGGGTGTGATCTTTGCCCATACCAACGTTGACACCGGCGTGGAACTTGGTGCCACGCTGACGAACGATGATGCTGCCTGCAGAGACAGCCTGACCGCCAAAGCGCTTAACGCCCAGGCGTTTACTCTCGGAATCGCGACCGTTGCGCGTACTACCGCCAGCTTTCTTATGTGCCATGAGTAGTTACTCCTCTTCTATTACCTGGTGATTAGCCTTTGATGCCAGTGATTTTGACTTCGGTGTACCACTGACGGTGGCCCTGACGAGTCATGGAGTGCTTACGACGACGGAATTTGATGATTTTCACCTTCTCACCGCGACCGTGGTTCAACACTTCAGCAGTCACCTTGGCACCATCCACGACAGGGGCGCCGATGTTGATGGAATCACCATCAACAACCATCAGAACTTTGTCGAAATCGATAGATTCGCCGGTGGCGACTTCGATCTTTTCCAGGCGCAGAACCTCGCCTTCTTCAACACGGTGCTGCTTGCCACCGCTTTCAATTACAGCGTACATATTACTATGCTCCGATATGGACGACACGAAGCAGCGGCGGGGTCTGTGACCGCACAGCCAGCATTTTGGGAGCTTGCGCCGTGTTATAAAACAAACAGATGTTAAACATCATTTCCTGCTCCGGTGACCCGACGCGACGCCATAAATAGCGGACGCACCCGGATCGAGCGGGGCGCAGATTCTAATCAATCCGCCCGATTGATACAATAGCCGCTTTTGGCACCCCCCATCCTTTTGGCGCGCCCCGAAAACGGATAGGCTTGCCGCCGATCTGAAACCATCTTTGTCTGAATCGCAGTATAAGGAACCCTGCATGTTGCCTTTCCACCAGGTAGCCGCCGACGATTTCGCGGCCGTGAACCAGCATATCCTCGACCAACTGCACTCCGACGTTCCCCTGGTGGAGAACATCGGTCACTACCTTGTGGAAGCCGGCGGCAAACGCCTGCGCCCGTTGCTGGTACTGCTGTGCAGCCGCGCGGCCGGTTATCAGGGCAACGACCATATCGGTCTCGCCACCATTATCGAGTTTATCCACACCGCGACTCTGCTCCACGACGATGTAGTAGACACATCGGATATGCGCCGCGGCCGCCTTACCGCCAATGCCCAATGGGGCAATGCGCCGGCGGTGCTGGTGGGCGATTTCCTGTATTCCCGCGCATTCCAGATGATGGTGGCGCTTGAGAATATGGGCGTCATGTCGATTCTGTCGGACACCACCAACACTATCGCCGAGGGCGAGGTACAGCAGCTGGTCAACGCGGGCGACCCGGCGGTGACCGAGGCCAATTACCTGAACGTTATCCACAAGAAGACCGGCGCCTTGTTCGAGGCGGCCTGTGAGACGGCGGCGGTACTTTCGGGCTGCACTGCGGAGCAACAGGAATCCCTGAAGCTCTACGGCCGCCATCTGGGCTCTGCCTTCCAGCTGGTGGACGATGCGCTGGACTACCGCGGCAATTCGGAAGAGCTGGGCAAAAACGTGGGTGACGATCTGGCGGAAGGCAAACCCACCCTGCCACTGATCTATGCAATGGCGCACGGCACTGCCGAACAAGCGACACTGGTAAGAGAAGCCATCGAACAGAAAAGTTCTGAGAAACTGACCGAGATTGTGGCTGCCATCGACGCCTGTGGTGCGCTGGATTACACCTTTGACCGCGCCAAAAAAGAGGTAAAACTCGCGCTGGAAAAGCTGGAGTTTTTGCCGGAAGGTGAATACAAGACTGCGCTGCGGCAGTTGGCGGAATTTTCGATTGAGCGGACCGTGTAGCCCAGCGCACCACGCAGGAAAAAGCCCCGGAGTGAATTCGGGGCTTTTTGGTTGTTGGGGCCTTTATAACATTTGGTGGCGGCAGGGCACCGGGTGGAAGGTTTCGAAACCGCTGTGAATACATCCCTGTACGCTGCGTCAGCGACGTCCCTGTCGCTGACGCTTTCGAAACCTTCCACCCGGCACCCTACCTTCGCATCAGATTTTTGACTTCGCCCCACCAACCTACTACTGGTTGTGTAAACCACGAAACTGTAATGCGAAGGCCCTGATATCGGGTACTGCCTTGCGAGACCTTCTAAAACAGGGACGTTTTAGAAGAGCCCCCATGGATGGGTTCACGGCGTGTCTCGCGAGGCAGTACCCGGATAGCAGGGCCGCCACTAAACCCCGCTACAAAGTGCAACAGGAGTCACAACGAAGCACCAGCCCAAAACCCACTACCCGCGAATCAGACCAAGCAGCTCTTCGGTCTTGGCCTTCATCAACGCCTCATCCCCACGGGATTCCACATTCAGGCGAACCACCGGCTCGGTGTTGGACATACGCAGATTGAAGCGCCAATCATCAAAGGCGACACTCAGGCCATCCACATGCTCAACACTGTTGGCGCCATCGGCATATTTCTCTTCCGCCGCCTTCAGTAGCGCTGCCGGATCTTCCACCTTGGAATTGATCTCACCACTGCAAGGGAAAGCCGCCATACGCTCCCCCACCAACTGAGACAACGGCTTGCCGGCACGGCTCACCAGCTCCGCCACCAGTAACCACGGAATCATGCCGCTGTCGCAATAGGCAAAATCACGGAAATAATGGTGCGCACTCATCTCACCACCGTAAATTGCATCTTCTTTACGCATCCGCTCCTTGATAAACGCATGGCCGGTCTTGCTCTGTACCGGCTCACCGCCAGCAGCGCGCACGATATCCTCGGTATTCCAGGTCAGACGCGGATCGTGAACCACATTGGCACCCGGGTGCTTGACCAGGAAAGCCTCCGCCAGCAGGCCGACAACATAGTAACCTTCGATGAAATCACCGTTTTCATCAAAGAAGAAACAGCGGTCAAAGTCACCATCCCAGGCGATACCGAAATCCGCTCCACTTTCACGCACCGCCGCTGCGGTGGATTCGCGGTTTTCCGTCAGGATCGGGTTGGGGATACCGTTGGGGAAATTGCCATCCGCCTCATGGTGCACACGCACAAATTCAAACGGCAGGCTCGGCGCCAGTGCATCCACCACCGAACCAGCACCACCGTTCCCCGCATTGACCACCAGCTTCAGCGGCTTCAATGCAGAGGTATCTACATAACCCAGCAGGTGCTTGACGAAATCTTCACGGTGCGCATAGGAGTGCAGTTCGCCGCGCTTTTCGACTTCCGCAAAGTTGTTTTCTTCCGCCAGGCGCTTGATATCCAACAGGCCGGTATCGCCACTGATCGGACGGCTACCTGCGCGCACGAATTTCATGCCGTTGTAATCCATCGGATTGTGGCTCGCGGTCACGCAGATACCGCCGTCAAAGTCGCCATGGAAAGTGGAGAAGTAAATTTCTTCGGTGCCACATTCACCAATGTGGAATACATCAGCACCAGCGTCGCGCAGGCCGTTGGCGAGCGCGTCGGTGAGCTCGGCGCTGGTCAGGCGGATATCGTGCCCCACCACCACGCGGCGCGCGTCCAGAAACTGGGCAAATGCGCGGCCCACACGGTAGGCAACATCCGTATTCAATTCGTCGGGAACACGACCACGCAGGTCGTAAGCTTTAAAACACGTAAGCTCAGTCATTTCAGCCTTTTTCTCCAGGCAGGTATACATTTTCATAAACGAAATTGGTGGCTTCGATAAAGCCATCCACGGAGCCGCAGTCAAAGCGGCGCCCTTTGAAGCGATAGGCCAGCACACAGCCCTGCTGGGCCTGTGCCAGCAACGCATCGGTGATCTGTACCTCACCATTTTTACCCGGCGGGGTTTGGCGGATCAGATCAAAAATATCCGGCGTGAGGATATAGCGGCCGATGATTGCCATATTGCTCGGGGCATCTTCCGCTGCGGGCTTCTCCACCATGTCGGTGACCTGGTACAGGTCCGGCTTGATCTCATTGCCGGCAATAACGCCAAATTTGTGGATCTGTTCCTTCGGAACTTCCTCTACCGCCACAATGCTGCAACGAAACTGCTTGTAAAGTTGCACCATCTGACCGAGCACCCCAAGCGCATCGTGCAGACAGAGGTCATCTGCAAGTACCACGCCAAAGGCCTCATCGCCGATCAGGCGTTGCCCCTGGAGAATGGCGTCCCCAAGACCGCGCATCTCCCCCTGACGGGTGTAGGAAAAGCTGGCCTCATTGATCACCGAACGCACGCTGTCCAGATAACGTTCTTTACCGGTGCCGGCAATCTGGTGTTCGAGTTCGAAGTTGGTATCAAAATGATCCTCGATGGCGCGCTTGCCGCGCCCGGTCACAAAGCCGATTTCGGTGAGCCCGGCCTCAATGGCCTCTTCTACGCCATATTGCACCAGGGGCTTGTTTACCAGCGGGAGCATCTCTTTGGGCATCGCCTTGGTCGCGGGCAGGAAACGCGTGCCGTAACCGGCCACAGGGAAGAGACATTTTTTGAGCATTTATCCCCCTTGAACGACAAATTGGCACAACACTATGCCGTTTTTCTGCAAGTTATCACAAAATGATGACAAGAATCAGTCTGGCACGGCGATGGGAAGTTGTCGCTCACTCCCCCATAAAACCGGGTTACTATCAGGGGTCAATGGTTGAAAGGGACTTTTCCAGTCACAAAAAGGGTACTGACTGACTGGACAAGCTACCCTTAGCCTTTAGAATGCCGGCTCGTGTAAAAATGCCCAGAATCGGGGACCCAATGAGTAATTTTGTTCAAAAAAGCAGCTACACCCGTGACGAACTCCTGGCCTGCGGCCGGGGAGAAATGTTCGGTCCGGGCAACGCCCAACTACCCGCACCCAACATGTTGATGCTGGATCGCATCACCCACATCTCCAAAGATGGCGGCGAGTTCGGGAAAGGAGAACTGATTGCCGAGCTGGATATCACCCCGGACCTGTGGTTCTTTGATTGCCACTTCCCCGGCGACCCGGTCATGCCCGGCTGCCTCGGCCTTGATGCCATGTGGCAGCTGCTCGGTTACTTTCTGGCCTGGAAGGGCAACCCCGGCCGCGGTCGCGCACTGGGCTGCGGCGAAGTAAAGTTTACCGGCCAGATCCTACCGACCAACAAGAAGGTTACTTACCATATCCAGATGAGCCGCCTGGTTGAGCGCAAGCTGGTGATGGGCATTGGCAATGGCTCCGTGGCGGTAGACGGCCGCGAAATCTATACCGCCAAGGACCTCCGGGTTGGCCTTTTCACCCGCACCGACAACTTTTAATTCTGTTGTCAATCCGGGCACAACAATGTCCGTGCACAACAATAAAAACTCACTGAACAAGCTTTACTGGAGATCACTATGCGCCGGGTAGCAATTACCGGAATGGGCATCACTTCTTGTATCGGCAATAACACCGAGGAAGTACTGGCCTCCCTCAAAGCCGGCCGCAGCGGCATCCGCTATATGGATGAATATGCGGAACTGGGCCTGCGCAGCCAGGTCGCGGGCGTTGTGGATATTGATATCAAGGAACATATTGATCGCAAGCAGCTGCGCTTTATGGGCGACTCCGCCGCTTACGCATACATTTCCATGGCCGAAGCCATCGCCATGTCCGGGCTGGAAGAGTCCGACATTTCCAACCCGCGCACCGGGCTGGTGATGGGTTCCGGTGGCACCTCCACCGCCGCTATCATCGAGTCTGCAGAAATCCTGAAGACCAAGGGTGTGCGTCGCGTGGGCGCCTTCCGGGTTCCCCAGGTGATGGGCAGTACTGTATCCGCTTGTCTCGCTACCCCATTCAAGATCAAAGGGGTCAACTATTCGATCTCCTCCGCCTGCGCCACTTCCGCGCACTGTATTGGCAATGGTGCCGAGCTGATCCAGATGGGTAAGCAGGACATCGTTTTCGCCGGCGGCGGTGAAGAGCTGGCGTGGAGCCTGACGCACCTGTTCGACGCCATGGGCGCGCTTTCATCCAAGTACAACGACACTCCCACCAAAGCCTCCCGTCCCTACGACGCCGATCGCGACGGTTTCGTGATTGCCGGCGGCGGCGGCTGTGTGGTGCTGGAAGAAATGGAACACGCCAAGGCCCGCGGTGCAAATATCATCGCCGAGCTGGTGGGTTACGGTGCCACTTCCGACGGCTATGACATGGTGGCCCCCAGTGGCGAGGGCGCTGCCCGCTGCATGCAGCAGGCGCTGGCCGGCATGGACGGACAGGGACTGGATGGCAGTGTGGATTACATTAACACCCACGGCACCTCCACTCCGGTGGGCGATGTGGCGGAACTGCGGGCGATGAAGGAAGTATTCGGCGATAAGGTACCGGCGTTCGCCTCCACCAAATCCCTGACCGGCCACTCCCTGGGTGCCGCCGGTGTGCAGGAAGCCATTTATGCCCTGCTGATGATGCAGAACAACTTTATTGCGGCCTCCGCCAATGTGGAAACAATAGACGAAGCCGCCGAGGGCCTGGATCTCGTTACCGAACTGCGTGAGACGGAAGTGCGTCGCGCGCTGTCCAACAGCTTCGGCTTTGGCGGTACCAATGCCAGCCTGGTGTTCGATAAGGTGTGACGACACCTCGCCATCGCACAGAAACACCGGATACAAAAACGGCGAGCCATTGGCTCGCCGTTTTTGGTTCTGTGGAAATGGGAACCTCAGCGTCAACTTGCGGGAGCGGTCAATTACTCGCCTGCTGCATGCGCTCCAGCCACAATTCCACTTGACGGGTCAGCCCCTGGCGCCAACTGCGCTGCTGGATGCCAAACGAATCTCTTACCTTGCAACAGCTGAGAATCGCCGAGCTATCGGCCCGCTCTTCTTCCAATGGCAGCAGCTCCGCCTCGAACTCTTCGCCGTAGAGTGATCGCACCCGGTCCACCACCTCGCGACCGAACTCCATTGCCGTACACTGATCTGCAGCGCCGTAGTGGTAAACGCCCGATACCGGGCCACCACTGGCCAATTGCTGCATCATGGCGACCGCCACCCGCGACATATCCGCCACCGTCACCGGGCTGCCTTTGCTGGTATCGTCGAGCCTGACCGGCTTGCCCGCCAGCAACCCGCCGATCACCCGCCCCAACAGCGCCTTTTCACCGCGATCCACCTGCCAGCCCAGGCGCAGGATACTGACATTGCCCTTCGACTCAGCGTGGTTCAGTAGCAGTCGCTCACATTCGAGCCAGTTGCGCCCGCTTTCGCTGTCCGGATCCGGCAGATCTTCCTCATCCAGCTTTTTACGCTGGCCACCGGCAAAAACCCGGTAGGAAGACAAGTGCAACAGGGCGTGAAACTCCTGCTGCAACAGGCGCTCGCAGGCCTCTTTCGCTTCAGCCATGTGCGCCGCACCGCCACAGCAGGCAGCATTGAGCACCAGGGCTCCGGGGCGCAGCTGGTCGATCTCCGACGCGGTCAGCAGCTGGGTGCGGAAACCCACCCGCTGCAGCCCTTTGTGCAGGACGCTGTCGATGGCGTTACCGGCACCGATGACCGCAACAGAGTCCGGCAGATAGCCGGTGTGGTGCATGGGCATTCGAAGTCAGATCCAATCAGAAGGGAATATCGTCGTCGAAGCTGTTGTCAAAACCGCCCGCCGGGGGTTGCGGCTGGTTGCCGCCCTGGTTCTGGGGCGCCTGCTGCTGGCTGCCCGGTGCCATCGGCGAAGGCGCTGAGCGGCCCTGGGCGTACTCGTCCTGATAACCGCCCTGGTTCTGGGCAAAGCCGCCCCCCTGATTCTGGTTCTGGCCGTAGCCACCGCCCTGCCCCGGCTGGAAGCCGCCTTCCCCGCGGCTGTCGAGCATCTGCATTTCGCCGGCGACAATCTCGGTGGTGAAGCGATCCTGGCCGGTCGTCTTGTCCTGCCATTTGCGGGTGCGCAGGGAGCCTTCCAGGTACACCTTGCTACCCTTGCGCAGGTATTCGCCGGCGATCTCTGCCAGGCGGTTGAAGAACACCACCCGGTGCCACTCGGTGCGCTCCTGCTGCTGACCGGTCTGCTTGTCTTTCCAGGTTTCAGACGTAGCGACGTTGATATTGGTCACCGCGCCGCCACTGGGCATGTAACGGGTTTCGGGGTCTGCCCCCAGGTTGCCAACCAGAATTACTTTGTTCACGCCCCTGCTGGCCATAAATTTCTCCTGTCGCTCGGCCCCGAGGGCCGGTGTAATCTCAAAAATGGAATTTAAATCGGTAAACTGTCGCAGCAGACCGCCGCAACACAAGTCATGTATTTTTATCCAGCAGCATACAACACTCGCCCCCGGCCGTCACCGCACGCCGGCGCCCCGCCCGTCAGACTGCCGCTGATGCCAGGGACCCGCGCCGCAGACGCCACCAGACCAGCGACCACACCACCAGCACCCCCAGGCCAAAGGTCGCCACCGCACCGGCACCGCCCTGCCCATAGAGCACCCCGCCCAGGCTGCCACCGACAAAGGCACCCAGGAACTGCAGGGTCGCATACAGCCCGGTCGCCGCACCGCGGCACGCCTCAGGGGCCACCCGGGTGAGCTGCGCTGGCAGCAGGGCTTCGAGCAGGTTAAAGGCAATAAAGAAAACCCCGAGGCTCGCGATTACCCAGCCGCCGTGCACATCCGGCATCAGGGCGATGCTGCCACAGATCAACCCCAGCAGCGCCAGGCGCATGGCCGCAGGTACCTGCTGACGCTTTTCCGCCATCCGCATCAGCGGCAGCATGATCACAAACGCCCCCAGCATCAGCGGTCCGTAGAGTTTCCAGTGCGCCTCACTGGCCAGCCCCAGCTTTTCTACCAGCGTGAGCGGTAGTGGCACGAATAACATGGTCAGCAGCAGGTGCAGGAAGAAAACCCCACTCACCAGACGCCAGATGCTTCCCTGTGCCAGCAAGCGCTTGAAATCACCGCTCACAGGCCCCCGACGCAGGGAAACCTGTGGATCCGGCACCAGCCGCCAGACCAGCAGTATTCCCAGCAAGGCGAGCAACGCGGTCAGCCAGAAAATGGCCGACAGCCCGCCGATACCTGCCACCAGAGGACCGAGTACCACCGCCAGCACAAAAGCCACACCAATGGAGGCGCCAATCACCGCCATTGCCTTACCGCGATTCTCATCCCGGGTCAGGTCGGCCGCCAGGGCCATAGTAGCGGCGGCAATGGCACCGGCCCCCTGCAGAATGCGCCCGGCTATCAGGCCATAGACCGAATCGGTGACCGCCGCCAGCACACTGCCACCGGCGAATATCGCCAGCCCGCAGTAAATCACCGGTTTGCGCCCCCAGCGATCGCTGAGCACGCCCAGGGGAATCTGCAGGATGGCCTGGCTGAGACCGTAGGCCCCCAATGCCACCCCCAGCAGGGCCGGTGTGCTGTGCAGGTATTCGTCGCCATACAGGGACAACACCGGCAGCACCATAAACAGGCCGAGCATGCGGAAGACGTAGAGGGAGGCGAGGCCGGCGAGAGCGCGACGTTCAACTGGATTCATGAAAGGGTCCGGGCACATCCATCGGAGCGCATCCTATCGTCGACGATAATGATGCTGAGTAAAATTGCGGCGCATTGTAGCAGCCACAGCGACGGAGGTTGATCCCTCCGTCTCTAATACCCGGATAGATTCAGGCTATTTGACCCGCAAGGTCAATTGCGCCCATATTGATCCTCAATACGGACGATATCGTCTTCGCCGAGGTAACTCCCGGACTGGACCTCGATCAGTTCCAGGGGAATGGTCCCCGGGTTCTCCAGACGGTGGACAACACCTAGGGGAATATACGTGGACTCATTCTCGGTCACCAGCAGCTTGTCTTCGCCGCGGGTGACCATGGCGGTGCCGCGTACCACAATCCAGTGTTCGGCGCGGTGGTGGTGCATCTGCAGGGAAAGCTGGCAGCCGGGCTTGACCACAATGCGCTTGACCTGGAAGCGCTCGCCGCCATCGACAGAGTCGTAATAGCCCCACGGGCGGTAGACCTTGCGGTGGCGCTCCGCCTCGCTGCGGGCGTCTTTTTTCAGGCGCTGGACCAGTTTCTTCACTTCCTGCACCCGGCTCTTGTCGGCGATCATAAGGGCATCATCCGTATCGACGACCACCAGATCCCTGACCCCGAGCACCCCGATCAGGCGATCGCCACCGTGCACCAGACAGCCGGAGGTCTCTTCGGTCATTACATCGCCACGCAGCAGGTTGTCATTGTCATCCCGCTCCGCCAGCTCCCACAGCGCGGACCAGGAGCCCACATCGTTCCATCCCGCCTGCATCGGCACTACCGCGGCGGCTTCGGTCTTTTCCATTACCGCATAGTCGACGGAATCCGACGGACATCGGGCGAACGCCTCCGCGTCTATACGGGTAAAATCCAGATCCCGTCCGGCACCGGCATAGGCGGCGCGACAGGCGGCGAGTATTTCCGGGCAATACTGCCCCAGCTCTTCCAGGTAGCGGGACGCGCGGAACAGGAACATGCCACTGTTCCAGTTGTAGTCGCCACTGGCGAGGTACTTTTCCGCCGTGGCCAGATCCGGCTTTTCCACAAACTCCGCCACCTTCCAGCCACCGCTGACGGCATCACCACTGCGGATATAACCATATCCGGTCTCGGCACAGGTGGGCACAATCCCAAAGGTGACCAGGTGGCCGCTCTCCGCCAACGCACGAGCGCCGCTCACCGCGCGCTGGAACGCGGTAGTATCTGCGACCACATGGTCCGCGGGCAGTACCAGCAGCAACGGGTCTTCGCCGCCCTCGGTCGCCGCCAGCGCGGCCAGGGCGATGGCCGGCGCGGTATTGCGGGCACTGGGCTCCAGCAGAATGGACTGGGCGGCGCGATCGATCTCCAGCAGCTGCTCGGCGGCGGCAAAGCGGTGATTCTCGTTGCACACCAGTATCGGTGCCTCGATCCCGTCCATGCCATCGAGGCGCAGGGCCGTCGCCTGGAGCATGGTCCGGGCGCCCGCCAGCGGCAGAAACTGCTTGGGATAGGCCTCGCGGGACAGCGGCCACAGGCGGGAACCGGTACCACCGCAGAGAATGACTGGAATCATGATTTCCCTTTTCGACTGGACTAATACATTGCAGCGGATTTTGGCACACCCGGGCAGAGGATTATACTTGACCGTTTTCTTTTGCCCGGACTCTCTCTCACCCGATTTTGGCCGGGACATCCAGCATCAACAACAGGATTCTGCGTGGATACGATTTATGTAAGGGGTGCCCGCACCCACAACCTGAAGAATATCGATCTCGATATTCCCCGCGACAAGCTGATCGTGATTACCGGTCTGTCGGGGTCAGGTAAGTCTTCACTCGCCTTCGACACCCTCTATGCTGAGGGCCAGCGGCGTTATGTGGAATCGCTGTCCACCTACGCCCGCCAGTTCCTGTCGATGATGGAAAAGCCCGATGTGGACACCGTAGAGGGGCTGTCGCCGGCCATCTCCATCGAACAGAAGTCCACCTCCCACAACCCGCGCTCGACGGTGGGCACCATCACCGAGATCTACGACTACCTGCGGCTGCTGTTCGCCCGGGTCGGTGAACCCCGCTGCCCCGAGCATCACGAGCCCCTGCAGGCCCAGACCATCAGCCAGATGGTGGACCAGGTCCTGGCATTGCCCGAGGGCAGCAAGATCATGCTCCTGGCGCCGATCGTGCGCGACCGCAAAGGCGAACACCTGCACGTATTCGAGCAGCTGCGCCGGGACGGCTTTGTGCGTGCGCGTATCAACGGCACCGTGTGCGACCTGGACGACACGCCGAAGCTCGACAAGCGCAAGAAGCACACCGTGGAAGTGGTCGTGGACCGGTTCAAGGTACGCGACGACCTGCAGCTGCGCCTGTCGGAGTCCTTCGAGACCGCACTGAACCTTACCGACGGCATTGCCGCCATCAGTTTTATGGACGGCGACCAGGAAGACCGCCTGTTCTCCGCCCGCCATGCCTGCCCGGTGTGTGATTACTCACTGGACGAGCTGGAACCGCGCCTGTTCTCGTTCAACAACCCCGCCGGCGCCTGCCCCGCCTGTGACGGCCTGGGTGTGAAACAGTTCTTCGATGAAGACAAGGTGATCCTCGACGCGGAGAGCAGCATCTCCGAAGGCGCGATCCGCGGCTGGGACCGGCGCAACATCTACTACTACCACATGCTCGACTCGCTGGCGGAGCACTACGGTTTCGACCTGGACAAGTCGTGGAAAAAACTGCGCAAAAAAGACAGAGAGGTCATTCTCTACGGCAGCGGTGACACGCCCATCGACTTCAGCTATGTGAACGACCGCGGCGACGTCACCATCCGCCGCCACACCTTCGAGGGCATCATCCCCAACTTCCAGCGCCGCTACCGGGATACCGAGTCCCAATCCGTACGCGAGGAGCTGGCCAAATACCTCAGCACCCAGAAGTGTCCTGACTGCAACGGCACACGCCTGCGCCGGGAAGCCCGCAATGTGTTTGTGGACAACCAGACCCTGTCGCAGATTACCGAGCTGCCAGTGGGAGATGCGTTTGAATACTTCGCCCACCAGCTCAAATTCAAGGGCGCACAGAAAGAAATCGCCGACAAGATTCTCAAGGAACTGCGCGATCGTTTCCGCTTCCTGGTGGATGTGGGGCTCAACTACCTGACTCTGAACCGCAGTGCCGAGACCCTGTCCGGCGGTGAGGCGCAGCGCATCCGCCTGGCCAGCCAGATCGGCGCCGGCCTCGTCGGCGTGATGTACATCCTCGACGAGCCCTCCATCGGCCTGCACCAGCGGGACAACGAGCGACTGCTGGCAACGCTCACGCATTTACGGGATATCGGCAACACCGTGATCGTGGTGGAGCACGACGAAGACGCCATCCGCGCGGCAGATTTTATTGTCGATATCGGCCCCGGTGCCGGGGTACACGGCGGCGAAGTAGTGGCCGCGGGCACCCACGAAGAAATCGCCGCGTGTGAGCGCTCGCTCACCGGTCAGTACCTGTCCGGCGCCAAGCAGATCAAGGTCCCGGAAAAACGCCTCCCCGCCCCCGGAGAGGTTCTGCGCATCGAGGGCGCCACCGGTAATAACCTGCAGGATGTGGACCTGGAGCTGCCGGTAGGCCTGTTCACCTGTGTTACCGGCGTGTCCGGCTCCGGTAAATCCACCCTGATCAATGCCACCCTGCATCCGCTGGCGGCCACCGCCCTGAATAAGGCGACCACCTTGAAGGCAGCGCCCCACCGGGCGGTGGAAGGGCTGGAACATTTCGATAAGTGTGTCGATATCGACCAGAGCCCGATCGGCCGCACCCCGCGCTCGAACCCGGCGACTTACACTGGTATTTTCACCCCGATTCGTGAACTATTTTCCGGTACTCAGGAGGCGCGCTCGCGCGGTTACAAGCCGGGCCGCTTCAGCTTCAATGTGAAAGGCGGACGTTGTGAGGCCTGTCAGGGCGATGGCGTGATCAAGGTAGAAATGCACTTCCTGCCGGATATCTATGTGCCCTGTGACACCTGCAAGGGCAAACGCTACAACCGCGAAACCCTTGAAGTGCATTACAAGGGCAAAAATATTCACGAAGTACTCGAGATGACCGTGGAAGATGCGCGGGAATTTTTCGATCCGGTACCGTCCATTGCCAAGAAGCTGCAGACGCTGATGGATGTGGGTCTGTCCTATATCAAACTCGGCCAGGCGGCGACCACCCTGTCTGGCGGTGAAGCGCAGCGGGTGAAATTGTCCCGTGAACTCTCCAAGCGCGATACCGGCCAGACCCTGTACATTCTTGACGAACCCACCACCGGCCTGCACTTTGCCGACATTCAATTACTACTGGACGTGTTGCACCGGCTGCGGGATCACGGCAATACCATCGTGGTGATCGAACACAACCTGGACGTGATCAAAACCGCAGACTGGATTGTGGATCTCGGCCCCGAAGGTGGCTCCGGCGGCGGCCAGATCATTGCCGCTGGCACGCCGGAACAGGTGGCCAAAGTGAAAGGCTCCCACACGGGGCGCTTCCTGAAATCCATGCTAAAGAAAGCCTGATCGACACACCGCGAGGGAGTGTGCAGAGCGTGAAAACCATCGACATCAATTGCGACCTGGGAGAGGGAGAAACCGCGGCAGACCTCGCGCGCGATGCGCAGATTATGCGGTTTATTTCCCGCTGCAATATTGCCTGTGGCGGACACGCGGGCAATGCCACCACCATGGCGTTATCGCTGGAAAATGCACTTAACAACAAGCTCGCGGCCGGCGCCCACCCAGGCTATCCCGACCGGGAAAATTTCGGTCGGGTTTCCCTGCCGATCGAGCACGGACAGTTACTCGATTCAATATGGGAACAGATTCAACGCCTCGAAACTGAAGCCGGCAGAATGCAAATTGCGCTCAGCCATATCAAACTGCACGGCGCGCTGTATAACGATGCCGAAGCGAATGATCAGCTGGCGAAAGTACTGGTGGACTTTATTCACAAAGAATTTCCCCACCTGCAGATTCTCGGACTGGCCAATGCCGCCATGGAGCGCGCCGCGAAAAAATTGAATCATCCGTTTTTGCGCGAAGGGTTTATGGATCGCCGGTACCTGAATGCGCACCGGCTCTCCCCCCGCAGTATGCCGGGCGCAGTGATTGAAGAATTTGACCAATGCCTGCAGCAGGTACTCGCCCTGGCCAGTGGCGCAACTTTCGGTGACATCGACAACACGCCGCTACAGTTTTCCGTCGACAGCATCTGCCTGCACGGCGACACCCCGGGTGCAGAAAGAACGGCGCGCAAACTACAGCAGGCGTTGCGACAGGCAGGATTTAAACTCGGACCCTCGGCAAGCTGATGCCCGGATCATTTACAAAGCGTACATTCGAGCTGCAGACCAACGGCGATAGCGCTCTGGATATCCGCTTTGCGGATGCCCCCGGCCCGGACCTGAGCGAAACGATTATCGCCCTGGCGCAGGCCATCGAGTCGGCGTCCATTCCCGGGGTTACCGAACTGGTCCCCGCTTATCAGTGTCTGACGGTTTGCTTTGATCTTTTGCAATTGCCGGATGATGGCGCGGGCACGCAGCGTCTTGTCGACACACTGAATGAACTGGTGCGCGTACAACTGACACAACCATCGCCGGTTGCGGGCCCGCGCTACCAGATCAAAATTCCGGTCTGCTATGCCCCCGAATTTGCCCCGGACATGCAAGCACTCAGCAACCACGTTGGGCTCCCTGCCGACCAGGTCATCCGACGCCACAGCGCGACCGACTACCTCGTGCACATGCTGGGTTTTACCCCGGGGTTTCTCTATCTCGGCGGACTGGACAAGCAACTGCACTGCCCGCGCAAGGACCGCCCAACATTGAATGTCCCGGCAGGCTCGGTGGGTATCGGTGGTGGCCAGACTGGCATCTATCCACAGCAGACGCCCGGGGGCTGGCAAATCATCGGCCGCACTCCACTGGCACTGTTTCGCCCACAACGGGACCCGGCATTTATCGCGCGGCCGCTGGATCGGATCCGGTTCGTGGCCATCAGTGCACAGCAGTTCGCAGAAACAGATCCGTTTGCCGAGCCGGAGAAAATACCGATCGATACCGCCGAAACCGATCTGGCCAATGCGGGGAATATACAGAAAAGCCGGGGGGCAAGACGGTGAGTCTCCACATTATCCAGCCCGGCCTACAGACCAGTATCCAGAGCGTCGGCCGCCCCGGGTTGATGCGCTGGGGCGTCGCCCGCGGCGGTGCCGCGGACACCTTTGCCATGGCGCTAGGCAATTTACTGCTGGGGAATCCCATCGCGCACCCCGGTATCGAGGTGGCGTTGACCGGGCCGGAGATAGAGTTCACCACCGATGTTTCCATTGCGGTAACCGGTGCGCGCTTCGATCTTAGCCACAATGAAAACGCCGTACCCAATAACGCCGTGTTGAATATGGCTGCCGGCGACCGTCTGCGCTTCGGCGCCCTCAAATCCGGAGCCCGCGCCTATCTGGCACTCGCCGCCGAGATCGACCTCGCCCCGGTTTTCGGCAGTGTCTCAACCCATCTGATTAGCGGATTCGGAGGTTTACACGGCAGGTCTCTTCGAACCGGCGACCACGTCCCATTGCAACACTGCCGATACGTTGCGCCGCGGGAACTGCCACCGCAATTCCGCCTGGACTACCGGACGCGGCCGCTGATCCGCGTGGTCCCGGGCTGCGAGGCCGGGTATTTTTCTGCGGAGGCACTGAGCGCATTCCATCACGGTGGTTTTGCGGTGTCGCCTCAGAGCAACCGTATGGGGATTCGCCTCACCGGCGAGCCACTGGCAACCACAGATCTCCCCCAGCTCGTCTCTTCCGCGCTCTGCCCGGGCACCGTCCAGGTGCCGCCCAATGGCCTGCCGATTATCAGTTTCGTGGAGGGACAGACCATCGGCGGTTACCCGCGTATCGCCCACGTGATCAGCGCCGACCTGCATCGGCTGGGACAGCTGCAGGCCAACCAGCGGCTGGACTTTGAGCCGGTCAGCGCCCACAGCGCCCGACGTATCCTGAAAGAAAAAACACAGTTATTACACGAACTGCCCGCGATGTTGTAAGCAGCTGATCGCAGGTTATCGATCTCGGCAGCTCACGCAAACCGCCGCCTCCAAGAGGTCGCGGACATCAGGGCTGGAACCGGTAACCCTCTAATCCGAATAATCCACGACTGGAACGAAACCGCAACCACGGATCAATTCCTCGCTTCTGGCTTAATCAGGATGCATCTCAACCCACACCTAGCCGCGTCCAATTCAGACGCTGGGCCCTACCCCAGATAACCCCAAGGGCAAACAATAACGAGAAAGGAGCTTGAAATGCTATTAAGGAGACTTATCTGCGGCGCGCTGGGCTACGTCATCGCAGTTTCCGTGCATGCGCAGGAATGGCAGACCAACGTCGAAGAATTCGGCGAACACTTGGTGGCTAGCGGGGCTGTCCCGGGCATGGCGATCGCCGTTGTCCAGGGAGAACAAATTATTTACCGCCACAGTTTCGGTGTGGCAGACATCCATACAGGCCGAAAGGTGGACGATGACACCTACTTCTACATTGCCTCCAGCACCAAAGCCCTGACAGCCACAGCGGCGGCACTGAAAGCAGCGCACGGCCATCTCGATCTCGACAAACCCGTTACCAACTACCTACCAGAATTAGCAGGATCTGAATGGGAGTCACGGCGAGTCACCCTGGCTGAGCTTCTCTCCATGCGACACGGCATGAAAGACGATTGGCCGGTCGTGCTACGCACCGCCTACACCGGCAATTACACCCGCTCCAAACTCATTGACCTTCTCGGCAGCTACCAGCCATCCGAAAACGGCAAGTCATTTCACTACGACAATCTTGGCTACAACGTCATCGGGCTAGTATTAGGTGGAAAAGAGAAGCAAGGATGGAAACAAGTGGTTCACTCGGAAGTACTGGCACCTTTAGGCATGAACCAGACTACGTCAAAGCTTACGGAGTTAAAAATAGAGCAAGTCGCGATGCCGCATAACATCGCCAGCATCCCTACCAACCGCCTGACACTGCTCAAGGATGATGAGAATTTGCATGCCGCCGGCGGTCATTTCTCTACGGCATCCAGCCTGGCACGTTTTGTATCCGCCCATATCAACCTCGGTACATTTCAAGGCGAGCAGCTCCTGCCGGCGGCCCCCCTCCACTTAACCCAGAGAGTACACGCCAAACAGGATCGAAAGTTCGGTGATTACCAGCGCACCGGATGGGGATATGGTTGGGATATAGGCCGCTATGAAGGTGAGCTGTTACTACACCGTTTCGGCGCCTTTCCGGGATACAGGACCCATATGTCATTTATGCCGGAACACGGCGTAGGTGTAGTGGTTCTCGCCAACGCTTCGACGCCCGCGGTAGATTTGATGGCAAACTTAGTCTACGAAACGCTGCTGAAAAAAGAGGGGGCGCAAGCACGCTTCTTAGACAAACTGAAAGTTCTGGAGCAGAGACTGGCAGGCTACCGAGAGCGATATGCGAAGCACCTGGAGGAGCGCAAACAGCGTGCCGCGCCACTCGCTCACCCTCTGGAGGCCTATACCGGCAGCTATGACAATCCGGAACTGGGCGTAATGACCTGGCGCCTCAACGGGAACTACCTGGAGGTACAAATGGGGGTCGCCCACTCACCCGCCGAAATCTACGACGCGAAAGTGAATGCCTTCCGTATCGAAATTACCGGCGGCGGCCGCGTGGCGCACTTTCTGGTCGACGAGTCCGGTAGCATCACCGGACTACGCTTCCTGGAGCGGGAATTTAAAAGGCGGCTCTGATCTATTATCTCGGCAGGACTATACCCAGTTGAGGCGCCGCTCAGTTTCCTCATTCTCGTCACCGCAGGGGGGGGGCTTCGGTGGCACATAACCCACTTGCGCCTCCTGTGGCACATTTGCGCTTTCCCAGTAGGCCACCGCCTCGCCGCACAGGGACTTCTGCTGTTCGGTCAGGGCGACGCCATTGGGCCACTTCCCCAACTCAATCGCGCGCTTTAGGCTGCCCACAATCTGGGGGTTCAGGATTTTCAGCAAATCATCCAACGACTGGAACATCTTCACTTCCGCCTAATCTGTGGATCAGATAAAAGAAAAGCCGGTCAATGACCGGCTTTCCTTTGCTCGGCACTTAAAAGTACCGATTATCCCTGAAGCGAGGTGCCTCAGGCTTCTGCTGCTTCCGCAGACTCGTCCGCTACCGGACGATCTACCAGCTCAACATAAGCCATTGGTGCCTTGTCGCCTGCACGGAAACCGCATTTCATAATGCGGATGTAACCGCCCGGACGGGCTTCGTAACGGGGACCCAGCTCGTCAAACAGCTTGCGCACGGCATCCTTATCACGGAGACGGGCAAACGCCAGACGACGGTTAGCAACACTGTCTTTCTTGGCCAGGGTAATCAGCGGTTCGGCGACGCGACGCAGCTCCTTGGCTTTCGGCAGTGTGGTTTTGATCAGTTCGTGCTCCACCAGAGAAGCAGTCATGTTCTTGAACATGGATTTGCGGTGGGCGCTGGTACGACTGAATTTACGGCCACTATAGCGATGACGCATAACTCAATTCCTCACGACTTCGATTGCTTTCACAGCAAGTCGTTTATGAGTGATGCTCGCTACTGCTCGCACCACTCGGGTTCTTCATACAGGGCGGGTAAAAACCCGCACCACAAATGCTTTACAGGGAGCTCAGCTTGCTGTCGCCTTTGAGGCTGGCCGGTGGCCAGTTCTCGAGGCGCATACCCAGGGAAAGACCGCGGGAAGCCAGAACGTCCTTGATTTCGGTCAGGGACTTCTTACCCAGGTTCGGAGTCTTCAGCAGTTCTACTTCGGTACGCTGAATCAGGTCACCGATGTAGTAGATGTTCTCTGCTTTCAGACAGTTAGCCGAACGCACAGTCAGTTCAAGGTCGTCTACCGGGCGCAACAGCACCGGGTCAACTTCCTCTTCCTTGGTTTCCGGCTGGGCATCTTTCTCGCCTTCCAGGTCCACAAACACTGCAAGCTGCTGCTGCAGAATCGTGGCGGCGCGACGGATGGCTTCCTCCGGATCCAGAGTACCGTTGGTCTCCAGATCCAGTACCAGCTTGTCCAGGTCGGTGCGCTGTTCTACACGCGCGGATTCCACACTGTAGGAAACACGGCGAACCGGACCGAAAGAAGCGTCCAACTGCAGGCGGCCAATAGCGCGGCTCTCTTCCTCTTCGTCACGGCGCGCATCGGCGGGCTGGTAGCCGCGGCCGCGCGCGACGGTGAGTCGCAGGTTGAGTTCCACATCGCCGGTAATGTTGGCGATCACATGCTCTGGATTCACGATTTCGATGTCGTGATCCACCTGGATGTCTCCAGCGGTTACCGCACCCGGGCCTTTCTTGCTCAGGCTCAGCACTGCTTGATCCTTGCCGTGCATCACCACCGCAACTTCTTTCAGGTTCAGCAGGATTTCGATTACGTCTTCCTGCACACCTTCGATTGCGCTGTACTCGTGCTCGACACCATCGATCTCGACTTCAGTGATGGCGCAACCCGGCATAGAGGACAGCAGGATGCGGCGCAGTGCGTTGCCGAGAGTGTGACCGAAGCCACGCTCCAGCGGTTCCAGAACTACTTTCGCGTGGTTCTGGTTGTACTCGGTGACGTCAATACGACGAGGTGTCAAAAACTCGTTGACAGCAGTCTGCATAGCCATACCTGTATTACAGTTTCATTCCTTAAATGGAACAGAGCCTTACTTGGAGTAGAGTTCCACAATAAGGTTTTCGTTGATCTCTGCCGGCAGATCCACGCGATCGGGAACACGCTTGAAGGTACCTTCCAGCTTGCTCGCGTTCACGTCTACCCACTCAACGTCACCACGCTGTGCAGCGAGGGAAACGGAGTTCTGGATACGCATCTGCTTTTTGGCTTTTTCACGGATCGCGATGACGTCACCTTCCTTAACTTGATAGGAAGGGATGTTCACGGTGCTACCGTTTACCAGGATCGCCTTGTGGGCAACCAGCTGACGTGCTTCAGAACGCGTAGAGCCGAAGCCCATGCGGTAAACCACGTTATCGAGGCGTTTTTCCAGCAGTTGCAGCAGGTTTTCACCAGTTGCCCCTTTCAGGCGTGCCGCTTCCTTATAGTAGTTACGGAACTGCTTTTCCAGCACGCCGTAAATACGACGAACTTTCTGCTTTTCACGCAGCTGAACACCGTAGTCTGACAGACGGCCGCGACCGGCGCCGTGTACACCCGGTTTGGTTTCCGCACGGCACTTAGATTCGTGCGGGCGAACGCCACTTTTCAGCTGAAGATCGGTACCTTCCCGACGGGAAAGCTTACATTTTGGTCCAATATATCGTGCCATTTCGTCAACCCCCTCTTACACGCGACGTTTCTTGGGCGGACGACATCCATTATGCGGGATAGGCGTCACGTCGGTGATGTTGGTGATCTTGTAGCCGCAGTTATTCAGGGCGCGAACAGCTGATTCACGGCCCGGGCCAGGGCCCTTAACTTCGACATCAAGGTTTTTCAGGCCGTACTCCTGAGCGGCAGTACCTGCGCGCTCGGCGGCAACCTGGGCTGCGAAAGGCGTGCTCTTACGAGAGCCTCGGAAGCCGGAGCCACCAGCGGTAGCCCAGCTGAGAGTGTTACCCTGACGATCAGTGATCGTAACGATCGTGTTGTTGAACGATGCGTGGACGTGGGCAACACCGTCGACAACGGTCTTTTTGACCTTTTTGCGAACAGTAGTTTTTGGCTTAGCCATACCAGTATCCTAAATCCTATACTTGTGAAGACTTGCGCGACCGTAAGTAATTACTTACGAATCGGCTTACGCGGTCCCTTACGGGTACGAGCGTTAGTCTTGGTGCGCTGACCGCGAAGCGGCAGGCTGCGACGATGACGCAGACCGCGGAAGCAACCCAGGTCCATCAAACGCTTGATGCTCATGGATACTTCACGACGCAGATCACCTTCTACGGTCAGTTTTGCAACTTCACCGCGAATGGACTCGATCTGATCTTCAGACAGGTCGCGAATTTTAGTGGATTCAGCGATACCAGTCGCTGCCAGAATAGACTTGGCCGTGGTGCGACCGACCCCAAAAATATGGGTCAGGGAGATCACGGCGTGCTTGTGGTCTGGTACATTGACACCAGCAATACGTGCCATAGAGGCATACTCCACGTATTGTGAACCGACTTGCTTATAGATAGCCGGCTCAATTTTCAATTCGGCGCTGACGGCGACTAAAAAGCCAGCAGCGCCACCAAAAAGGCGCGCAAGAATAGCTCTTCAGACACCAAATTGCAATAGCCCACCGTCCCCAGAGCCAGGCTCAGGAGAAAGCGGACGACAGTCAACGCCCCCTATTCGAGACCCAGAAGCTGACTCCCCGGTCTCCACCTCAAACCCGGAGGTTTGCGGTGCTGCCTTTTAGCACGGGGCCGCACTAAAAGGCAAATTCTTTCACGAACTATTGGTGCCGCGAACCCCTTCCCGGGATAGACACCGGACTCACCTTCCCTGGCGAGACGCCGATCAGCGCACGCAGCCTGGGCTACGCAAGCGCTATCAGCCCTGCCGCTGCTTATGACGCGGCTCGGCGCTGCAGATTACCCGCAGAACGCCTTTGCGACGTACGATTTTGCAGTTACGGCAGATCTTTTTAACAGAAGCGCGTACTTTCATGACCTTACCTCAATTCAATCCTGCTGCAGTAGCTGCCGATCAACGGCGGCCGTAGCCTTGCAGATTTGCCTTCTTCATCAACCCTTCATACTGGTGAGACAGCAAGTGCGATTGCACCTGAGCCATAAAGTCCATCACTACGACCACAACGATCAGCAGCGAAGTCCCGCCCAGATAGAACGGAATGTTCAGCCCGACTACCAGGAACTGCGGCAGCAGGGATACCAGTGCGATATAGCAAGCACCAACCAGTGTCAGACGCGTAAGCACGGTATCGATATAACGTGCAGTCTGCTCACCAGGGCGGATACCGGGTACATAAGCACCGGATTTCTTCAGGTTATCTGCAACTTCATTGGGGTTGAACATCAACGCCGTGTAGAAGAAACAGAAGAAACCGATCAACAGCGCAAACAGAATAATGTTCAGCGGCTGTCCAGGGCCCAGCTGCAGTGCCATCCACTGCAGGATCTGAGCACCAATACCTTCACCACCCTGACCGAACCACTGCGCCAATGTGGCGGGGAACAGCAGGATACTGCTGGCGAAGATCACCGGAATTACACCGGCCATATTGACCTTCAGAGGCAGATGACTGGACTGTGCAGCGGGCGCCTGGGAGTAGCGACCGGCCTGGCGACGCGCGTGGTTGATAGTGATTCGGCGCTGACCGCGCTCCATCACCACCACGAAGTACACCACTGCCAGCGCCACAAAGCCGATGGCCAGCAACATCAGGATATGTAACTCACCCTGACGCGCCTGTTCGAATGCCTGGCCAATTGCACTGGGCAGTCCCGCGACGATACCGGCAAAAATCAGCATAGAGATGCCGTTGCCAACACCGCGCTCGGTGATCTGCTCACCCAGCCACATCATGAACACAGCACCGGTTACCAGCGAGACGACCGCTACAAAGTAGAAGCCAAATGCGGGTTCCGCGGAGTAAGCCAGGTTCTGACCGGCAAGCCCGAAGGTCATGCCGATACCCTGGATCAGTGCCAGCAACACCGTAAGATAACGAGTGTACTGGTTGATCTTACGCCGACCGGCATCGCCTTCTTTCTTCAACGCCTCCAGTGAAGGTGTTACCGCGGTCATCAACTGCATGATGATGGACGCGGAGATGTAAGGCATGATGCCGAGCGCAAGAATACTCATCCGCTCCAGTGCGCCACCAGAGAACATGTTGAACAGGCCCAGGATCGTGCCCTGGTTCTGATTAAACAGGTTCGCCAGCTTTTCCGGATCAATACCGGGCACCGGAATATGGGTCCCTATGCGATATACAAGTATCGCGAGAAACAGAAAACGAAGGCGAGCCCAAAGCTCGCCTAATCCCTTGCCGTTGCCCAGGGAGTTAACACCAGATCCTGGTCGTGCCATTGGGGCCTCGATTTAGTCTTCTACTTTTCCGCCAGCAGCTTCAATGGCTGCTTTAGCACCTTTGGTGACACCCAGACCTTTAACGGTAACCGCTTTGGTCAGCTCACCAGAAAGGAACACTTTGGCGCGTTTAATGTGGCTGCCGATAATATCGGCATTTTTAAGCGCTGCCAAATCAATCGTGTCACCTTCTACCTTTGCCAGTTCCGCCAGACGTACTTCGGCCACAAAACGGCCAACGCGCGAGGAGAAACCATACTTCGGCAGGCGCTTCTGCAAAGGCATCTGACCGCCTTCGAAGCCCGGACGTACACTACCGCCGGAACGGGACTTCTGGCCCTTGTGGCCGCGACCGCCGGTTTTACCCAGGCCGCTACCGATACCGCGACCAACGCGCTTGGCGTCGTGCTTGTGACCTTCAGCGGGAGACAGTTCATTCAAACGCATGTTACGCCCCCTCCACTTTTAGGAGATAGTTCACTTTATTGATCATGCCGCGCACAGAGGGGGTGTCTTCCACCTCCACAGTGTGACCGATACGGCGCAGACCCAGACCCGCAACACATGCCTGATGGTTTTTCAGGCGACCAGCGATGCTTTTGATCTGGGTGACTTTGATGGTCTTCTTAGCCATGACTCATTCACTCAAAACAGGGTTTGGTTCAGGGTGGGCGGCAATCCGCTCACCCCGGACGAAAACCAGATCAGTTCAGGATTTCTTCCACAGACTTGCCACGCTTGGCAGCAACGTCTTCCGGGCTGTTCATCTGGCCCAGCGCACTGAAAGTAGCGCGAACGACGTTTACCGGGTTGGTAGAGCCGTAGCACTTGGCCAGTACGTTGTGGACGCCAGCCATTTCCAGTACGGAGCGCATCGCACCGCCGGCAATAACGCCGGTACCCTGGGAAGCGGGCTGCATGTATACCTTGGAACCACCGTGGCGACCATTGGTAGCGTACTGAATAGTGTCACCGTTCAGGTCTACCTGGATCATGTTGCGACGCGCGGCTTCCATCGCCTTTTGAATCGCGACAGGCACTTCACGCGCCTTGCCACGACCAAAGCCGACACGGCCATTGCCATCGCCAACTACGGTCAGCGCGGTGAACGCGAAAATGCGGCCACCTTTTACAGTCTTAGCAACGCGATTGACCTGGACCAGCTTCTCCTGCAGGCCTTCGTCGTTGCTTTTGTCTTTCTCTCTAGCCATAACTCAACCCTTAGAATTTCAGACCGGCTTCACGGGCAGCGTCAGCCAGGGCCTTTACACGGCCATGGTATTTGAAACCGCTGCGATCGAAGGCTACCGCTTCAACACCGGCGGCCTTGGCACGCTCAGCGATCAGGGAGCCAACAGCTTTTGCAGCGTCGACGTTACCGGTTTTGCTTTCACGCAGGTCCTTGTCCAGAGTAGAGGCTGTGGCCAATACCTTGTCGCCATCGGCAGACAGGATCTGTGCGTAAATGTGGCGGGGAGTGCGGTTCACTGTCAGGCGAACGGCGCCCAGCTCACGGAACTTGGCGCGGGCACGACGTGCACGACGCAAGCGAGATTGCTTCTTAACGTTCATATCTATGCCTTACTTCTTCTTGGCCTCTTTGCGATACACGCGTTCTTCGGCGTAACGGACACCCTTACCTTTGTAGGGCTCCGGCGGACGGAACGCGCGGATCTCAGCGGCCACTTGACCTAACAGCTGCTTGTCGCTGCTCTTCAGTACGATTTCAGTCTGGCTCGGAGTCTCGGCGGTAACGCCTTCCGGCAGTGCATAGTCTACCGGGTGAGAAAAACCGAGAGTCAGGTTAACGGACTTACCGGATGCTTTCGCACGGTAACCTACACCGTTCAGCTGCAGTTTCTTTTCGAAACCCTGACTGACACCGACCACCATGTTGTTAACCAGCGCACGGGTAGTACCCGCCAGTGCACGCGCGGCTTTGGAGCCATTGCGCGCAGCAAAGGTCAGCTGGTTCTCTTCCTGCTTAACTTCCACATCAGAGTGGATATTGAAGTTCAGATTGCCGTTACCACCTTTTACAGCGATATCCTGACCTTTGAGGTCAATGGATACGCCAGCGGGGATCTGAACTGGATCATTTGCTACTCGAGACATTTCAACCCCCGCTTAGAATACGGTGCAAAGCACTTCGCCGCCGATACCGGCCTGACGGGCCGCACGATCGGTCATCACACCTTTAGAGGTGGAGACGATCGCAATACCCAGACCGCCGCGAACAGAAGGCAGCGCTTTTTTACCGGCGTAGTTACGCAGGCCAGGACGTGAAACACGATCCAGCTCAGCAATTACCGGCTTACCCTGGAAGTATTTCAACTCAATGGTCAGTTCAGGCTTGGCGCCTTCACTGACGGCCACGTCAGTAACGTAACCCTCGTCTTTCAGTACGTGGGCTACGGCTACTTTCAGTTTTGAAGAAGGCATAGAAACACTGCCCTTGCCGCGGCCCAGGGCGTTGCGGACACGGGTCAGCATATCTGCCAACGGATCTTGCATACTCATTACTTAAGACTCCTCAAGTCTGCCGTATTACCAGCTGGATTTAACCAGGCCGGGGACATCACCACGCATGGCTGCTTCACGCAGTTTGTTACGGCACAGGCCGAATTTGCGGTAGACAGCGTGGGGGCGACCAGTAATACGACAGCGACGTTGCTGACGTACCGGGCTTGCATCGCGCGGCAGTTGTTGCAGCTTGAGTTGAGCCTCCCACTTCTCCTCATCGGAAGTAGTGGTACTGGCGATGATCGCCTTCAGCTCTTGACGCTTTTCAGCGTACTTAGCTGCGGTTCGAGCGCGCTTGTCTTCGCGCGCAATCATGGATTTCTTCGCCATGGAATCCTCTTAACCCTTAAACGGGAAGTTGAATGCTTTCAGCAGTGCACGACCTTGGTCGTCGTTGGCTGCTGTAGTAGTGATACAAATATCCAGACCGCGGATTTTGTCTACTCGGTCGTAGTCAATTTCCGGGAAGATAATTTGTTCGGTTACACCCATCGAGAAGTTACCACGACCGTCGAACTGCTTCGGGCTGATGCCACGGAAGTCGCGGATACGCGGAATCGCGATACCGATCAGACGCTCCAGGAACTCATACATGCGCTCACCGCGCAGAGTTACCTTGCAGCCGATCGGCCAACCATCACGAATCTTGAAGCCCGCAATTGACTTGCGCGCTTTGGTGATGATGGGTTTTTGACCAGTAATCGCTGTCATGTCACTGACAGCATGTTCCAGTACCTTTTTGTCACCAATGGCTTCACCAACACCCATGTTGATGGTGATCTTGGTAATGCGCGGCACTGCCATCACGTTCTCAACACCCAGCTCATCTTTCAGCTTGGGCGCGAGTTCACTTGTGTAGAGCTCTTTAAGCCTTGCCATGTTTTCCACCTGACTTATGAGTCAACGGCTTCGCCGCTGGATTTGAAGACGCGGATTTTAGTGCCGTCTTCCAGTACTTTGAAGCCTACCCGGTCAGCTTTCTGGGTATTCGGGTTGAAGATAGCTACGTTGGAAGACTGGATAGCAGCCTCTTTCTCAACAATGCCACCGGCAACGCCCAGTTGCGGGTTCGGTTTCTGGTGTTTCTTGATCATCTGGACACCGGCAACAATCAGACGGCCATCGTTCAGCACCTTACGTACGGTGCCACGCTTGCCCTTGTCGCGACCGGCGATAACGATCACTTCGTCGTCACGCTTGATCTTGCGCATAACTTTTCTCCGCTCGTGGCTTAGATAACTTCGGGAGCCAGTGAGATGATCTTCATGAACTTCTCACCGCGCAGCTCGCGAGTTACCGGGCCAAAAATACGGGTGCCGACCGGAGCTTGGTTCTGGGTCAGCAGCACCGCTGCGTTATCGTCAAACTTGATCAGGGAACCGTCCGGGCGACGCACACCTTTCTTGGTGCGAACCACTACCGCGTTCATAACCTGACCCTTTTTCACTTTACCGCGAGGAATTGCTTCCTTGACGGTTACTTTGATGATGTCGCCAACGCCAGCGTAGCGACGGTGGGAGCCGCCCAGCACCTTGATGCACATGACACGGCGAGCCCCACTGTTATCGGCTACTTCTAAGTAGGATTCTGCTTGAATCATTGTTCCTCTCCGAAGATCCTTTTAGATCTTCACAGTCAATGTCAATGCGCTAGGGGTTAAACCTTCGCGGCACGCTCTACAATTTTCTGCAAGGCCCAGGACTTACTCTTTGACAGAGGACGAGATTCTTCAATGGTTACAACATCACCGATGCCGCAATCATTGTTTTCGTCGTGTGCCTTGAGCTTGGTGGACTTGCTCACGATTTTACCGTAGATCGGGTGCTTAACACGGCGCTCGATCAAAACGGTGATGGTTTTATCCATCTTGTTACTAACGACCTTACCAGTCGCAGTACGCTTGAGTTTTGCTTCTGCCATGATTAATTACCTGCCTTCTCGGTCAACACAGTCTTAATGCGAGCAATGTCGCGACGAGTCTGCTTCAGCAGATGAGTCTGAGTCAGCTGACCTGTGGACATCTGCATGCGCAGCTTGAATTGCTCTTCAAGCTGGCTCAGCAGTTCCTGGTTCAGTTCCTCAACTGACTTTGAGCGTAGATCTGCAGTCTTCATTACATCACCGAACGCTTAACGAAAGTTGTTTTTACAGGCAGCTTGGCCGCAGCGAGCTCAAAAGCTTCGCGAGCCAGATCTTCGGATACACCTTCCATTTCATAAAGGACTTTACCCGGCTGGATCTGTGCCACCCAATATTCTACGTTACCCTTACCTTTACCCATTCGAACTTCGAGGGGCTTACTGGAAATGGGCTTGTCCGGAAACACACGAATCCAGATCTTACCGCCACGTTTTACGTGACGGGTCATCGCGCGACGAGCCGCTTCGATCTGACGCGCAGTAATGCGCCCACGACCGATGGCCTTCAGGCCGAACTCGCCAAAGCTCACTTTAGAGCCGCGCTGGGAAAGACCGCGGTTGCGACCCTTCTGTACCTTGCGGAATTTTGTACGCTTTGGTTGTAGCATCTGCGCACCCCTTACTTAGCAGCTTTTTTGCGGGTCTTCGCAGGCTTTTCTTCGGGGATCTCGTCGCCGATGACTTCGCCTTTGAAAATCCAAACTTTCACACCGATGATGCCGTATGTCGTACTGGCTTCAGCAGTGTTGTAATCGATGTTCGCACGCAGGGTGTGCAGCGGCACACGGCCTTCGCGGTACCATTCAGTCCGGGCAATTTCGGCACCGCCGAGACGACCACCAACCTGAATCTTGATACCTTCAGCGCCCTGGCGCATAGCATTCTGTACCGCACGCTTCATAGCGCGACGGAACATCACACGACGCTCCAGCTGCTGAGCAACGTTCTGGGCTACCAGGGCAGCGTCCAGATCCGGCTTGCGTACTTCCTCGATGTCGATGTGCACCGGCACACCCATCTTGGCGCTAACCTCGTTGCGCAGACGTTCTACGTCTTCACCTTTCTTACCGATCACGATGCCCGGACGCGCAGTGTGAATAGTCACACGAGCGGTGTTGGCCGGACGCTCAATCTCGATACGGCTCACGGAAGCGTGGGCCAGTTTTTTGCGAATGAATTCGCGAACTTTCAGATCCGTGTACAGCTTGTCTGCGTACTCGTCACTGCCGGCATACCAAACAGAGGTATGCTTTTTAACGATACCCAGACGAATGCCGGTAGGATTTACTTTTTGTCCCATGGTTGTCTCGCCTGCTCTCTTATTTCTCGGCTACTTTCACAGTAATGTGACAAGTACGCTTCAGAATACGATCAGCACGACCTTTCGCGCGCGGTTTGATGCGCTTCATGGTCATACCCTCATCCACGAAGATGGTGGAAACTTTCAGTTCGTCAACGTCGGCACCTTCGTTGTGCTCGGCATTGGCGATTGCGGATTCCAGAACCTTCTTGACGATCGCAGCACCTTTCTTGTGACTGAAGGCCAGAACGTCCAGGGCTTCCTCGACACCTTTGCCGCGAATCTGATCAGCTACCAGACGCGCCTTTTGTGCCGACAGACGAGCACCGCGTAATTTTGCTTGTACTTCCATCTCTATAACCTCGGCTTAGCGCTTCTTCGCTTTCTTGTCCGCAGCGTGGCCGCGGTAAGTGCGGGTAGCCGCGAATTCACCCAGTTTATGGCCAACCATTTCTTCGTTGACCAATACGGGCACGTGTTGACGACCGTTGTGAACGGCAATCGTCAGGCCCACCATCTCCGGCATAACCATCGAACGGCGAGACCAGGTTTTAATCGGTCGACGATCATTTTTTTCGATCGCCGCCTCCACCTTTTTGATCAAATGCAGATCAATAAAGGGACCTTTCTTTAATGAGCGTGGCACTTTAGATTCCTCTTTAGCTGCTCACACATCGCGCGGCTACTCTCTATAAGAGAATTACTTGCCGCGACGACGTACAATCATGTTGTCGGTGCGCTTGTTCTTACGCGTTTTCTTACCCTTGGTCGGAACACCCCAAGGCGTCACAGGGTGACGACCACCAGAGGTACGACCTTCACCACCACCGTGCGGGTGGTCTACCGGGTTCATCGCCACACCGCGAACGGTCGGGCGAACACCGCGCCAGCGTTTGGCACCAGCTTTACCCAGCTTGCGCAGGCTGTGCTCAGAGTTGCTCACTTCACCCAGGGTGGCGCGGCACTCGGACAGAACTTTACGCATTTCACCAGAACGCAGACGGATAGTCGCGTACTGACCTTCACGGGCAACCAGCTGTACAGAGGTACCGGCAGAGCGGGCCAACTGAGCACCTTTACCAGGCTTCAGCTCGATCGCGTGAATCACGGAACCGACCGGGATGTTACGCAGCGGCAAAGTGTTACCCACTTTGATCGGCGCAGCGTCACCGGACTGGACCTTGTCACCAGCTTTCAGGTGCTTCGGCGCAAGAATGTAACGACGCTCACCGTCGGCGTAACAAACCAGAGCGATATGCGCGCTGCGGTTCGGATCGTATTCCAGGCGCTCAACGGTGGCCGGAATGCCATCTTTGTTGCGCTTGAAATCCACTACGCGGTAGTGATGCTTGTGACCACCACCAATGTGGCGAGTGGTGATGCGACCGTTGTTGTTACGACCACCGGACTTGGACTTCTTCTCCAGCAACGGCGCGTAAGGAGCACCCTTGTGCAGGTCAGCGTTGACAACCTTGACCAGGTGACGACGGCCGGCAGAGGTCGGTTTTGATTTTACAATAGCCATTGTAACTGTCCCCTTTACTCAGCAGCTTCAAAGTTGATGTCGCTGCCCTCGGCCAGACGAACGTAGGCTTTTTTCCAGTCGTTACGCTGGCCCATGCCGTAGCGAGTACGTTTGGTTTTGCCTTTAACGTTCACGGTGCGAACCTGCTCAACAGATACATTGAACAGCTTTTCTACCGCGGCCTTGATCTCAGCCTTGGAAGCGTCGGTGGTTACCTTGAACACTACCTGGTTGGCGACATCCGCCAGCACAGCAGCTTTCTCGGAAATTACCGGGCCCAGCAGGACTTTGTAAATTCGCTCTTGGTTCATCCCAGCACCTCATCAATTTTCTTCAGTGCAGAAACGGTAACCACGACCTTGTCAAAGCGAATCAGGCTTACCGGATCGATACCCTGTACATCGCGAACATCGATCTTGTGCAGATTGCGTGCGGCCAGGTAGAGGTTTTCATTGACCTCTTCGGTCACGATCAACGCTTCTGACAGATCGTACTGGGCAAGCTTGGTTACCAGCTGCTTGGTTTTCGGCGCTTCCACGTCGAAAGACTCAACAACAACCAGGCGCTCCTGACGAGCCAGCTCAGAGAGAATGCAGCGCAGTGCAGCGCGGTACATTTTCTTGTTCAGCTTAACGCTGTGATCACGCGGTTCAGCAGCGAAAGTTACGCCACCGGAGCGCCACAGCGGGCTGCGGATGGTGCCAGCACGAGCGCGACCGGTACCTTTTTGGCGCCAAGGCTTCTTGCCGCCACCGGAAACCGCAGCGCGGTTTTTCTGGGCCTTGGTGCCCTGGCGCGCGCCAGCCATGTAGGCGACGACGGCCTGGTGTACCAGGTCCTGGTTGAACTCACGACCGAAAGCCACTTCAGAGACAGCTACAGTGCCTTTGGCGCCTTCGGGAGTAGCGATATTCAGTTCCATATCTAATTACCCTCAGACTTAGGCTTTCACAGCCGGACGAACGATCACGTTGCCACCCGGAGCTCCGGGAACAGCGCCTTTAACCAGCAGCAGGTTGCGCTCGGCATCCACACGAACCACTTCCAGGTTTTGCGTAGTTACACGCTCCGCACCCATGTGGCCGGCCATCTTCTTGCCTTTCCACACACGACCAGGAGTCTGGCACTGACCGATAGAACCGGGTGCGCGGTGAGACAGGGAGTTACCGTGAGTAGCATCCTGCATGCGGAAGTTCCAGCGTTTGATACCGCCCTGGAAACCTTTACCTTTGGAAGTGCCGGTTACGTCAATCTTCTGGCCAGCTTCAAAGCTTGCAACAGTGATTTCAGAACCGATTTCGAAGGACTCTTCAGAACCGTCAGTACGCAGTTCAAAAAGAGCAGAGCCAGCCTCAGTGTTGGCTTTGGCGAAGTGGCCCGCTTGGGGCTTGGAGACACGGGAAGCCTTACGAGCACCCACAGTTACCTGTACTGCGGAGTAGCCGTCAGTTTCCTGAGTTTTCACCTGAGTGACGCGATTCGGAGCTACCTCGATAACAGTTACCGGGATAGAAGCGCCATCTTCGGTGAAGATGCGAGTCATGCCGCTCTTGCGGCCGACAATACCTATAGTCATCTTTTCAACCTCTCAGTGCACGGGGCTTTAACCCACTGCGGCCGCCCAATCTCAGAGCGTTACACTACCCAGACCTTTTTCGCCTGGGATTCGGTGGTTAGTTTGTAGTGTTAGCCGAGACTAATCTGAACCTCTACACCGGCCGCCAGATCGAGCTTCATCAGCGCGTCAACGGTTTTTTCGGTGGGTTCAACAATGTCCAGCAAACGCTTGTGAGTACGAATCTCGTACTGGTCGCGCGCGTCTTTGTTGACGTGCGGAGAAATCAGCACGGTGTACTTCTCTTTACGAGTCGGCAGCGGAATGGGGCCACGAACTTGGGCACCGGTGCGCTTGGCCGTCTCGACGATCTCCTGTGTAGACGCGTCAATCAGCTTGTGATCGAAGGCCTTCAGGCGAATTCGGATGCGTTGACCCTGCATGGAATCAAACTCCAGTTGTAAATCTAAAGAACGTCCTTTTACGCAGCCCCGAGGGCGGGCGAAAAGGAGCGCGAAGTCTACGGGTGATTTTTTGGCCTGTCAACTCCCGGACAGGATTATTCCATTGGCCCTTCGAGCAGCGGCGACGCGAACCTACACTTCAGAAACACCCCACAACAACCCCAGGAGGTAGCCGATATGAACATGGCCTCCACAGTCAGTCAGTTTCTTGATGACCACTCGGTGCGCTACCGCATCATCCCCCACGCACATAGCGCCACCAGCCGGGAAACCGCCCACAAGGCCGATGTGCGCGAGGATCGAATCGCCAAGGCAATCATCCTGAAGGATGAGCGGGGTATGGTGATGACCATTATTCCCGCCAGCGCCAGCCTGAACATGCGGGCAGTCCGCGACGAAACAGGACGTAATCACCTGGAAATGGCAGATGAGGCCGACTTTGCCACCCTCTTTGATGACTGCGAAGTCGGTGCAGTACCCGCGCTAGGCCCGGCATACGGGCTCATCACCCTGGTAGATTCCGACCTGGAAGAGCGAGACACCATCTACCTCGAGGCGGGCAACCATGAAGAGCTGGTCGCCCTGGACGGGCGCGACTTCGACCAACTCCTGCACAACTGTCGCCACTGCAACCTGACCAGAGACTGGATCTGACAAACCGGCACCGCCGGACAGCTGAAAAGCAACCACAAAAAAAAGCCGCAGTGTTTCCACTGCGGCCTTTCTGCAGTCAGATCAGAAGTAAAGATTACTCGATGATCTTGGCTACAACGCCGGCACCTACGGTACGGCCACCTTCGCGAACCGCGAAGCGCAGACCTTCTTCCATGGCGATCGGCGCGATCAGAGTAACAGTCATCTGAACGTTGTCGCCCGGCATTACCATTTCGGTACCTTCCGGCAGCTCACACGCACCGGTTACGTCGGTGGTACGGAAGTAGAACTGCGGACGGTAGCCCTTGAAGAACGGGGTGTGACGACCACCTTCATCCTTGGACAGTACGTACACTTCCGCTTCGAACTTGGTGTGCGGGGTGATGGTACCCGGCTTCGCCAGCACCTGACCACGCTCAACTTCGTCACGCTTGGTGCCACGCAGCAGCGCACCAATGTTCTCACCTGCACGACCTTCGTCCAGCAGCTTGCGGAACATCTCAACACCAGTACAGGTGGTCTTGGTGGTGTCTTTGATACCGACGATTTCGATTTCGTCGCCAGTGTTCAGTACGCCACGCTCTACACGACCGGTTACTACGGTACCGCGACCAGAGATGGAGAATACGTCTTCGATCGGCATCAGGAACGGCTGATCTACCGCACGCTCCGGCTCCGGGATGTACTCGTCCAGGGTTTCTACCAGCTTCTTGACTGCGGTAGTGCCCATCTCGTTGTCGTCTTTGCCTTCCAGCGCCATCAGCGCGGAACCGGTGATGATCGGGGTGTCGTCACCCGGGAACTCGTACTGGTCCAGAAGTTCGCGAACTTCCATCTCTACCAGTTCCAGCAGCTCTTCGTCGTCGACCATGTCGGCTTTGTTCAGGAATACCACGATGTACGGTACACCTACCTGACGAGACAGCAGGATGTGCTCACGCGTCTGCGGCATGGGGCCGTCAGCTGCGGAACAAACCAGGATAGCGCCGTCCATCTGAGCAGCACCGGTGATCATGTTCTTAACGTAGTCGGCGTGTCCCGGGCAGTCTACGTGCGCGTAGTGACGGGTCGGGGACTCGTATTCAACGTGAGAGGTGGCGATGGTGATACCGCGCTCACGCTCTTCCGGTGCGTTATCGATACCGGCGAACTCAACCGCGGCGCCGCCCCACACTTCCGCACATACGCGAGTCAGCGCTGCGGTCAGGGTAGTTTTACCGTGGTCAACGTGACCGATGGTGCCCACGTTTACGTGGGGCTTGGAACGTTCAAACTTTTCTTTTGCCACTTTCAATGTCCTCTAGCTAAAAGAAGTTGAGTCTAATACCTAGTCAATTAGGCCTTGTTTTTCGCGATGATCTCTTCAGCGACGTTCTTCGGCGCTTCCGCGTACTTCAGGAACTCCATGGAGTAAGTCGCACGGCCCTGAGTCGCAGAACGCAGATCAGTGGCGTAACCGAACATCTCGGCCAGCGGCACTTCCGCGTTCACAACCTTGCCAGAAGTACTCTCTTCCATACCCTGGATCAGACCACGACGACGATTGAGGTCACCGACCACGTCACCCATGTTCTCTTCTGGAGTAACAACTTCCACCTTCATCATCGGCTCCAGCAGTACCGCACCGCCGACGTCAGCCAGCTTTTTGGTTGCCATAGAACCGGCGATCTTGAACGCCATCTCGTTGGAGTCCACATCGTGGTAGGAACCGTCGTACAGGGTAGCCTTCAGGCCCAGCAGCGGGTAGCCAGCCAGAACACCGTTCTGCATCTGCTCTTCCACACCTTTCTGAACCGCAGGAATGTATTCCTTCGGCACCACACCACCAACGATCTCGTTGACAAACTCCAGACCTTCCTCGGACTCGTCGCCAGACGGCTCGAAGCGGATCCACACGTGACCGTACTGACCGCGACCACCGGACTGACGCACAAACTTGCCTTCGATCTCGACGTTGTTACGGATAGCCTCGCGGTAGGCCACCTGCGGCTTACCGATGTTGGCTTCAACATTGAACTCACGACGCATGCGGTCAACGATGATGTCCAGGTGCAGCTCACCCATACCACCGATGATGGTCTGGCCGGACTCTTCGTCAGTCTTAACACGGAAAGACGGATCTTCCTGAGCCAGCTTACCCAGTGCAACGCCCATTTTTTCCTGGTCGGCTTTGGATTTCGGCTCGACGGCAACGTGAATTACCGGCTCCGGGAACTCCATGCGCTCGAGAACGATTTTCGAGTCTTCCGCACACAGGGTGTCACCAGTGGTCACATCCTTCAGGCCAATCGCAGCAGCGATATCGCCCGCCAGCACTTCTTTGATCTCCTGACGGTCTTTGGAGTGCATCTGTACCATACGGCCGACACGCTCTTTCTTCTGCTTCACGGAGTTATACACCGCGGTACCGCTCTCCAGCGTACCAGAGTAAACACGGAAGAAAGTCAGGGTGCCGACGAAGGGGTCGGTGGCGATCTTGAACGCCAGCGCGGAGAAAGGCGCACTGTCGTCCGCTTCGCGGGTCTCGACGGTCTCGTCCTTGTCCAGCAGGGTACCTTCGATCGCGCGTACTTCGGTAGGCGCCGGCAGGTATTCGATCACAGCGTCCAGCATGGCCTGTACGCCCTTGTTCTTGAAGGCAGACCCCCCCAGAACCGGGACGATCTCATTGGCCAGGGTACGCTGACGGATAGCGCCCTTGATTTCCTCTTCAGTGAGCTCGCCCTCTTCGAGGTACTTTTCCATCAGCTCTTCTGTAGCTTCGGCCGCAGCTTCCACCAGGTACTCACGCATTTCGTCACAGGTGTCCTGGAGCTCGGCGGGAATATCGCCGTACTCAAAGGTCATCCCCATGTCTTCTTCGTTCCACAGGATCGCCTTCATCTTGATCAGGTCGACCACACCCTTGAACTCGTCTTCAGAGCCAATGGTCATCTGCAGCGGAACGGCGTTCGCGTTCAGACGGGTGCGCAGCTGATCGACAACCATTTTGAAGTCGGCGCCGGCGCGGTCCATCTTGTTGACGAAGACCATGCGCGGCACTTCGTATTTGTTGGCCTGGCGCCAGACGGTCTCGGTCTGCGGCTGCACACCAGAGGAGCCACACAGAACAACCACGGCACCATCGAGTACACGCAGGGAGCGTTCTACTTCAATAGTGAAGTCAACGTGCCCGGGGGTGTCGATGATGTTTACGCGGTGCTCCGGGAACTGCTGCTGCATTCCAGCCCAGAAACAGGTGGTTGCCGCAGAAGTAATGGTGATACCACGTTCCTGCTCCTGCTCCATCCAGTCCATGGTGGCGGCGCCTTCGTGCACCTCACCGATCTTGTGGGACAGGCCAGTGTAGAAAAGTACGCGCTCGGTGGTGGTGGTTTTACCGGCGTCTACGTGGGCGCAGATACCGATATTACGATAGCGTTCGATAGGCGTTTTACGTGCCACAGTTGTATCCTCGATAAACGGCAAAAGGCAGCGCGACCCAAATGAATACTCAGGTCCATGCTGCCTTTCGGTATTAATTTCCGATGTTAATAATCATCAGACTCAGAAACGCCACTATCTTAGAAACGATAGTGAGAGAACGCCTTGTTGGCTTCTGCCATACGGTGGACGTCTTCACGCTTCTTGACCGCACCGCCCTTGTTCTGGGAAGCATCGATCATTTCGTTGGCGAGGCGCAGGGCCATAGATTTTTCACCGCGCTTACGGGAGAAATCTACCAACCAACGCATTGCCAGCGCGGTACGGCGCGCAGGACGCACCTCTACGGGGACCTGGTAGGTCGCACCACCAACGCGGCGGGATTTCACTTCCACCATCGGCGCGATATTTTCCAGGGACTCTTCAAAAACCTCTACCGGATCTTTGTTCAGCTTTTCTGAAACCAGATCCAGTGCACCGTACACGATACTTTCTGCCACAGACTTCTTGCCGCTGATCATGACATGGTTCATGAACTTGGCCAGTGTGACGTTCCCGAACTTGGGATCGGGCAGAATTTCGCGCTTGGCGACTACTCGTCTTCTTGGCATGGGATTGCCTCTCTTCAGGGGTACTCTGAGACGCCGCCGTAAACAAAATACATATCGGCGAGCTCAGCCTTACTCCGGTTACTTCAATAAACCGAAACGCTAAATCGAGAAGGGATTACCCCTTCGGACGCTTGGCACCGTACTTGGAACGGCCCTGCTTGCGATCGTTAACGCCGGCACAGTCAAGTGCACCGCGAACAGTGTGGTAGCGCACACCCGGCAGGTCTTTTACACGACCGCCGCGAATCAGCACCACGCTGTGCTCCTGCAGGTTGTGGCCTTCACCACCGATGTACGAAGTTACTTCGTAACCGTTGGTCAGACGCACACGGCATACCTTACGCAGTGCAGAGTTCGGCTTCTTCGGTGTAGTGGTGTACACACGAGTGCAAACTCCACGACGCTGAGGGCTGGCCTGCAGAGCGGGAACGTCGCTTTTTTCGACTTTGCGTTTTCTCGGCTTACGAACCAACTGGTTGATCGTTGCCATTAAAAATCACTCCAAAAATAAAACGCCCCCACCAATAACAGCAGTGAGGGCCTATCGTCAGTGCGCAATCGTATCCGGCCATCCGAAAACCGCCAGACGACTGCACCCCATTAGCGGGGGCCGCATTCTATAAATGTCAGCGCCCCTAGTCAATCACCAACCGAAGTAAGTACTAACATCGGCTGTTGATTGCGATACACAGCCGACCGGTGGGCAGACCCACCGGTCGGCGCTCGACTTACTCCCCGGAAGATTTCAGGGCTTCGGTCAACGCAGCTTCCACCTCCTCGGCAGACGGCCCTTCGGCGTAGCCGTGGGTCAGCTGCTGCGCGCGCTTGCGCTTGCGCTCGGCGTGGTAAGCCAGACCGGTACCCGCCGGAATCAGTCGACCAACAACCACGTTTTCCTTCAGACCGCGGAGATTGTCGCCCTTGCCGGTGACAGCCGCCTCGGTCAGTACGCGGGTGGTCTCCTGGAACGAGGCCGCAGACAGGAAGGACTCGGTCGCCAGAGAGGCTTTGGTGATACCCAGCAGCAGTCGCTCGAACTGAGCCGGCTGCTTGCCTTCGGCACGCAGGCGCTCGTTCTCTTCCACCACGCGCTGGTATTCCACCTGGTCGCCCTTGATGAACTCGGAATCGCCCATCTCGAGGATCTCGACCTTACGCAACATCTGACGCACGATGGTCTCGATGTGCTTGTCGTTAATGCCTACACCCTGGAGGCGATAAACCTCCTGGATCTCGTTGGTGATGTAGCGAGCCAGTTCTTCCACACCTTTGAGGCGCAGGATGTCGTGCGGGTTGGACGGCCCATCGGAGATCACTTCGCCCTTCTCTACGGTCTCACCCTCGAACACGGTCAGCTGACGGTGCTTCGGAATCAGAACCTCGTAGTGGTCTTTGCCGTTCGCCAATGGCTTGCCATCGGTCGGGGTGATCTGCAGGCGAACCTTGCCTTTGGTTTCTTTACCAAAGGAAACGGTACCGGAGATCTCCGCAAGAATGGACGGCTCTTTCGGCTTACGGGCTTCAAACAGGTCTGCCACGCGCGGCAGACCACCGGTGATGTCCTTGGTACCACCGGATTCCTGCGGAATACGGGCAACGATGTCACCGATGTTTACCTTGTCACCGTCCTTCAGGCTCACAATCGCACGCGAAGGCAGCGCGTAGTGCGCCGGTGCATTACTGTTGGCCAGGGTCAGCTCTTCACCGCTCTCGTCAACCAGCGTCACTGCCGGACGCAGATCTTTACCTGCCGCCGGACGCTCCGCCGGATCGATCACCTCAATGGAGGACAGACCAGTGATTTCATCCGTGGTCTTACGGATGGACAGACCATCTTCCATACCGGAGAGTTTCACCCAACCGGCAACTTCAGTAATGATCGGGTGGGTGTGCGGGTCCCACTTGGCCACGATCTGGCCACCATCAACCTCGGCACCCTCATCGATGCTGATCACAGCACCATAAGGCAGCTTGTAACGCTCGCGCTCGCGACCGGCGGCGTCGGCCACCGCCAACTCGCCGGAGCGGGATACCGCAACCAGGCTGCCACTCTCGGCTTTTACTGTCTTCAGGTTGTGCAGGCGTACGGTACCCGGCTGCTTAACCTGAATGCTGTCTGCCGCGGACGCACGGCTCGCCGCACCACCGATGTGGAAGGTACGCATGGTCAGCTGGGTACCCGGCTCACCAATGGACTGGGCAGCCACAACACCCACAGACTCACCCGGGTTGGCACGGTGGCCACGGGCCAGGTCACGGCCGTAACACAGCGCACAGATACCGTGGGCAGTTTCACAGGTAATCGCTGAGCGCACGATGACCTCGTCAATACCCATGGTCTCGATACGATCTACCCAGGCTTCGTCAATCATGGTGCCTGCGGGCACGGCGATCTCATCGCTGCCAGGCTTGATCACGTCACGGGCCACGACACGACCGAGGATACGGTCACCCAGGGACTCAATAACGTCACCGCCTTCAATCACCGGCGCCATGGTCAGACCGTCATCGGTGCCACAATCGATCTCGGTGATCACCACGTCCTGGGCCACGTCTACCAGACGGCGCGTCAGGTAACCGGAGTTCGCAGTTTTCAGGGCGGTATCCGCCAGACCTTTACGTGCACCGTGGGTCGAGATGAAGTACTGCAGTACGCTCAGACCTTCACGGAAGTTCGCGGTAATGGCGTTCTCGATAATGGAGCCATCCGGACGCGCCATCAGACCACGCATACCAGCGAGCTGACGGATCTGAGCCTCACTACCCCGTGCGCCAGAGTCGGCGTACATGTAGACGGAGTTGAAGGAGTCCTGCTCGGTCTCATTACCCTCGCGATCGACTACCGGTTCTTTCTTGATACCGGCCATCATTGCCTGGGTCACTTTGTCGTTGGTACGGGACCACACGTCGATGACCTTGTTGTACTTCTCACCCGCTGTTACCAGACCCGAAGCAAACTGAGTTTCAATTTCCTTCACTTCTTCTTCCGCGGAGGCAATCAGCTCGGCCTTGGCCGCCGGAATTTCGAAATCGTTCACACCAATGGACGAGCCGGACTTGGTGGAGAAGTCGAAACCGGTGTACATCAGCTGGTCAGCAAAAATAACGGTCGCTTTCAGGCCCACCTTGCGGTAGCACTCGTTGAGCACACGGGAAATGGCCTTCTTCTTCATCGGCTGATCGACGAACTCGAACGGCAGGCCATCGGGTACGATGTTCCACAGCAGCGCGCGGCCAACGGTGGTATCCTTGACAGAGCGGGTAACCTGCTTCTCGCCATCTTCGCCGATGGAAACTTCGTCGATGCGCACTTTTACTTTCGCCTGCAGGCCCACCTGCCCGGCGTAGAACGCACGGCTCACTTCCTTGATATCGGAGAAGAACATGCCTTCGCCTTTATCATTTACGCGCTCACGGGTCATCCAGTACAGACCCAATACCACGTCCTGGGACGGTACGATGATCGGCTCACCATTGGCGGGCGACAGGATGTTGTTGGTGGACATCATCAGCGCGCGGGATTCCAGCTGCGCTTCGATGGTCAGCGGTACGTGTACCGCCATCTGGTCACCGTCGAAGTCGGCGTTGTAGGCCGCACACACCAGCGGGTGCAGCTGGATCGCTTTACCTTCAATCAGTACCGGCTCAAACGCCTGGATACCGAGACGGTGCAGGGTCGGTGCACGGTTCAGCAGTACCGGGTGCTCGCGGATCACCTCGTCGAGGATGTCCCACACCACCGCTTCTTCGCGCTCGACCATTTTCTTGGCCGCCTTGATGGTGGTGGCCAGGCCGCGGGTTTCCAGCTTGCCGAAAATGAACGGTTTGAACAGCTCGAGGGCCATTTTCTTCGGCAGACCACACTGGTGCAGACGCAGGGTAGGACCCACCACGATCACGGAACGACCGGAGTAGTCCACACGCTTACCCAGCAGGTTCTGACGGAAACGACCCTGCTTACCCTTGATCATGTCGGCCAGGGATTTCAGCGGGCGCTTGTTGGAACCGGTGATGGCGCGGCCGCGACGACCGTTGTCCAGCAGCGCGTCCACAGACTCCTGCAGCATGCGCTTTTCGTTGCGCACGATGATGTCTGGCGCGTTCAGCTCGAGCAGGCGCTTCAGACGGTTGTTACGGTTGATCACGCGGCGGTACAGATCGTTCAGGTCAGAGGTCGCAAAGCGACCGCCGTCCAGCGGTACCAGCGGGCGCAGATCCGGCGGCAGTACCGGCAGCGCCTGCATGATCATCCACTCCGGATCGTTACCGGACTTGTAGAACGCTTCCAGCAGCTTCAGGCGCTTGGACAGCTTCTTGATCTTGGTCTCGGAGTTGGTCGCCGGGATCTCTTCGCGCAGGTGTTGGATTTCCTGCGGCAGATCGATGTCATTCATCAGATCCTGGATCGCTTCGGCACCCATTTTGGCTTCGAACTCGTCCGCGAATTCTTCCATCGCTTCAAAGTACTGCTCGTCGTTCAGCAGCTGGCCGCGCTCCAGGGTAGTCATACCCGGGTCGGTCACAACGTAGCTTTCGAAGTACAGTACGCGCTCGATGTCACGCAGAGTCATGTCCAGCAGCAGGCCGATACGGGACGGCAGCGATTTCAAGAACCAGATGTGCGCAACCGGGCTCGCCAGTTCGATGTGGCCCATGCGCTCACGACGCACCTTGGCCTTGGTCACTTCTACACCGCACTTTTCACAGATGATGCCGCGGTGCTTCATGCGCTTGTACTTGCCGCACAGACATTCGTAATCTTTTACCGGACCGAAAATTTTGGCACAGAACAGACCTTCGCGCTCCGGCTTGAAGGTACGGTAATTGATAGTCTCGGGCTTTTTCACTTCGCCGTAAGACCAGGAACGGATCATCTCTGGCGAAGCCAGACCGATACGGATCGCGTCAAATTCTTCCAGCTGCTCCTGGGCTTTCACCAGGTTTAACAAATCTTTCAAGGCCTTTCCTCCACTAGGGGGTAGTCAACCCGGCCAACTGCTTCTGGGGCCGGGAGCGCCGATGGTCTCTTCAGACCACCGGCCTCTGTCTACTAAATCCGATTGTTACCGGTCTTACTCGTTTTCCAGCTCGAAGTTCATACCCAGCGAGCGGATCTCTTTGACCAGTACGTTGAAGGATTCGGGCATGCCCGGCTCCATGCGGTGGTCGCCATCCACGATGTTCTTGTACATCTTGGTTCGACCTTCCACGTCATCGGATTTGACCGTGAGCATTTCCTGCAGGGTGTAAGCGGCACCGTAAGCTTCCAGTGCCCACACCTCCATCTCACCGAAACGCTGACCACCGAACTGCGCCTTACCACCCAGCGGCTGCTGGGTAACCAGGCTGTAGGAACCGGTAGAACGCGCGTGCATCTTGTCGTCCACCAGGTGGTTCAGTTTCAGCATGTACATGTAGCCCACAGTGACCGGACGCTCGAACGCATCACCAGTACGACCGTCGTACAGAGTGATCTGACCGGAGTCCGGAATGTCTGCCAGACGCAGCAGCTTCTTGATTTCAGGTTCCGCAGCACCATCGAATACGGGTGTAGCCATCGGTACGCCCTTGCGCAGATTGTGCGCCATGGCCTGTACTTCCTGATCCGACAGCTGATCCAGATCCTCGAAGCGACCGCCAGTGGAGTTGTACACCTCTCCCAGGAATCCGCGTATTTTCTCGACTTCCTGCTTTTCCTTGATCATGCGGTCGATCTTCACACCAAGACCTTTCGCGGCCATGCCCAGGTGCATTTCCAGTACCTGACCAACGTTCATCCGCGACGGTACACCCAGCGGGTTCAGCACCACGTCGACCGGCTCGCCGTTTTCGTCGTAAGGCATATCTTCGACCGGCTTGATCACGGAGATAACACCTTTGTTACCGTGGCGGCCGGCCATCTTGTCACCCGGCTGGATGCGACGCTTGATCGCCAGGTAAACCTTGACGATTTTCAGCACGCCCGGCGCCAGGTCATCACCGGACTCAAGTTTCTTCTTCTTGTCTTCGAAGACCTCGTCCAGTTGCTTGCGGCGTTCTTCAAGCTGGGCTTCGGTTTTTTCCAACTGTTCGTTGAGGGTCTCGTCAACCATGCGCAGCTTGAACCAGTCTTCGCGGGGCAGACCCGCCAGGACTTCTGCGTTCAGCACGTCACCTTTCTTGACGCCTTTACCGCCGGCAACGGTCTGACCATCCAGAGCGGCCTGCAGACGCTCAAAGGTGGCGCCTTCAACGATACGGTACTCTTCGTTCAGGTCCTTGCGAACCTCGTCCAGCTGCGCCTTCTCGATATCGATAGAGCGCTGGTCTTTCTGCAGACCGTCGCGAGTGAACACCTGAACGTCAATTACGGTACCGCGGGTGCCGGAAGGCGCACGCAGAGAGGTGTCTTTAACGTCTGACGCCTTCTCACCGAAGATCGCACGCAGCAGTTTTTCCTCCGGCGTCAGCTGGGCTTCACCTTTCGGGGTCACCTTACCGACCAGAATATCGCCAGCGCCCACTTCTGCACCGATGTAGACGATGCCTGACTCATCCAGCTTGTTCAGCGCAGACTCGCCCACATTGGGGATATCCGCAGAAATTTCCTCACTGCCCAGCTTGGTGTCACGGGCAATACAGGTCAGCTCCTGAATGTGGATGGTGGTGAAGCGATCGTCCTGTACAACACGCTCACTCACGAGGATGGAGTCCTCGAAGTTGTATCCGTTCCAGGGCATAAACGCGATGCGCATGTTCTGGCCCAGCGCCAGCTCACCCAGGTCTACGGACGGGCCGTCGGCAAGAATATCGCCACGTTCAACTACATCACCGGTCTTCACAATCGGACGCTGGTTGATGCAGGTATTCTGGTTGGAGCGGGTGTACTTGGTCAGGCTGTACAGATCCACACCGGCGTCACCGGCTTCCACCTCATCGTCATGCACACGCACAACAACACGGCTGGCATCAACACGCTCGATCACACCGCCGCGGCGGGCTACCACGCAGACACCGGAATCGCGCGCTACCGTGCGCTCCATACCGGTACCGACCAGCGGCTTGTCGGCGCGCAGGGTTGGCACTGCCTGACGCTGCATGTTGGAACCCATCAATGCGCGGTTGGCGTCATCGTGTTCCAGGAACGGAATCATCGCCGCGGCAACGGATACCACCTGCTTCGCGGAAACATCCATGTACTGGATTTCTTCCGGGTTCTTCAGGGTAAATTCGTTGTGGTGACGTACGCTGACCAGGTCATCGGTAAAGCGGTTGTTCTCATCCATGGCAGCGGAGGCCTGGGCAATCACGTAGTTCGCTTCGTTGATTGCTGACAGATACTCGATCTCGTCAGTTGCCTGGCCGTTCACTACCTTGCGGTACGGGCTTTCCAGGAAGCCGTAATGGTTCGCGCGGGAGTAGGTCGCCAGAGAGTTGATCAGACCGATGTTCGGGCCTTCCGGTGTCTCAATGGGGCATACGCGGCCGTAGTGAGTCGGGTGCACATCCCGCACCTCAAAGCCCGCACGCTCGCGGGTCAGACCACCCGGGCCCAACGCGGAAACGCGACGCTTGTGGGTAACTTCTGACAGCGGGTTGTTCTGGTCCATAAACTGGGACAGCTGGGAGGAACCGAAGAATTCCTTCACCGCAGCGGCCACCGGCTTGGCGTTGATCAGATCCTGAGGCATCAGCCCCTCGGACTCCGCCATGGACAGACGCTCTTTTACCGCGCGCTCTACACGCACCAGGCCCACGCGGAACTGGTTTTCGGCCATCTCGCCCACGGAACGTACACGGCGGTTACCCAGGTGGTCGATATCGTCCACCATACCGCGACCGTTACGGATTTCGATCAGCGTCTTCAGAACATCGACGATGTCTTCTTTACTCAGGGTACCTTCGCCGGTTTCGTCTTCACGACCCAGGCGACGGTTGAACTTCATGCGGCCAACCGCAGACAGATCATAACGCTCGTCAGAGAAGAACAGGTTCTCGAACAGGGATTCCGCAGACTCTTTGGTGGGCGGCTCGCCCGGGCGCATCATGCGGTAGATCTCGACCAGTGCTTCCAGCTGGGTGCGGGACGGATCCGCACGCAGGGTATCGGAAACGAACGGACCACAATCGAGATCGTTGGTGTACAGCGTCTCAACGGTCTTGACGTTCAGCACGCGCAGTTTGCCGATGACTTCTTCAGTAATTTCGGTATTACATTCCACCGCCACTTCACCGGTGGAATCGTCGATCACGTCATGAGCCAGTACGCGGCCGTGGAGGTAATCGTGCGGCGCTTCCAGATTGGCAACACCGGCCTTCTCCAGCTGACGGATATGGCGCGGAGTAATACGGCGGCCTTCTTCGACAATGACCTTGCCGCTGCCGTCTTTGATATCAAAGGAAGCAACGTCACCACGCAGACGTGATGGAATCAGCTCCAGGCTGACATTGTCTTCGTGCAGTTCGAACTTGCTGGTCTCGAAGAACATCTCCAGCATTTCCTGGGAACTGTAACCCAGGGCGCGCAGCAGAATGGTCGCCGGCAGTTTACGGCGACGGTCGATACGTACGTAGACAAGATCTTTCGGATCGAACTCGAAGTCCAGCCAGGAGCCACGGTAAGGAATCACCCGTGCGGCGTACAACAGCTTGCCGGAGGAGTGGGTCTTGCCCTTGTCGTGATCAAAGAACACACCCGGGGAGCGGTGCAGCTGGGAAACGATCACTCGCTCGGTACCATTGATAACAAAAGTACCGTTCTCGGTCATGAGCGGAATTTCGCCCATGTACACTTCCTGCTCCTTGATGTCCTTGATGGACTTATTGGCAGATTCTTTATCGTAAATAATCAGGCGCACACGCACCCGCAGAGGACAAGCGTAGGTGACCCCACGCAGCGTACACTCCTTGACATCGAAGACCGGCTTGCCGAGGGTGTAGCTTACGTATTCCAGTGCAGCGTTGCCGGAATAACTAACAATTGGAAATACAGACTTGAACGCCGCCTGCAAGCCAACATCCAGACGCTCATCCGGGCGCGAGTCGGCCTGTGTAAATTTGCGATACGAATCCAGCTGTATCGCAAGCAGGAAAGGTACGTCCATGACCTTAGGCAGTTTGCCAAAATCCTTGCGGATACGTTTTTTCTCAGTGTATGAGTAAGCCATTCATATTCCCCAGCTTGATCGATGACAAGACTTCAGTAGAGATGCGGTCAGGTACCTGACAGTACGCAACCCGTCCGGGCGAGAAGTCTCTGCACAATGCACTAAGCTACTTATTACCTGTTAATTTTCCTGGGCGTTCTGCCCAGGAAAATTGTCGCCAGTCAAACACTGGCACAGATACGTGGATCTGCTGGTGTTTGACTAGCTCGCGCAGAGCAAGCTCTGCGAACGGCACATCCATGTGCCTACTTTCTAATAAGTAAACCGCACTGCATTGTGCGCAAACCTCTCGGATTTTTGCCGCGTTTGACAAGGCTGAAAGCCCGATGCCGCAAACGGCAAAAAGGCCGGCGGACAAATGTCCACCAGCCTTTCCGCCGGAGGCCGCTACGCGACTTCCGACGGTGATATGTAAAACCGAATTACTTCAGTTCTACGGAAGCGCCAGCTTCTTCCAGCTCTTTCTTCGCTGCTTCGGCGTCGTCTTTGGAAACGCCTTCTTTCAGCGGGCTCGGAGCGCCGTCTACCAATGCCTTGGCTTCTTTCAGGCCCAGGCCAGTGATACCGCGAACAGCCTTGATCACATTCACTTTCTTGTCGCCAGCAGAGGTCAGAATTACGTCGAACTCGTCTTTCTCTTCTGCAGCAGCTTCGCCGCCTGCAGCGCCACCGGCAACAACAGCAGCCGCTGCGGTTACGCCGAACTTCTCTTCCATAGCTTCGATCAGCTCAACAACGTCCTTAACGGACATTTCAGCGATCGCATTGATGATATCTTCTTTAGTCAGAGACATGAGTTAGTACCTGATTTCGTGTGAGCAGCAGACTGCTCGTAAATTCATAATAAAAAGAGTCAAATGAAAACTGCGGTTTCGCTCGAGCGAAACAATCAGGCAGCTTCCTGCTCCTCTTTTTGGTCGCGAACGGCCGCAATAGTGCGAACCAGTTTGCCAGCAGAGGCTTCTTTCATAACGCTCATCAGCTTGGCGATAGCTTCGTCGTAAGTCGGCAGGCTTGCCAACAGTGCAACGTCAGTCGCTACGCCTTCGAAGGCGGCACCTTTCAGCTCCAGCTTCTCATTGCCTTTTGCAAAAGCGGACAGGATGCGCGCGCCGGCACCCGGGTGTTCGCTAGAGAAAGCAATGATGCTGGGACCGACGAAGTTCTCAATGAGACATTCGAATTCGGTACCGGCCAGAGCGCGACGCGCCAGAGTATTGCGGACGACTTTCAACCAAACGCCGTTTTCGCGAGCCTCTTTGCGCAAGGCAGTCATGTCGTTTACGGTAACGCCACGGGAATCCGCAACTACCGCCGACAGAGCACCTTCAGCAGCCTGCTGGACTTCCGCGACAATCGCTTTCTTGTCTACGAGTCCAATAGCCATAGTGTCACTCCTGGATTTGAATGAAGACCGGGAACTACATGTAAGCCCGGCCCGTTCCGGTGCATAAAGCTCAAATCCAGTAAAAATACTGGTTTGGGCGACACCGTCTGCGTAGGCTTGATCTCATCTTTGACCAGACTGGCCAGAGACCTGGATTAAGCGGCGGGCATTTAAACCTCAAACACCCACCGCACCTACGGTCTTTGACGACCCACCACCGATAGAACCGACGGTGAACCCCAAAGTTCTTTTTACTGAACGCTAACTTCCAACTTTCAGAGAATTAAAATCTCGAAAAGTTATTTAACGTCCAGAGAAGCCTGATCGAGAGTCAGACCCGGGCCCATGGTGGTGCTCAGGGTGATCTTCTTCAGGTATACGCCTTTTGCGGAAGCGGGCTTGGCCTTCTTCAGGTCAGCAACCAGTGCTTCCAGGTTCTCTTTCAGAGAATTGACGTCAAAACTTACTTTACCGATACCACCGTGGATGATGCCGCCTTTGTCAGCACGGAAACGTACCTGACCAGCCTTGGCATTCTTAACCGCAGTCGCAACGTCTGGCGTTACGGTGCCAGTTTTCGGGTTCGGCATCAGACCACGCGGACCAAGGATCTGACCCAGCTGGCCGACAACGCGCATGGCGTCCGGAGAAGCCACAACCACGTCGAAATCCATCTTGCCAGCTTTTACTTCAGCAGCCAGCTCGTCCATGCCTACCAGGTCGGCGCCAGCTTCTTTAGCGGCGTCGGCGTTGGCACCCTGGGTAAATACGGCAACACGTACATCTTTACCGGTGCCGTGCGGCAGAGTGGTAGCACCACGTACAGCCTGGTCGGATTTACGCGGATCGATGCCCAGGTTGATGGCGGCATCAACGGTTTCCGGGAATTTTACGTTGGAGAACTCTTTCAGCAGCGCTACGGCTTCATCGATTCCGTAAGCTTTACCGGCTTCCACTTTTTCAGCGATCGCGCGCTGACGCTTGGTCAATTTAGCCATTTACACGCCCTCCACTTCGATACCGGCACTGCGGGCGGAACCAGCAATGGTGCGCACCGCTGCATCCATATCGGCTGCAGTCAGGTCTGCTTTTTTCATCTCAACGATCTCTTCGATCTGAGCGCGGGTCACTTTGCCCACTTTCTCAGTATTCGGACGACCGGAGCCGCTCTTGATCTTGGCAGCCTTGCGCAGCAGTACTGCGGCGGGCGGAGACTTCATGATGAAAGTGAAGGAGCGATCGCTGTATACAGAGATCACTACCGGTACCGGCAGGCCCGGCTCCAGATTCTGGGTCTGTGCATTGAACGCCTTACAGAACTCCATAATGTTCACACCGTGTTGACCCAGCGCAGGACCAACGGGCGGACTCGGGTTGGCCTGACCGGCCTTCACTTGCAGCTTGATATAAGCTTCAATCTTCTTAGCCATTACAGCTTCCTCTTTAACTGGGTATTAACGCCTGCGCTGTACACTTGTACAAACATGCAACGCTCAGCTCCCCTGTTTACCCCGACTGCGTACGCAGTTTTCAGGGACGCGAAAGCCCTCTTCCGCACACAGCGAAAGAGGGCCGAATCCATCCAGCTCGAAATCAGTTCTTTTCTACCTGACCGAATTCCAGCTCTACCGGAGTGGAGCGACCGAAGATCAACACCGCCACCCGCAGGCGACTTTTCTCGTAGTTGACCTCTTCGACCACACCATTGAAATCATTAAAGGGTCCATCGATAACGCGAACCATCTCACCCGGCTCAAACAGGGTTTTCGGTTTCGGCTTATCAACAGAGTCATCGATGCGATTCAGGATAGCCTGTGCTTCGCGATCGGTGATCGGTGCCGGCCTGTCAGCCTTACCACCGATAAAGCCCAACACACGTGGCGTTTCTTTTACCAGGTGCCAGGTATCATCATTCAGCTCCATCTCCACCAGCACATAGCCGGGGAAGAACTTGCGCTCACTCTTGCGCTTCTGGCCAGCGCGCATTTCAACCACTTCTTCAGTGGGAACGAGCACTTCACCAAAAAGATGATCCATTTCGTGCAGCTCAATGCGCTCCTTGAGAGAAGTTTTTACGCGCTTCTCATAACCGGAATATGCTTGAACCACATACCAATGTTTCGCCATGGGTAAACCTTTAGCCAATAACCTTGGAAGCAGCCCAACCGAGACCGGAATCCAGGGCCCACAGAATTACCGCCATCAACAGCACGAACACAACCACAATCAAAGTGGTTTGCGTAGCCTCTTGGCGGGTTGGCCAAACCACGCGCCGCACTTCATTCTGCGCTTCACGCAACAGAGTCCAGAAGGCGTTACCCTTGGCTGTCTGCACCGCTACAAATGCCGCAACCAGGCACAAGGCCACCATTGCCAGCACGCGATACAACAAGGGGATTTCAGCGTAGTAGGAATTGCCCGCTACAGCAGCGCCGACCAGCAACACCACCAGCAGCCACTTCAGGCCGTCAAGACGAAACGTTTTCGCCTCTACTTTAGCACTCATACAAAGAAGCCTTTAGCGCGCCTCGGAACCACTTGGCGCCTTATTGCCAATGACCACAAGAGCTAAGCAGTACAGGATAGCCCAACTGCAGGCCCCTGCGGGCGCTTGAAAGTTGGCAGGCCAGGAGGGACTCGAACCCCCAACAGCCGGTTTTGGAGACCGGTGCTCTACCAATTGAACTACTGGCCTGGAACACTTCCGAAGGCAACTCTTAGCGTCACCCTCGGAAAAACGAGGTGCGGAGAATACCAGCAACCCCGGGATTTGCAAGCGTGACCGAAAAGTTTCACCTCTCGATCACGCCGCCACCGATATTACTCGATGATTTTGGCTACAACGCCAGCACCTACGGTACGGCCACCTTCGCGAACCGCGAAGCGCAGGCCTTCTTCCATGGCGATCGGCGCGATCAGAGTAACAGTCATCTGAACGTTGTCGCCCGGCATTACCATTTCGGTACCTTCCGGCAGCTCACACGCACCGGTTACGTCGGTGGTACGGAAGTAGAACTGCGGACGGTAGCCCTTGAAGAACGGGGTGTGACGACCACCTTCGTCCTTGGACAGTACGTACACTTCCGCTTCGAACTTGGTGTGCGGGGTGATGGTGCCCGGCTTCGCCAGTACCTGACCACGCTCAACTTCGTCACGCTTGGTGCCACGCAGCAGCGCGCCAATGTTCTCACCTGCACGACCTTCGTCCAGCAGCTTGCGGAACATCTCAACACCAGTACAGGTGGTCTTGGTGGTGTCTTTGATACCGACGATTTCGATTTCGTCGCCAGTGTTCAGTACGCCACGCTCTACACGACCGGTTACTACGGTACCGCGACCAGAGATGGAGAATACGTCTTCGATCGGCATCAGGAACGGCTGATCTACCGCACGCTCCGGCTCCGGGATGTACTCGTCCAGGGTTTCTACCAGCTTCTTGACTGCGGTAGTGCCCATCTCGCTGTCGTCTTTGCCTTCCAGCGCCATCAGCGCGGAACCGGTGATGATCGGGGTGTCGTCACCCGGGAACTCGTACTGGTCCAGAAGTTCGCGAACTTCCATCTCTACCAGTTCCAGCAGCTCTTCGTCGTCGACCATGTCGGCTTTGTTCAGGAATACCACGATGTACGGTACACCTACCTGACGAGACAGCAGGATGTGCTCACGCGTCTGCGGCATGGGGCCGTCAGCTGCGGAACAAACCAGGATAGCGCCGTCCATCTGAGCAGCACCGGTGATCATGTTCTTAACGTAGTCGGCGTGTCCCGGGCAGTCTACGTGCGCGTAGTGACGGGTCGGGGACTCGTATTCAACGTGAGAGGTGGCGATGGTGATACCGCGCTCACGCTCTTCCGGTGCGTTATCGATACCGGCGAACTCAACCGCGGCGCCGCCCCACACTTCCGCACATACGCGAGTCAGCGCTGCGGTCAGGGTAGTTTTACCGTGGTCAACGTGACCGATGGTGCCCACGTTTACGTGGGGCTTGGAGCGTTCAAACTTTTCTTTTCCCATTGCGGGCCTCCCAATATAAGCGTGAGCCGAACTAGCGACTTTACCAAGAACAGCTCCCGGACTTACAAAAGCCTACTCGGGAACCGATGCACCCGGGCACACATCGCATACGCCGGATACAAATAGCCGCGGAGACACAAGGCCACCGCGGCTACGAATAATGGAGCTCATGGGCGGATTTGAACCGCCGACCTCACCCTTACCAAGGGTGTGCTCTACCCCTGAGCTACATGAGCCTACTCCAAAACCGACAACCCTTTGCCGGCGCACAAGCGGGGCTGCTTGCACTGACCACCCACCAATTAGCGAGCAGCTTTCTTCACCAACCAAGCTCCGCACAGAAAGAATGGAGCGGGCAGCGGGAATCGAACCCGCATCATCAGCTTGGAAGGCTGAGGTTCTACCATTGAACTATGCCCGCGTACCGCGTGCGACAACCTCACGACAGAAGACCAAACAACCTCTTCTGCCTTCAGCATCAAACTCGAACCTTGTCGAGATCAACACCTGAATAATGGTGCAGGGGGGTGGATTCGAACCACCGAAGCTTGCGCGTCAGATTTACAGTCTGATCCCTTTGGCCACTCGGGAACCCCTGCTCGAAAGCGGTGCGTATTGTCTACAGCGACCACCTCGTTGTCAAACATTTTTTCCTTCAATTTCACAGACTTACCGAGATTTCCTCAAAAGCTGCGAGAAGAAGAAATGGAGCTGGCGAGAGGAGTCGAACCCCCGACCGGCTGATTACAAGTCAGCTGCTCTACCAACTGAGCTACGCCAGCACCAACCGCTGCAACCCTTCCGGATGCAACTCACGTCGAGACACCCAATGCTTTGCAAGGCACCCCTGTAACGTGGAGGCGGGATTCTAGGGGAAGTCTCAGCGACACGCAACAGCTTGTCGCGTCTTTTCTTTCCGACAGCTAAATCCACCTCAAAAATCAGCTCTCTGAAGCCCCCTGGATCTCACTGCACAGGTTTTGCCGTTGCTCTATCCCCGGGTAATCCCGCTGTAACTGCTGCCAGAACTCTGGCGACAACTGCGTGTCCTCGCCGCCCAAAACCACCCAGTGTTCCAGGTAAGTCTGGGGCTCTTCCCGGAATTGCGCAGCAACCCCCTGGGATTTCAACTCCTGAGTCAGCCCTTCTGCACGTCCTCTTTCCGAGAAGATGCCAAAGGATATGCCATTTTCGAGAGACCCCTTCGGAATCACATAACTGTCGATCCCCTCGGACTGCAGTTCTCGCAGGCGCCGAAACGCCTCCCGGGTGGAGCTCAACGGGGCCAGAAATACCCAATAGCGCATCTGTCCCTGCATCGCGATCTCTTGTGCCCGGGCACTGACCTGAAGCGCATTCAGGCGCTGCGCCACGTCCTCCCCCTGATAAGCCTCTTCAAACGGCCCCACCAATGCACATAAACTGGCTGCAGAAGCAGCGGCAGTATCACTGCCACCAACGCCCCGATCCGATATCTGCGCGGTGCCACGTACGGCCTCCGCCTCCGCTTTTCCGCTCGCGGCGTCCAGTTGCTCCGGGTCCGCCTCGCTGACAAGCGCAATGGAACCGGAGCTGCCAGTATCACCAACCGGGCGCACCACCATAGAACGCTCCTGCCCCGCCGTGGTAAACCACCCGAGCAAACCGAGATTACAGACAAACAACAACAGAACGATCCAGCGCATAGGATTTCAGCAAAGGCCTTGAGTTTATTTTCAGATCAGGCGTCAACAACCTGGCGTCTACGCCAACAACCAACCGTATAGAGAGGCTGGGATTGTAACCGTTACACAAGTTTCCTCTAGGGGGGTTAGCGCCACGGGGCTTATTGCCACTAGGGGTTAGTGAGCGCCAACCCCTCCAACACAAGATCGTCAACCCGCACATGCTCCAGGGTACAGAGCGACGACAGGTAAGCACTGTCGCCCCCGGTAATCCAGACTTTGGGCGCAGGCTCGGATGGACCCACTGCAGCTGACATCAACTGCTGCCGCGCTTCCTCGATCGCTCCCAGGACCATCAGCGGCAACCCCCGGTTGACGGCTTCTGCCGTATCGCGCCCCGGGGCGAGACTCCTGGATGCCGCCGTACCGCCATGCACTTTTACCGCGTCGGTATCCTGAAAAAGGGCGCGACGCATCAACGCCAGTCCCGGCACTATGTAACCGCCCAGGTGGCAACCGCCGCTGCCCAGCAAATCCAGAGTGACCGCGCTACCGCAATCCACCACCAATGACGGTGAAGGATCCCGCTGATGGGCAGCCAGAACCGCCAGCCAACGATCCACCCCCAGCCGGCTCACTTCTTTATAAGCGCAGGTGACACCGGCACAGCGAGCACTTACTTCGGCAAACTCCGGTTCGAGACCGAACCCCTCCACGAAGTACTGGCGAACAACTGCCGCAACGCCCTCCCCGGCGACGTTGGCCACGCGAACCCGGGTGAACGACACCCCTCGCCAGTCAACCGGCAAGGCGCCGCTGTGCCATGCCGAGGTTGCAAATGCGCCGCGCGATACAACACCTACAAGACCTGCAACACCCGAGGATGCAAGCTGCCGCCACTTGCAGCGTGTGTTGCCGAGATCCAGCTCGAGAATACTCACCGCGGGCCTCCAGATTTTTCTGGCGTTTCAGCGGGACGTAGCGACACCTCGCCGCCGTGGAAAGCTCGCACCCCCGCACTCTCACCATGCTCTCCCGCCACCTCCAACAGCAATGCACCGGCGGTGTCGACACCGCGCTCGATACCACTCCAGCACTGCCGGGACGACTGCAGGCGGACGGATTGGCCGGCGAATTGATCCATTGCCATCCACTCGTCGCGATAGCCGGCAAACCCGACCTGTGGATAGCTTTCCAGCAGCGGCATCAGCTCACTCAGCATTGCCGCCACCAATTGATTGCGACCGATACCCGGCCGCACCTGTTCGAGGTCGATCCAGGGCTGATCAATTGCGCTGGCCACCGCCTCTGGCAACCGCATATTGAGGCCAATACCGATAACGACCGCACAGCGATCGGTGAGGTCTCCACTCAATTCCAGCAAAACACCGGCCAGCTTGCGCTGTTGACACCAGACATCATTAGGCCATTTGAGGCGCACACCCGGCACATCAAATCGGGATAATGCCCGCCCCAGGGCCACCCCCACGGCGAGACTCAATCCTTCCAACAGCGGTACACCGCCATTGAATTGCCAGCCAATCGACAGGTTGATGCCGGAAGCAAACGGGCTCTGCCAGGCCCGCCCGCGACGCCCGCGCCCGGCGGTCTGCTGTTCCGCGAGCATCACCAGGCCGTGCCCGCCACCGGATTCCAGGGCAGCAAGTACGCGGGCATTGGTGGAATCCACCAGGTCCTCCACCTGCAACACCTGCAGATGTGTGGCAGCATCTGCCGACATCCCGGCCCGTATCGCTTTTTCTTCGAGTAGATCCAGACCACCGGGAAGCTGGTATCCACGCCCTTTTACCGAAATCACTTCAAGCCCCAGCAGCTCCAGCTTCTGTAGCTGCTTCCAGACTGCGGCGCGACTGATGCCAAGTTGCTCGCCGAGGGACTCCCCGGAATGCACCGCACCATCTGCCAGAAGGGTCAGCAGCGGCCGCAGGGAAGCGATGAACTCGACAGGACGAGAGGAAGTATTGCGTTCTACCAAAAAGGGAGTCTCCGGTACTTTTGAAGGTTGACCAATATTGACTAAGGCCGACAGTGCTTCTGGAGGCCGAAGGTGGCCTCAATGATAGCGGCGACAGTAGCGCCGTCCGAGACTGGTGAGGATTTCATAACCGATGGTGCCGGCAGCGTCACCCATGCGGTCCACGGTCAACACGCTGTTAAGGATTTCGATACCGGTCAGGGCCGCACGCTGAGTGGGACTGAGTGCACTCACATCAAATACCGTGGTGTCCATGGAGACACGACCGCGCATGGGCACCGTCACCCGCTCACTGCCGATCACCGCCTGCCCCCAGCCACGGCCGCTCTGGGTGCGCAGTAAACCGTCAGCATAACCGCCCCGTACCACTGCCAACCAACTGCCCGAGGCAACCGACTCCGTTGCGCCGTAACCCACTGCACAATCGGCTTCCACTTCGCGCAATTGCAGCAGGGGCAGGTAAAGGTTGACCACCGGCTGCATCGGATTCTGATACCCAGGACACGGATTGACTCCGTACAGGGCGCAGCCCGGGCGCACCACATCAAAATGGTATTCCTCGCCAAGGCAGATACCGGATGAGTTAGCGAGACTCGCCTCGACATCGGGACACACCTGGCGCAGGGCCTCCACGCTGCGCTGAAAGCGCTCCAGTTGCCTCCGGTTTTGCGGATGCGCCGGCTCATCGGCACAGGCCAGATGGCTCAGGATCATCTGCAGGTTGGCCGTACGCAGCAACTCCCGCTGCTGCAATAGCGCTGAAAACTCCGTTGCGCCCATGCCCAGCCGTGTCATGCCCGAATCCACTTTCAGCGCACAGGGTGCGGCAACGCCGTTCGCAGAGGTCTGCGCAACCCAGCTTTGTACCTGTTCAGTGGTCACCAGTACCGGGATCAAACCCGCTTCGGCGCAGCGCTGTTCACACCCGGGGCGGACACCGGTCAGCAGGACGATACGCACATCGGCAGGCAACAGGGCGGCCAGCTGCTCCCCCTCGTATTGAAGAGAAACAAAGAAATCCCGGCACCCCGCGCGATACAGCACCGGTGCCACTTCAGCGGCACCGAGACCATAGGCATCCGCCTTGACTACAGCACCACAGCGGCCCCCCCGCTTGAGCTGACTGTTCAACCAAGCGTAATTGGCAGCGACAGCCTCGAGATCAATACTCAGCAGCCCTTCGCGCTCATCTTCCGTCACCGGTGAATACCTCCACTTTCCCGTTGCGCGAATCAAGCCGCGGACAACAAACTCTCACGCCCCAAGGCGCGCGCGCCGAGCATGACCGATACCGCAACCAGCAGTAACGTCACCCCGGAACCGGCCAGCATCCAGACCGGTGATACCCAGTCTCCCACCAACAGCCCCTTGATCCACTGCTGCTGACCGATCAGCGGCAGCAATTGCCAGCTGTCCGCCAGCTTGATCTGCGCCGCATCGATCACCATCAGCAGCACCAGCGGCGCAATCTGGAAAATGCTCAGCTGCGTCTGTGCGTCCTTGAAAGACTGCGAGCGCAGCGCCAGCAGAATCTGCAACACGGCAATCAACAGCGCCAGCGGCAGCAGCACCAGCCCCATGGCAATGATACCGCCTGCGGTGGTCGCCTGCTGAATACCGAATTCCGCCAGCGGCATGATCGGCATCAATGCCACCAGTGCTGCAATGGCCATTAATGCGCCCAGCCAGCCGATACTGGCCACTGCCAGCGTCTTTGCGGTGATCACCTGCCACGGAGGCAGAGGCTGCAGCAACAGGGTCTCGAGACTCAAACGCTCACGCTCTCCCGCAGAGGTGTCCACAGACGTCGCGAGACTGGCCACGAACAACGTCAGAATCAACAGTCCCGGCACGGTCGCCAGGATCAGGGCACCGCGGCTCGACGGGGTACTGATATCCCGGGTTTCCAGCTGCCAGGGGGCCAGAACCTGCGGGGCAACACCGCGGGCGGTCAGACGCTGGGTGATCACCATTTGCTGCAGTGCGCCGAGACGCTCCTGCAGGTCGCGCTGGGCGCGCCCGCTGCCGGTATCGGTACTATTTACATACAGATACAGTCGCGGTGCGCGAAACGCCTGGTAGCGCTGGCTGAAGTCTTCGGTCACCTGCAATACCAGATCGTAGTCGCCCCCGAGCAACGTGCGCGGATCGCCACTGTCGAGGGGTTCCACTTCCATATCCGGCGACTGCAACTGGTGCTCGATCAGAGGGGCATGCTCGCTGCCCAGCAGTGCCACCCGGGTAATTTCCTCGCTGTGTTTTTTCGCCATAAAAATGGTGCCCCCGGCCATCATTGCCGGGAACAGCAGCGCAAAACTCACCGCCATCACCAGCGCGCGGCGATCGCGCCAGGCTTCCAACAATTCCTTGCGCAACAGCGGGGTCATCTGCTTCCAGCTTGCGATCGTTCGCTGTAAATTCATGCCGGTTCTCCTTCTGCCGGTGCCAGCTGATGCCGACCATAGGCCAGCGCGACAAAACTGTCTTCCAGGTTTTCACATCCGGTTTCCATCGACAGCTCCTGCGGGGTGCCACTACCAACAATCTGCCCTTTGGCCATCACCAGCACGCGGTCGGAAAGCTCCGCCACTTCCGGCATCACATGACTGGAAAACAGGATGGTGGTGCCGGCAGCGCGCAGCCGCAGCAGGGTCTTGCGCAGCAGTCGTACCGCCAGCACATCCAGCCCCCGCGTGGGTTCATCCAGGATCAGGTGCTGGGGGCGATGCACCAGCGCCCGCGCCAGAGAGACCTTCATCCGCTCCCCCTGGGAAAAACCTTTCATGCGGCGATTCCACAGCGTGTCCAACTCCAGTTCATCGCGCACGGCCTGTAATGCCTCATCGAGTACGCTGCCGGAGAGCCCCTGCATCTGGGCAAATGCGGCGAGATACTCGCGCACGGTCAAACGCTCGTAGAGACCTTCGCGGTCCCCGACCACCCCCAGTTGTCGACGCGCCCCCATGGGGTCTCGTGCGGGATCAGCCTCTCCCACCAGCACACGGCCGGCATCGGCCTTCAACAGGCCACAGACAATTCGCAGACAACTGGTTTTGCCCGCGCCATTGGCGCCCAACAGGGCAGTGATACGGCCATCGGGTATCTCAAAACTGAGATCCCGTAATACCGGTGTACCGTCGAAGGACTTACTGATGTTTTCCACCCGGATCATTGTTCGCTGCCTCCCTGCGCATTCTCCATCTCCTCATCAGACTCGCGGCTATCCGCCAGCACTGGCTCCGCTTCCGGCATCAAGTCGGGTTTCAATTCCGGCCCGTAGGCGCCGGCGGCAAATGGCGGCCGCTCGATTTCCGCGAGACAGCGGTCATCCAGCGCAGTATCCGGCTGATCGAGAAACTGGAGAATCAGATTGGGGACACAACCGCGAGTGGAGTTAATGTGTCCACCGCCGTCAACCACCAGGTGCTGTCGATGCGGCAGGTAATCGAGATCATTTTCGGCGTAGTCCGGCGGAGTGATCGGATCAGCCGAGCCCGAGATCAACAGTACCGGATGCTCGCGCACTTGCGGTTTCTCGTAGGGCTGCTCCGGCACCGGCCACACCTTGCAACCTTCCACAAAGGTGCGGATAAAAGAATCACCGATAAAGGTGTCAGCGGAGTCACTGGCGATATCGTCGGCACTGATACGGTTCAATTCCTCGGCACAGGCCACGGAGAAGGTGAGCCCCATGGACATGGCGCTTTCGGTACGGGCGAACAGGCCGAAGATACCGGAAAGCGGTGCGTAGTTACCGCGGCTCGCCTGATGCACGGCAAACGGCAACAGGGCCGCGGCAGCGGGATCATAGAGTGCAGTTCGCACCGCGCTGGCGACGATCCAGTCTTCCACCGGCACCTCGGCCGGCGCGCCGGTGAAGGGATCCGGGAAGTTGTGCGCCTGCTCGTCACTCCAGTTGGCGAGCAACAGGTCAAGCTCACCACGCCAGTTGCCAAAATCTGCACACACCGGATCGGCACTGCACGCCTGTTCCAGTTGCTGCAGTGCCGACTCCGCCGCCTGTGCCGCGAGAAATACCCGCGACTCGATCGGCGCGACGCCATCGAGCACCAGGCTCTGGAGCGATTGCGGATACCACTGCTGATACAGCAGTGCGGTACGCGTGCCCCAGGAACCACCCCACAGGGAAATTCGCTCGTGCCCCAGCGCCTGGCGCACCGTTTCCAGGTCATCTACGGTCTGGCGGCTGTTGATCGTCAGCGGACGTTCTCCCGCGGTAGAACGACACTCCTCCAGGGAAGCGACAAAGTGGTCCATCTGGGTAATCAGATCCTCGTCGCCGAAGCCACAATCGAACGCATTGGAGCGGCCCGCGCCGCGGCGGTCCACCAGCACAATATCCCGGCTCCGGTTCAGCTTGCGCAGCGGATTCAGCAGCCGGGCCAGATCACTGGCGGCCTGGCCCGGCCCGCCGGCGAGCAGATACAGCGGCTCGCGGTGTCCACCGTTTACTGCCGGCGCCACCAGCACAGACAGGCTGACCTCCCCGGCCTTATCTACGGGAATCTGATAACAGCGCAGGGATTCCGACCAGCCATCGGTGTAGCAGGTCTCAGCAATCGGACTGTCATTGACAGCCCCCGATTCGGCAATCGCGCCGACACTGAACCCGGCGGCAAAGATGAATCCGACAGTAAACACTGCCCTCACAAACAGACCGATTCCCATACTGCACTGCTGATGGACGGCACGCGGCTTCCTTGAGTCCAACTCGTACTCCTTTTACTTGCTTTCTTACGGGCTTTCTTAGTGGCCTTGTTTCCAGATCTCGACTTTCAACCAGCCCGGATGTGACAAATCTTGTCCAGTCTACCGGACTTTTTCCACGCCCGCCCACGGTTTGCCGCGTTTTGGGGCCGTGTAGCCGTGGCGCGGCATCGCCTGCGGTGGTATGGTTTGCGGTCGCTCAACTACCGAATAATATTTACACAATACCCTCATGAGCTTTTCAGACAGAGAAAAACAACTTGTCCGTGCGGCCTTCGCCTGGGGTCAGATCACCCAGAAAGAGGGCTACACCCTATCTGATCTGGAAATCGAGAAATCCGTACTGTTCCGGCGCCTGCTCGCGGGTCGCCCACCGCTGGCCTTCCCCCCGCCCCTGCGCCACGGATTCCCCTGGTACGAGGTAATCGAAGGCCGCAGCGAACATATCGTCAACGCATCCGAGGCGTCCCCCGAACACAGCATCATCGCCCCCGGCAGTAAGCCGGGCGATACCTGCATCCTGATCGACGGGGCTTTCTGGCGGGTGGCAGAGACGGTACGCGAGCGGGAGGAATATATCGTCGAGTGGGGCGAGTATCCGATGCAGTGGCGCCTGTGCAAGCACTGGGAAGTCAACTACGAGATGACCCAGCAGCTGAATACTTTCCGCCAGCAGAATCCGCAAGCGAACGTGGACCTGGCTAGCCGCAAGGGCGAGAAAGAGTACAGTGAGTTCCGGGTGGATAATGATCAGACGGTGTGGCTGTCTGAGTGGCACCTGACTCGCCTGGGCCTGTCCGGTTGGGTGTGGGTGGGCACCGAGGTGGAGGCCGATCCCTCTGTGGACGACCTGGCGCCCCTGTGCCGGGATCAGCAGGGCACGCTCGTACTGGGCTGTGCCGGCGCCGAACGCGGTCCGGGCTGGCTGCGCATCGAGCAGGTGGATGAAGAGTTCCGCTATATCAAGCTCGGCGACGCGCTGGAATACAAATCCCTGATTGCTTCCGCGGTCACCGAGTTTGACCGCCTGCTGCACGGCGTTGCCGGCGACGATCTGGAAGTGATGGACTGGCGCGGCGACAGACTCCTCCGCTGCTATCGCGTCCCCATGCAACTGGCTCCGCTGGAACAGTTTGATCTGGGCGATGTGAATTATGACCTGATGCCTGAGAATGCTTTTGCCGGATAACCTGAGCTCTGGGGTTCGTAGCTCTGTTCCTGCTTCCGGGCGCCGGAGCACTGGGTAGGGGTTTTTGAAACCGAGCTAGGCGCCCCCTGTGTATACATCCCTGTGCGCTGCAGCTTCAATTTCAACTCCCACACTTCGTGATCAGCCCTGATAAAGCGCTATTTCGAAGTACCTCGCTCTTGCGAAGGTGTCGACGCCGGGGATCTGTTCGCGAGACCTTCAAAAACAGGATGTTTTTGCAGAGCCCCCATGGATGGGTTCACGGCGTGTCTCGCGAACAGATACCCGGTGGCGGCACCGCCACTCAACTAGCAAAAGAACCAAACCACTGGGCAGGCCTAGTCCCCCTGAACTCAATCCACCTCACGGCCCCGACCAGCACGGAGCAGCTCGTACCAGTCCTCCCGCTCCATCTCCATATCGAGCGCCTCCAACGCCGCCACCAACCGCTCGGGATTACCACTGCCCAGCACCGGCACCATCTTGGCGGGATGCTTGAGCAACCAGGCCACCGCCAACTGCATCGCCCCGACTTGCGGATCCAACCCCCGCGACTCACACAGCGCATGGAGAGCCTGCTGAACACGCACCGCATCCCCATCGTCGCCGCGGAACAGGCGACCACCCGCAAATGGCGACCACGCCATCGGCATCACCCGGTGCTGCTGACAGTAATCCAGCTGGCCATCAAACATCGGCGCCGACTGCAGTAGCGACACCTCGATCTGATTCGCCACCAGCGGCTGCGAAAGACGGGACTGCAGCAGATCCGTCTGATGCGGCAGATAATTGGAAACCCCCAACTGCCTCACCTTGCCCTCAGCCACCAGCTGCTCCAGCACCGCCGCCAGCGCATCCGCATCCATCAACGGATCCGGACGGTGCAGCAACAACAGATCCATCTGTTCAATCCCCATATCCCGCAGGCTGGTTTCCACCGCCGAGCGCACATGAGTCGCACTGGTATCGTAGTGATTGATACGTGCACCGGAGACCTCCCCCGCAAGACGGATACTGCACTTGCTGACAATTTCCATCCGCTCGCGCAGCACGGGGTTCAACTTCAACGCTTCACCAAATGCCTGCTCACAACGGTAATCCCCGTAGATATCCGCCAGATCAAACGTAGTCACCCCCAGATCCAGCATCTGTTCAAACAGACCCAACCGCTCGCGCGGGGTGTAGCTCCAATCCGTCAGACGCCAGAGGCCGAAGGCGATACGGGACAGGGAGAAGTCGGAGACCAGGGAGGACTGGAGTCGCTGCATAAAAAAATCCGCCGATTCAGAAACTGAAGCGGCGGATTTTCGCATATTCGAACGAGCAGCGGGATCCGCCCCGCCTACGCCGTCATTTCAACTCTAGCGTGGTCGCAATGTCGGACCAGGATACCAGTTTGAAGTTCTGCCTCTGGCTCGGCATGCGGTTGCGACCGTCCTGCACCACCAGTAACCCATCGGGGTACTGGTCGCCAAAGGCTGCACTGGAAACCTCCAGGCCATCGGTTTCCGAGCTGCCATCAATGTTGCGATCCAGGTTGATGTCCACCTTGAAGTGACCGATAAACTCGCTGCCACTGCGGCTGAACAACGCATAGCTATTGTTACCCTGGCTGGATACCACCAGATAGCTGCGCTCGCCCTTGTGGTACAGACCCATGCCTTCCACATCAGCCGCCAGACGGATACCATCCACCGGTGCGATCAGTTGTGGCTGCGCTTCACCGTTAAGGAACCCGGCGATATCCAACCGCCAGATACCCACATCTTCTTCGCCGAAGAACAGCTTCTGTTTCTCGTCATCCACCACGCAACCTTCCACCTGACTCTCTACCGCAAGCGTAGCGCGCTGCTCCAGCTGCCAATCGATATCCCCATCACCGGGCATGATCTGCAGTAGCTGTAAGTCGCTGTCTTTGTCCGACACCCACGCCATCAGATCAGCACCCTTGCGGTAAACGCACAGGCCGTAGGGGTCTTCCATATCAAGATTGCGCAACCCCAGGTAATCCACCTTGCCGGAAGCGGTGATGCCAAACAGGCTGACACCGGGATCGGTGCGGTTGGTGGCGGCGGCAATGGCGACAAAGCTGCCGTGCTGGATCGGGCGCAGATCCACGTTGTTCAGTCGCCCTACCGGGAACTGTTCCACCAGCGCACCGTTCAGGTCGTAAACATTGAGGCCACTTTTCTTGTCGGTACCCAGAATCAGGCTCGCTGACGGATTGACCGGATTGACCCAGATCGCGGGATCGTCGGCGGCGTCGCCGCCAGATTTGACCGGTACGGTCTGGCCACTGGCGGCAACCCGGGGGATCTCGACCGGCGCGCGAAATGCCTGCATTTCTGCCGCGGGTTCCGGCAGCGCCACCTGGAAGCGCTGCACCACGTCACTTTCCTCTTCCAGCGCCAGCAGCTGCCCCCGCTGGATCACGGCGGAAACCGGCTCCAGTTCGGCAAGCTGACGGGAAAAGCGGGTGCCCTCGGCAGGGTTGTTGAGATTGAACGCGAGGACTTTCTGCCCCGCAGTCAGCCACAGGTTGCCGGAGGCTTCGTCCAGCCACAGGCCACCGAAATCCTCTTCCGCCAGTTCCGCCGGGGCGGCGAATACTTCGCGATCCTCATCCATCTCCGCGTCGGCGTTCAGGCGCCAGATGCCCAGGGGGGGCTGCGCAACCAGCAACTTGCCATGGCGGTCATCCACCACACAGCTGCTGACCTGCTCGCCGAAATATAGCGGGCGGATGCCGGTGAACTGCCAGGCGTCCTCGCGGGGGTGCACCACGTATTCGTGACCAAGACCGTTTTCATCGATGGCGAACAAATGGGTTCGCCCGGCCTGGCGGGAGAAGCACATGGCGGCCTGAGGCGCGTCCGTGGCCATCGCACTCAGATAGCGGATCTGTGGTTCACCACTGTCGGGGTCCACATCCAGCAGACGCAATTGCAGTTCGCCACGGTCTTCATCGTACACCGCCACCAGCCAGCGGTTTTCCTCCAGTTGCTGCAGCGCGAAGCGCTCCACGGTACCGCCATCGAGCGCGAGCTTTTCGCCCCCGTCCATATCGGCGAGTACCAGTCCTCGCTTCTCACTGGCGAGCAGCAGGTAGTCTGTATCCGCCAGATTAACGGGCGCCAGCTGGCTGGAAACCACCTCCGACAGCGTAATGCGTTGATTGGGCTGGAGCGGCACTGATTCGGCACGCGACTCGTCCATACGAGGTCCACAGGCGGTAAGCAGGCCAGCCAGCGCCAGCGCCAGCGCCAGCGCAACCGTACTTTTCAATAAAGTTGTACACGTCATATGACTATCTTTTTCTGACACATCTGTTGGCAGTTTGACCACAGCAGCGGAAAAATACGCCCGCTCAGGGTCAACGACATGGCAAACAGGTGAATAGTGAATCCAATATAAAAAATAGCAGAATGCCCGGCCCCCAAGGGGACCGGGCATTCTGCTCTTGCGAGTCAACCCGGCACTTTTTGCGGCTTAGAACGTTGAGTAGGTCACGCCCAGCACGTAGGTCGGGCCGTACTCTTCGTACTGACCGTTGAAGCCGGAGTTGTGCAGATACATGGGTTCATCGGTCAGGTTGACACCGCTGAAGCTCAGCTGCACGCCGTTGGCAAAGTGGTACTTGGCCGACAGGTCCACCTGCATATGGTCGTCCTCGTATTTGTCCAGCGCCGCATCCTCCGTGTTCACCTCGTCCAGGCGCTCACCGCGGAAACTGGTGGACAGGCGCAGGCTGAAGGCATCGCGCTCGTAGCCGACGATAAAGTTACCCACCAGGTCCGACTGCAGTGGCAGGGGTGCTTTGTCGCTGCGCCCCGCGTCCGGTCCCAGGCCCAACCGGGCCTCGGAATCGGTGAAGGTGGCGTTGGCGCGCAGCAGCAGGCCGTTGTCGAAGGCCCGGGTCCAGGACAGCTCGGCGCCATTCAGGGTCGCCGTATCGCCGTTGATCGGGCGCAGGATTTCCGCGTCGTCCACCGGCAGGCTGCCCGCATACTCGCTGAAATCGCCGTTCATGGTACTGGTGACGTCGGCGACCACCGCGAAGTTGTCGATGCGCTTGTGGAACAATCCCAGTGAGAACATGCCCAGGTCATCGGTGTAGTACTCGGCGGAGAAATCCAGGTTCTGGGATTCATAAGGATCCAGTTCCGGGTCCCCCGCCTCAACTTTCAGCTCGCCCTCGTCGTACTCGGTTTCCTTGGCGGACGGATTCAGGTAGCCGAAAGAGGGGCGCGACAGGGATTCGGTGTAGGCGGCGCGCAGCACGACATTCTCGTTGTAGTCGTACTTGAAATTGACACTCGGGAACAAGTGGCTGTAGTCACTGGCGGAATTTTCCGGGCTGACGTAGACACCTTCCGCCACTTCCACGGCGCCGGCGATGGGCTCGTTGGACTCGATCACGCGATTGCCGGCGGCTTTGAAATCAGTCCGCTCATAGCGCACACCGTAAACCAGGCTGGCGCGCGCGAAATCAATGCTGTTCATGACATAGAGCGCGGAAATATCCTCGCTCATCACATAGTCGCGAGCGGAGTCCAGCGCGGTATCGGCCGCCTCGATCTCGAAGTTACCCAGATTGGCATCGATAAAGCGGTTCAGCGCGCCCATGTCGACGCCGGCACCGACGAAAGGCATCAGACTGTAGTCGACTTTGTTCATGGCGAAGTCGGCCAGGGTATAGTCGCCGCCGAAACCGCTGTACACGGTTGCATTCAGGTCGCCGGTCTTTTCCCGGTTGCGCTGCTGGAGACCGAATTTCAGTTCCGACGGATTGCCGGCCACTTCGATATCACGGCGGAGGTCGATACGGAAACTGAGCTCCTCATCGTCAGTAAAGTTGTCCTCGATGACGATTTCATCCAGCACGTAGTTGGCGGGGTTCATGGACGCGTCGACATCGCCTATTTCCAGGCTTGGGATCTTGCCGGCACTGGTGTAACCCAGTTCCAGGCCCCGCTGTTCGAAATCCGTGTCGCGACGGTGCGGTTCAGCCTCTTCGGAGTGGGAATAACCCAGTGCATATTCCACGCCCCACAGATCCAGGTCATGTTCACCACCGGCGACCAGCGACAGAATCTGCTGCTCCTCGAAGCGGTCCTTGAGGGATTTGTTAAGACGCGCATCAGACCAGGTAGCGGAGCTGGAAGAGATGCTCTGCAGGTCGCCCTTGTCCAACTTGTATTCATTGCGCTGGCGTTTTTCGGAGTCGGAAAAATCCGAGTAGAGGCTGTGCAGGTAGAGCAAACTTGCATCGGACAGGCGCAGGTCGAAATTTGCCGCCAGGCCGCTGCGTTCCCGGGTAATCGTATAGTCGCGCTGCTCGATTTCCGGTGCGCCGAACGCTTTGCTGCCATCCTCGGCCTCCATCATTTCCCAGGCGCCATCGGTCTCGATGTTTTCAGAACCGAAATTGCGTTCCTGGTGGCTGCCGGCAATGGCCACACCCAGCTCGGCACCGCCGTCCAGCTCGAACACATTGGTGAACTTGCCGGCCACCTTGGGGCTATTTTCATCCTGGAGTTCGCTGTAGCTGTTTTCGACGCTGAGCTTGAAGTTCTGACCGTCGTGATCCAGCGCGTTGATACTTTTGATTTCGATCGCGCCACCAATGGAGTCGGCGCTCATATCCGGAGTCAGGGTCTTGGACACCTCGAGGCTGGCGAGCAGGTCGGAAGGAATCACGTCCATGGCCACGGCGCGGCTGTCGCTCTCCGGCGCCGGCAGGGCCATGCCATTAATGGTGGCGGAATTGAGGTTGGGGTCGATACCCCGCACGCCGACAAAGCGGCCCTCGCCCTGGTCGCGAGTAATAAAGACGCCGGGCATGCGCTGCAGCGCCTCGGTGACGTTGGCATCAGGCAACTCACCGATGGCATCGGAAGTCTGCACCGCAATCATCTTGTCCGAATCCCTCTGGCGCTGAATATCGCTGCGGGCATTGGCTGCCTGGGCGGTAACCACGATGGTTTCCATCAGTTCGCCGATCTCTTCTTTTGATGCTTCCTGCGCACCGGTATTGACGCTGATGATCGCGGCGGCAAGCGGCGCCACCAATTTCAGATTGAAAACAGACTTGGTCATAGTTCCCCGTCCCCATTAGGAGTGTGATTCAGATTACAGAAGCCATGGTTGGCCGTTTGGTGGAGGGGAATTCTGCTGGCCCCACACCCGACCTGTTGATTTGTGGGCGCAGGCTAGTATTGAGATGTGAACGTTGCGTTACGCTTTTTTTAAAATTGTCATATTGCGCCGTTAACCTTGTATCCAGAGCGGGCAATCAGCGTTGCAGGCGATTGCCAGGCCCCACCGACAGTAGATATGAATAATTGGTGAATATTTTATGACTGAAAGAAGACGCCCCGCCGCAGACGACCAGGCACCCGCCAGCCCACAGCGACGCACTCTGTTCAAGGCGATTGGCGCAGCTACTGCCGCCACTGCCGGCGCTCCCCTGTTAACCGGCTGCTCGTCAAAAGATGCGCCAGATTCAGCGAACAACCTCAGCTTTGACGAGATACCGCACCGGCTCGACTTTCAGCACCATGTTCCCGAGGGCTACAGTGCCGACCGGGTATTGAGCTGGGGAGATCCGCTGGAGGCGTTTGCCGGCGCATTCGTCCCGACAAAACTGACTGCCGCAGAGCAGGCGCGACGCTTCGGTTACAACAATGATTTTATCGCCTACCTGCCGTTGCACGATGAAGCGGGCCCCGGCCAGGGCGATATGCATATCACCAGCGACAACAGCGAACACGGCCTGCTGTGCGTCAATCACGAGTACACCCAACCGCATCTGATGTTTTCCGGCTATACGGAAGACAGTGCCAACCGCGGCACCAGCGCAGAGCATGTGGCGATCGAACAACAGGCCTGCGGCCACACCATTGTGGAAGTCGAAAAAACACCGGATGGCTGGCGCCCGGTACAGGGCAGCGCTTACAACCGCCGTATTTCATTAACCACGGAAATGGAACTGGTTGGCCCCGCCGCCGGCGACACACGACTGGTGACCAATGCCGATGCCAGCGGCCGCAAGGTGCACGGCACTGTGGGCAATTGTGCCGGCGGCAAGACACCCTGGGGCACCGTACTGATTGCAGAGGAAGGGTTCGGCGGCGCTTTCCAGGGCGACCCGGACAACATCGCCGACGAGGTGGAAGCGCGCAACCATCACGCCTTCGGTATCGCCGAAGACAATCGCAACTGGGGCGATTACGACCGCCGTTTCGACATTACCCACGAACCGAACGAGCCCAACCGCTTTGGCTGGATGGTGGAGTTCGATCCCTACGATCCGGAATCCATACCCCGCAAACTCACCACCCTGGGCCGCTTTGAACACGAGGGCTTCACGCTGGTGAGCAAGCCCGGCCAGCCCATCGTCGCCTACGGCGGTGATGACGACGAACACCAGTTTGTGTATCGCTTTGTCTCGAAAGGCATCTATCGCCCGGGAGAAAGCGCCCACAATCGCGACCTGCTGACCGAAGGCACACTGTTTGCCGGACGCTTTGATGAAGGCGGCAATGGCGAATGGCTGCCGCTGACATTCGGTGAAGGTCCGCTCACCGAACTAAATGGTTTTCGCAATCAGGCGGACGTACTGATCGATTGCCGCCGCGCAGCAAAACTGCTCGGCGCCACCCCCATGGATCGGCCGGAAGATGTAGAAACCAACCCGGTCAACGACTGTACTTACGTGATGCTGACCAAGAACAAAAAACGCGAAGCCGGTGAAGAAAACGCGGCCAATCCGCGCGCGCGCAACACCGCGGGTCACGTACTGGAAATCGTACCGCCGGGCATACAGGGAGGCCAGCGCGATCACGCCAGCAATCGGTTTAGCTGGAATACCTTCCTGCTCGGCGGCAACCCCAATGCGGAAGATCCCCGCGAGCGCGGCGCTTACGGGCAGACAAGCCCGGGCGCGATATCCCGGCACGGCTGGTTTACCAACCCGGACAATGTGGCCTTCGATCAGCTGGGTAATATGTGGATCGCCACCGACGGTTGTGAAAGCTTCGGTTTTCACGATGGCTTGTGGGCAATGGCCACGGAGGGAGAATTGCGCGCAGCGCCGAAACATTTCTTTGGCTGCCCCGAGGGTGGAGAGATCTGCGGCCCGGAATTCACCCCGGATGGCAAAACCTTGTTTGTCGCGGTACAGCACCCGGCGGATACGGATCGCTCCACATTTGACGAGCCGCTACACCGCTGGCCAGATAACGATCCGGACCTGCCGCCACGGCCCTCGGTGCTGGCCATTCGCCGGGATGACGGCGGCCCCGTGGGAAGCTGAACGGCAAATCTTGTCTCGGGATATCCGTGGCGCCAGCCCGCCACTGATATCCCGTGGTTTCCCATGATTCTATCGGGTAAAAGATCGCAGCCAACGCACCACGCTGTCCTTTCGCCACCACAACAGGACGCAGGCCAGCGTCAGATAAATTGCCGGTTCAATCCAGCCGCTCTTCACCGACCACCAGAAATGCCAGCACCCCAACAGCGCTGCGATATAAAGCAGCCCGTGCAACTTTTTCCAGTGCTTGCCCATCCGCCGCAACAGCGCGGGGATCGACGTGACCGCCAGCGCCAGCAGGATCAACCACGCACTGAACCCCACCAGGATATAGGTGCGCTCGATCAGCTCGCTGCCGATCAGTGACCAGTCCAGCCCCAGATCCAGTGCCAGCCACGCGCAGAAATGCAGCGAAGCCCAGGTAAAACACCACAGCCCCAGCGGGCGCCGCAGTCGATTGAGTTGACCGAAGTGGAGCAATTTGGCGAGCGGTGTCACCAGCAGGGTGAGCAGCAGCAGACGCAGTGCCCCCATGCCCAGGTAGTGAATCAGCTCCTTGACCGGATCGCCGCCGAGATGGCCGGCATTGATGGCATAGAACAACCACACCAGCGGTGCCAGCGCGCCGAGATGCACCGCCACCTGCAAAGCGATCGCCAGTGGTTTTTTCCAGGCAGCAGCCACTAGAAAAACTTCCTCAGGTCCATATCAGCATACAGGGATGCCACCTCCTCCCCGTAACCATTGAACGGCAGGGTTTTCTGGCGCTTGACCGCAAACAGGCCACCGGGACCGATAAAGCGTTCACTGGCCTGAGACCAGCGTGGGTGGTCCACTGCCGGGTTTACATTGGCGTAAAAGCCGTATTCGTTGGAAGCAAGCCTGTTCCAGCTGGTGGGGGGCATCTTCTCCACCAGTCTGATTTTGACAATGGACTTGATACCTTTGAAACCGTACTTCCAGGGCACCACCAGCCGGATGGGAGCCCCGTTCTGCGGTGGCAGAGTTTTGCCGTAGAGGCCAACGGATAGAATAGTAAGCGGGTGCATGGCTTCGTCCATGCGCAGCCCCTCCACGTAGGGATAGTCGACGCCGCCCCCCACATAGCGGTTGCGCTGGCCGGGCATCTGCTCCGGATCATAAAGTGTTTCAAAAGCGACGTACTTTGCGCGGCTGGTGGGTTCAAAACGCTTGAGAAACTTACCCAATTCGAACCCGATCCACGGGATGACCATGGACCAGGCCTCGACACAGCGCATGCGGTAAATCCGCTCTTCCAGACCGATATCTGACATCAGTTTCCAGACATCCACAGTGGCCGGCTTGGCCACTTCGCCCTCCACAGTAAGCGTCCAGGGTTCGGTTTTTAGCCCCTGACTGTTTTCTACCGGATCGGTCTTGCCGGTGCCGAACTCGTAGAAGTTGTTATGGGTGATGACCTTTTTTTCCGGGGTAAGCACCAGATCCGGCACCGGCTTGTGCGGCGTGAACTGTAGCGGTTTGCGCGGGGCGCTCTCGCGATCGTCACTACCGAAAAGATCCAGTCCGAAGGCACTGCGAGAAAGTGCCAGTCCGCCCAGACCTGCGCTCAGACCTGTGATTACACTGCGACGGGATACCCTTCCTTTCGATGCGTAGGCAGACTCCGGGGTAGTCTGCCCCTCGCTCAGGGCACTGCGCGCGGGGGATTTAATCAGCACGGGGAATTCCTCATTGTTCTTGATTGTTTCAACGCCTATTGGCGGCAAAAAATCTCACTGCCTGAACCAATGGTCCGCTCAAGAGGCCGATTCTTACAATGCTCAGTACAATCAATACTCAGTTCGATCCTGTAGCTCGGCACGGTGTCGCCACCCTGTCTCAGAGCGCATTCAGATGGTTTTGTTCCCGATGGCCAACGCAGAGCCGGCCGTTCTGGCGAGGTAAACGGTTACACAACTTTCCCCATGGAACACTAGCGGTCCTGGGCGACGGAGGCATCAAATAACTCGATAGCAGTGTTGCTCATTCCCCTCGCCAGCTCCTGTTCACGCAGAAACACCCGCTCGGCTCCGTCCCGCTTCAGCAACACAGCATCCTCTTCGCCACTGGCACGCGCCAACACTCGGATATCCGGCTTCAGCAAATGCGCAGTCTCGATCATCTGCCGAGTGCGCAAGGTATCAGGGATGGTGACAATCAACAGGCGTGCGCGCGCCACGTGGGCCTGAATCAAGACTTCTGCCTCCGCCGCGTCTCCGGAGACTGCGGCCAATCCCCTCTCCCGCAGTTGCTCCACCAGTTCGCGGCTCTGCTCCGCCACCACCACGGATATTCCCTCGTTGCACAGCGTCGTCACCACCCGCGAACCCACGTCGCCATAACCAACCACCACCGTATGCCCGGTCAGTTTGCGCAGATCCGTAGACATGGGCAGACCTGCCAGCGGATCCGCCGAGCGCTCCATAAACCGAGCCTGCGACGAGCGCCCGCGAATCCAGCGCTGCAGCGGTTCGAGCGCATTGAACAGCAACGGATTCAGAGCAATGGAAATCAATGCACCGGCCAGAATCAGGTTCTGCCCCTCGGCGGAAAGCAACCCCAGAGAGACACCGAGCGCCGCGAGAATAAATGAGAACTCGCCAATCTGCGCCAGACTCGCCGACACCGTGAGCGCAGTATTGAGCGGATAACGGAATAGTAATACCAGTGCGAACGCGGCCAGGGTTTTGCCAATCACGATGATCGCTACTACCGCCAGCACCCGCCCCGGTGATTCAATCAACATACCCGGATCGAACAGCATACCCACGGAAACAAAAAACAGTACCGCAAAAGCATCCCGCAGCGGCAGTGACTCCTCTGCGGCGCGGTGACTCAACGCCGATTCACGTAGCACCGTACCAGCAAAAAATGCACCGAGCGCAAAGGACACCCCGAAGATCATCGAGGAGAAATAGGCGATACCCATCGCGGAGGCCACCACTGCCAGGGTAAACAGTTCGCGCGAGCCAGTGCGTGCCACCTGCCACAGCAGCCAGGGGAAAAGCCGCCGGCCGCCCACCAGCATCAATGCCACGAATACCCCCACCTTGCCGAGCGTGATGGCGATGGTGAGTGCGAGACTGTCGGCCTCGGCGCCGGTATCGACACCAGTATCAACCGGCACCCCCCCAAGCCAACCCGCCAGTGCCGGCAGGATCACCAGCACAAATACCATCACCAGGTCTTCCACCACCAGCCAGCCTACGGCAATACGCCCGTTGACCGTATCCAGCAATCGGCGCGCCTCCAGTCCACGCAACAGCACGACGGTGCTTGCCACCGACAGCGCCAGTCCAAACACCAGACTGGCGCCAATCTCCCAGCCCCACCAGCGCGCCACACCGAAGCCGAGCAGTGTGGCCACCACAATTTGCGCGAGCGCACCAACAATGGCGATGCGCCGCACCGCCATCAGGTCCGACAGGGAGAAGTGCAGGCCGACACCAAACATCAGCAGGATTACACCGATCTCCGCCAGCTGTTGTGACAGCACCATATCCGCGACAAAGCCCGGCGTTGCCGGACCGATGATCACCCCAGCGATCATGTAACCGAGCAGCGCCGGCAAACGCAGTCGGGCGGCCACAAACCCGAGCAGCAGTGCCAGTCCCAGCGCCACGGAAATGGTAGTAATCAGAGAAATATCGTGATGCAAAGGTCCCCCCGACAATCGCGATGCCGTGTAATTATCAAGCCCGAGATATTGTTGCTACCAGGTTCGATTCACGCCAGAAAAAACTGCTGGATACCGAGCAACACGTTGGTGGTAGCCACCGAGGCGAGAATCAGTCCCATTATCCGACTGACGATACTCGCGCCGGCGTTGCCGATCCAGCGGTAGATCCAGTTGGCGGTCAAAAGCAGCATCAGCACAATGGCCAGCACCGCAAACATGGAAGAGGCGGTATTGATCTGGTGAATGGGGTCAAAGCGGTGATTGTCAGTCAGTACTACGGCAGCCAGCATGGCGCCGGGGGAGGCGATAGAGGGAACCGCAAGGGGGAAAATTGCCGTCTCGTTCCCGTCGCGAATGATTCCCACCTCCTGCTCGGGCTTACCTTCACCAAAGATCATGGTGAGTGCAAACAGGAACAGTACGATGCCACCGGCCACCTGAAAGGCGGAAAGAGGCACACCGATGGCCTCCAGCAGGTACTGGCCGGCAAACAGGAAGAACAGCAGAATGCCTGCTGCGACCGCCACCGCCATGATGGCAATCTTCTTGCGCTGCCATTCGCTGTGACGGCTGGTGACAGCAATGAAGACCGGCAGGGTACCTACCGGGTCAATGACGGCAAAGAAAAAGACAAAGCTGCTGATCCAATCGCTCAAGGAGTCTCCTGGGTGGTCATGCTAGGGTTATCAAAAGGCAGGATATGCTTCCATAAGAGTCTAGTGTATGACAAACCACTCCCCCACCGCACGGCGTATTGCGAAGACCATTCTCAATGGCTTTGAGGCCTACTTTGCCGATTTCCAGAATATGACCCTGGGGGCGAAAGCACGCTTTGAGACCCACGCCTGGAGCGCGGTGCAGGAATCCAACAAGGAGCGTATCGATCTCTACAAGACCAAGGTCAACCAGGTGCTCAACCTGGTACACTCGGTGACCAGTAAAGATACCACCCAACTGGAACTCTGGGGTCAGGCCAAGGAAACCTACGGTCAGCTGATCGCCAACAACAATAACTACGAAATCGCCGAAACCTTTTTCAACTCCGTATTCTGCAGCCAGTTCCACCACGCGCACATCCACGACAGTCACCTCTTCGTGAAATCTTCCCGCGCCCCGGACGAGAAGCCGTTGCGGGATTACAGCATCTATATCAGCTACAGTGGCCGCGAAGGCCTGGAAGCGATGATCGAGGATATCCTTGCGGACTACCAATTCTCCATCGACTGGGAGGATACCCGGAGGGATATCGGCAATATCTGTGCGGCTCTGCGCGCCGGGCCACTGTCGGTATTCGAAAGCGAAGACGATGAGCAGATGCTGCGGGTGGATATGCTCGAATCCGTGTTCTACCGCAACAAGGCCGCCTACCTGGTGGGGCGCATGATGTTTCGTGGCGAGGTTATCCCGCTGATTCTTCCCTGCCTCAACAACGAGCGTGGCGGCATCTTTGTGGATACCGTTATCTACGACAACGATTCCGCCAGTATCATTTTCAGCTTCACCCGCTCCTACTTTATGGTGGACGCACCAATTCCCTCGCGCTTTGTGCGCTTCCTTTCCACCATCATGCCATTGAAAGAGAAGTCAGAACTCTACAATTCCATCGGCTTTCACAAGCACGGCAAGACAGAATTCTACCGCCACATTCTGGCGCATATGAAGGTGAGCAACGACAAGTTCATCATTGCCCCCGGTATCAAGGGGATGGTGATGAGCGTGTTTACCCTGCCCTCCTATCCGGTGGTATTCAAGGTCATCAAGGACAAGTTCGACAATCCGAAGACGGTCACCGAGGCCATCGTCAAAGAGAAGTACAAGTTTGTATCCCGCGCCGACCGCGTCGGGCGTATGGCGGATACCCAGGAGTACACCAACTTTATTTTCTATCGCAATCGCTTCAGTGAGGAATTGCTGGAAGAGTTGAAAAAGGTGGCGCCGTCAAAACTCGAAATCGATGAAAAGTGGGTCATCATCCGCCACCTGTATGTGGAACGACGCATGGAGCCCCTGAACCTGTATCTGGACACCGCGGACGAAGCGCAGACCATTGCGGCAATGGAAGAGTACGGCAACGCAATCAAACAGCTGGCAGCGGCGAACATCTTTCCCGGCGATATGCTGCTGAAAAACTTCGGCGTCACCCGCCACGGCCGTGTGGTGTTTTACGATTACGATGAACTGTGTCCACTGACGGAATGCAATTTCCGCAAGCTCCCAGAACCGCAGACCGCCGAGCAGGAACTGGCGGATCGGCCCTGGTATACGGTAGCGGAAGCCGATGTATTCCCGGAGGAGTTCCGGCTGTTCTTCTCCGGTAATCCCACCGCACGTAAAGCCTTTGAGAGCGAACACAGTGACCTTTACGATTACCGCTACTGGCAAAAGTTACAGCATAATATCCGCAATGGCCGCGTAGACAGCACCTTCCCCTACCGACGCAAATGCCGTTTCAAACGCCGCAGACCCAAAACCAACCGTCCACCCGCGGCAATCGGTCAATAACACCAGCAACCGCAAACTGGTTCACAAAGTACCTGACGTTACCTGTCGGGTAATAGTCTTCCCGCTTCATTGGGTTACTGTCTAACGCGGCCTCTGGTTCCGTATGGGACAGGATAAGAATAAAGGGCACCTCTAAAATGAGGAAGCGGGCTATGGATTTTGATGCAAGGCTGATTCCCCTGCACCGTCACCCCCTGGGTTTTATCGAGGCATTTACCAGCCTCGGCGCCGACCAGGACGCATTGCTGGCCGGCACCGGCATTTCCCCTGCGATGTTTGACCTGCAGCGGGCGCATATCAGCTATCACCAATGGCAACAGCTACTACGCAATGGTATTCGCCTTTGTCGGCAACCCAACTTGGGGCTCGCCGTAGGATTGCAGCTGCACTGGAGTTACTGGGGTCCGCTGGGTTTTCTGGTGCACTGCAGTCCCAGCCTCAAAGACGCCGCCGAGGCGTTCAGGCGCTATATGGTAATCGTGCAGCCCTTTTATGCATTGCGCGCGGGCAAATCCAATTCCTACCTGGATACCGGAGACCGTGTGGTAGAACCCATCAACTACGTCACTCCACACGATCACGACCCGATGCTGCGCGCCTTTGCGCTGCAGTTCAGGCTCGCTACCACGTTACGTATCTGGGACAGTTGCGGCAATAAGAACGTGAGCGACCCGGAGATTCAGGTCCGGCTCGCAGATCCGAAGCCGGCCTGCACTCGCCTGTATGAGCAATTGCCATGTCAGTCATTGGCATTCGAATGCGACAGTTCGACCATCTCTGGCAGCATGGCGCTGGTGTTCAAGCGCTTTCGACCGCTGCGCCAACGCACTTTTGATCACCTCATCCAGGAGTGCGAACGGGAACTGGATCATTTCTCGGAAAGCATCACCTTCTGTGAACGCGTGCGCTGGCATATACGCGCGCATTTCACGCCAAACCAGGAACTCGGCAAAGTGGCGGAACAGCTGCAGTTGTCGGCACGCAGCCTTACCCGTCGGTTATCTGCCGAGGGCACGTCTTTCCGTCGACTGCTACACGAGATCCGCATGGAGATAGCAGTACATCACCTGCAGCACTCCAGCCTCAAGCTGGACACCATCGCGGATTACACCGGGTTTTCCTGTGCGTCCAGCCTGCGGCGGGCGGTCAAAAACTGGACCGGTCGGGCGGCCGGTGAAGTACGCGCCGCCACAAGCTGAAAGCGGACATGCGGGTATTCACGCGCAGGTCACACACAGACATCACGAAGGATATGGCTATAGTTAGAGGACGGATCCAATACCGGTGGAGGTTTGTAGTGCGGTATTTCAGTGTCAGCAGGGTTTTCTCAGCGCTGCTTCTGGCGACGCTGGCAGGAACGGGCGGCTGCGGCTACCTGCCCAGTGAAATGGAAGGCGTTACCAAACCAAAACCCGAGGGTAAGCCCGCCCCCGCGTCCACCACCAGGCAGCACACCGCCAGCTGTGATACCGCAGCCAAAAACTATCGCGTAGTGCAGTTTGACGAACTGTACGACACCACCGGCGATCCGCGCTCCCCTTTTCGCCCCGCCCCGAATATTCCCGCGCAATACGACGTCAACGCCTATGTCTGGGGTTACGATAACTGTATGCAGCAGGGTAACTGCAGCAACGGCGATCACTACTGGTTGATCAAGCGCGGGCCGGAAGGAGACTTCAGCACCTGGGTCGTCACGCCACAATTTCCGCGCATTACGATCGCCTCTACCTGCAAAGGCCGACTAAAGGTTGGCAAACGCTATCGCTTCTCGTTCAAAAATGGGGCACTGGTCGGCTTCAGCCGCAACTGAGGCAACCGTTCCCAAAACATTGCCTTCCGTTTAGTTACAAGTGACTGTAACAATCTGTCGCTATTCTTTTCGACACGGAATCAGGAGCACCAGATTCAATGCCGAATTCAGCGACAATTCACCAGGGAACTATCCGGGAGCTGCTTGAGGGCAGCACCGAAATCCGGCGTTACGTCCAGCGTCACAGCCCGGATCCCACGGAAGCCGCTGATTACTACCAGGAATGCATCGCTATCGTACTGGAGCAATCCCGACGGCGCGCGATCGAAAATCCTGTCGCCTACGCCATTCGCACTGCCCGCAACCTGATCTCCAAGCACAAACGCCCGGAACAACTGGAAGAGGATGACGCGGTGAGCCCCGCGCCGTCACCGGAAGACTGCTATCACACCGGGCAACGGCTGGCGCAGATTGCCAGAGTCCTGGAAGACATGCCCCCGCTCCGCCGCCAGGTATTTATTCGCCGCCGGGTATACGGCGAAAGCCGTGAACAGATTGCCGAATCAATGAATATCAGCCGGGAAGCGGTAAAGAAACACATCACCCGGGCACTGGTCGACATTCAATTGCACCTGGACAAACAGGGCTGAGGGCGGCACAACCATGAGTACAGCAATTCCCCCCCTTCCCCCGGAAACCCTGTATCAGGAAGCCGCGGACTGGCTCGAAGAAATGTCCTGCGGTCCGCTGGACGACGCGGGTAAACAACAGTTACAGCGCTGGTTACGCGACAACGCGCAGGGAGCGGCCATCCTCGAGCGCATGCTGTCCACCTGGGAAGACCCGGCACTGATGCAGGCCCTTACCGACGCGCAGCGGGCCAGTGATACCGCCGTGACTGTTTTGCCGACCAGACGCAACCTCACACGCTCGGTCGCTTTTGCTGCGGCAGCCAGCCTGTTACTTGCCGTGGGGGGTGTCACACTGCATTTCCAAAGCGCCTCACAACAAACCACATCCACCGCCGAGGCGGCGGCAGCGTATCAGACATCCGCCACCAGGGACCGCACCTTCAACCTGCGGGACGGCTCATCCCTGACCCTTGCCGCCCGCAGTGCACTGGATGTCGATTTCCGGAAAGACAGCCGTGAGATCAGCCTGACCCGTGGCGGCGCCTATTTTGCGGTGGCCAAGGATCCTACGCGTCCGTTTACCGTACGCACCGACAGCACCCGGGTTACCGCCGTGGGTACCGCGTTCAGTGTCGATCGTCTGCGCGACGGATTGGAAGTGCGGGTGTACGAGGGACGGGTGAAAGTATCCCGACGCGATGGGCGCCCCCCGGAGTACCTCAACGCCGGCGAGCAATTGCGACAACAGGACGATGGTCGCTGGGCGATCGACCACTTCCCGCTCGACATGCCGTCTCATTGGCAATCGGGATGGATGACGATCGATAGCGAACCCCTCGGCTATCTGATTGACCACCTGAGCCGCTACAGTGATACGCCGATCAGTGCGCACGGCAACCTGAGAAACCAACCGGTGGCAGGGCGATTCAACCTGCGGGACCCCGAAGCCACGCTGGCACTGTTGCGCGAGCTGTACACACTGGAAACCCGCAAGGAAAACGACCGGATAATCCTGAGCGCCCGGTAACCCCTGAAGCGCCCAAATTAATCAAAGCGCTCACGTTGATCACCTGAGGCCCCGGAACGCACACAGTCCCATGTCTACCAGCGCCATCACTGCCAGGGCTATCCAACGTTACGCCATGTGTGCACTCTGCAGCCTGTGTACCGCCGCGCTGTCGGCACAGCCACTCGCGGACAAACACTATTTTGAATTTCCCGCTCAGCCACTGGCTGATGCACTGCAGCAGTTTGCCCGGGAACTCGATCAGGCGGTGCTGTTCAATCCCGATCTGGTGGCGGGGCGCGAGGCGCTCTCACTGCGCGGACACTTTTCAGCAAAACGCGCGATATCGCAGCTGCTGCGCGGCAGCGGTCTCAGTGCCCGATACTCGAATCAGGGCTGGCTGGTACAGGCGCCGCGCGCACCCGCGGAACCCACCGCGCCCACAACCCCCAACGCTGCCGGGATTGAAGAAGTGGTTGCGACCGGACATTACCTCACTAGCATCGAGCGCGCCGAGCAACAGGAGCGGGAAGCCGCCCAGAGTGTGGATATCCTGCTGGCGGAAGAAATTCGTCATTCGCCCGGTAGCAACATCGCAGAAGCGCTCAGCCGCAACGCGGGAATTACCGTGGTACGCGACCGCGGCCAGGCCTTGTTTGTAAGTATTCGCGGGCTACCCACCGCCTTCAACGCCTTCACCCTCAACGGCAACACCCTGGCCACCAACGAAAACGTGCGCACTTCGGGGCAGTATGGCCGTCAGTTCCACTACGACACCCTGCCGGCAGAACTGGTGGCGGCAGTGGAGATCCGTAAAACCCCGCAGGCCATGGACGATGAAGGGGCCATCGGTGGCAGTGTCAATATACAGACCTACCAGCCGTTGGAACTGGCAGAGAACCGCCTCGGCCTTAACTTCCAGCTGAGTCAGTCCTCTCTCGCCAGTGAGCGCGATCCGCACTTTTCCCTGATGGGCAACTGGGTCAATGTCGATAACAACCTGGGCGTTTATCTGGCCGCGTCCCGCAGCCATCTCAACCTGCGCCAGGATCGGGTGATGAATTTTGGCTGGCAGCAGAGCACCAATAGCAACGCGCTCGGGGATAGCGGGCAAGCCCCCATCTCCCCCGGCAATATCCGTCCGACTCTGGAAAGGGAAAACAGACAGCGTTCCGGGCTCAGCCTCGGTATACAGCAGCGTATCCCGAGCGGTCCTCAATGGAACCTGAATTACCTGCAACTGAAACAGGAAATCGACTACCGGGAATTCAGTTACAGCGCACAGTATTCCGTGGATGCCCTGGTGCCCGGCAGTGCAGAAATACAGGGGCCATTTATCCCCACCGGTAGCACCGATTCCGGCAGTGTCCAGATCGGCAGCGAATCCGCCGGACTGGTGGACGATACCCACGCACTGGATTTCTCCGTAGAAGGTGACTGGCACAGCAACTGGCACTACCGCTTACTCGCAGCTGCCTCACAAGCGGACAGTTACAATGACACCCCGATCAAGCGCACCCGATTGCGCCGCGAAGGCGATGTGCAATTTGATTTTCACTTTCCTCTGACGGATCGTGGTGCACTGCCATCGGTGACCTATCGCAATCTGTCGCTGTCCGATTCGGAAGCCTTTCCCGGACGCCGCCTGGAGTGGCGGAAAAATACCACGCAAGACCGCAACCTTTCCGGTGCCTTCAACCTGTCGCGCAGGATCGATTTCGCATTGCTGGATTCCCTGTACCTCGATTCACTGCACCTGGGCGCCAAGTATCAACGGCGCACGCGGGATTATCAGCGTACCGATGCAGTCATCGTCACTGGCATCGAGAATCGTATCTTTCCCGACTCGTATTTCGATCTTGTCGCGGAAGCGGATTTTCTCGCAACAGCCAACAGCAGTCTTCCTACTGTCTGGTTGCAACCACAAGAGGACATATTCTGGCAGGATGTGGGAAAGGAAGTGATTAGCAAAAACCTCCTTAACAGCCAAAACCGGGTCAACTCTTACCAGGTGGACGAATCGGTGACCGCCGCTATGGCGCAACTGAACCTGAGTGGTATAACACCCCAGGGAATCCCCTGGCGGGGTAACGCCGGGCTGCGTTATGCGGAAACGCGGCACCATGCCCGCGGCCATCAACTGGAAGCCATGAGTGACAGCGTAACACCGCGGTATTTCACCAAAGCCTACGATCAGTGGCTGCCCGCCGCGAACCTAACCCTTGATCTGAGTGAAGCGCTACAGTGGCGTACCGGCATCGCGCGTACCCTGAAGCGCCCGGATCTACAGGATCTCGCGCCGCGGCTGACGCTCCATTCCGGTGACGAGCACAGCGCCCAGGGCGGCAATCCGGATCTTCACGCGGTCACCGCCTGGCAATTGGACAGTAGTATGCACTGGACACTTGGTTCCTCAGAAAGCGGTGATCCCGTGGGGATTCTCGGCGCCGGTCTCTTTTATAAATCCATTGACGACTTTATTCACACAGATTCCACCCAAATCCGTATCGACGGCGAGCCCTACCTGCTCACCAGCAAAACCAATGGCGGCCGCGCCTATGTGAACGGTATGGAACTGGAATACCGGCAGAACCTTGGCGGATTACCCTCCCCCTTTGACCATCTGGGCCTGCAGATGAACCTGACCTTCACCAACTCACGCGCTGCATATCGCGGGGACAACAACACCACACACTGGGACCCGCTGGAAGACGTGGCCCGTCACACCGCCAACCTGGGGCTGTACTACGACGATCGCTACCTTACCGCGCGGTTGCAATACAGCTGGCGCGACAGAGTCCTGCGGGATGTGGGGGAAAGCCGGCTCGATGCCCGCAACAGCATGCCCTTCGGCACACTGGATGCCCACCTGACCCTCGCGCTATCCGACCACCTGAGCCTGACAGCAGAAGGCATCAACCTCACCGATGCAGCGGAGTGGGAATATGTAGCCGGCGGAGGGTTTGCCGGCTACAGCCATTACGGGCGAAGACTCGCTCTCGGACTCAATCTGAAATTTCATTGACCGAATACTGGAAGCGACCAAATACCGCCTGTTACGCTTTTATCGCGCACACAGTTTCCAGATTCGCCTCAAACCGACTCCGTATTCAGTACCATCGCCTGCTGACGGCTGCGCTCACCCAGCGAGTGCCATGGCCCGGTGATTGCCAGTGTCAGTCCGGGGCGCTGTATATTGACGAACAGGGTCGAACCGTCCGCAGAAAAACAGGCTCCACAGAACTCGCCATTGTCCGGGTGGGCGTTCATCGCCAGGGTGTACAAGCGGCCGTCCGGCGTCATACCGCGAATATAGTTGCGCATGTCCGGTGCGCTATCGTAGCTGTCCTCACAGATAATCAAGTCACCCCAGGGGGCCACAGCCAGATTGTCGCAGGACTCGAGGATGGCGCGGTCGTGGGTTTCATAAACCATTTGCAACCGCGCCGGCGATGCCTTCTCTTCACTGGTGCCTTCGTCAGGGCTGGGCAGGTAGCGCCATACCTGGCCGATTTTTTTGGGGCCACCGCCGGTGGCAGCGAAAAAGATCTCCCGGCGGCCGTTTTCCCGCTGCGCAAAGGCAACCCCCTCACAACGGCAAAAACGCGCAGCGCCGGCGGCGACACCGCGCTCTCCGAGATCCCCTTCGGGGTTTTCTACCTCTTCCAGATCGATCCAGTCGCATTCAAAAGTCTGCGTGGTGGTCACCTGGTGGGCGGCAGCGTCTTCCGAATCCTCCAGCCAGTTGCGGGTTTGCGCCGCGGGCCAGTCGCGAATCACCAATGCCTGCAGCCTTCCCCCATTGTGTAATTCACCTGGAGTCTCGGGGATAAAGCGGTAAAACATCGCCTGATCGGAATCTTCCGTCAGGTAAACAATCCCGGTGGTACTATCTACCGCCGCCGCTTCGTGTACAAAGCGGCCCATGGCCTTCAGTGGCCGGGCCTCCACCAGCCCGCGCGCGGCCGCCGGCACTTCGAAGATATAGCCGTGGTTACGGCCAAACCCCTGCTCTGGCCCCGCCAGGGTCTCTTCACAGCTCAACCAGCTTCCCCAGGGGGTGGCGCCCCCGGCACAGTTGCGTGCCGTACCCGCGAGACTCAAGTGCGAGCGCTCAATACGCCCGCGGGTGTGATCCACTACCAGCGTGGTGGTGCCCCCTTGACCGGTAGATCCCGCCGATAGAGATCGAATATCTCCTTACGGTATTTGTCGATGACATCGGCCTTGCGATCAAAGGGGCCGACTTCTTCACCGATAGAATCCAGTTCGTGATTTCTCACCAAGAGACTCTGGTGCGGATTACCGGGCACCGGAAACGCCGCCATACCGTCCGGAGCACTGGGAGTGAGCAGACCGTCACTCATGATATCTCCGGTTTGGGTGAGCACCCGATACCCGAACCCCGGGGGGAGATGCAGCAACGCGCCCTCCTTTGCGACCAACTCGCCAAACCCTCGACTCCCTCGAACCGGGTCCAGCCGGTACTGCTGGGCCAGTGCCGAAACACTGCCCAATCCACCAAAGGCCACAGCGGCTGCCGTAGCCCGCTGCAGAAAAATACGGCGACTCAACATGTTCTACCTCTTCACAATAAGAAAAAGGCTGCACTCCAGGGGAGTGCAGCGAAAGATTCGAAGACGATTGTCACAATCGCTTCGGGGACCAGGATCAGAATTTTGCGCGTACACCGAAGTTAACGGTGCGACCATAGTTGTGCACCTGGTGCAGACGATCCTCCGAGCCCACGTAAGTGGAGGGGCGATTTTCCAGAATGTTCACCGCCTGCATGAACGCTTCATAGTTTTCCGCAAACCGATAGCTGGCCCCCATATCCAGGGTGCCGATTCCTTTCTGGTAGTAGGAGGTTGCATCTTCTTCCGTGGGGCGGGAGGTCACGGTAACCCCACCATCGGTAAGGTAGTCATCGCGCCAGGTGTAGCTCAGATTTATCTCGAACGGGCCGGACTCGTAGAACGGCGAAATGGAGTAGCTTTGATCGGAGATCCCTTGAATACCCGCGGTCTGGACACCCACGTCCGACTTGTCGAGCTCAAGCTTGGAAGTGGCAAAGGTGGCGGTGGCAGAAATACCGAGGCCCATCTCCAGGCGCCCGGTAAAGCCCAACTCGAGACCGGAAATCGCCACATCACCGACGTTTGCCGGAGAGCTGACCAGGACATCCACCGGCAGGGTGGAACCGTCATGCACCGCAAATGGCAGGGTGCGGGTTTCAAAGTCGGACGCGATATAATCGTCCACATCCTTGTAGAACCCGGCGATGGAGAAGGCACCAAAGTCGTCAAAGTACCACTCAAACGACATATCCAGGTTCCAGGAAGTGTAGGGCTTCAGGTAAGGATTCCCGCCCGCGGCGGTCAGGATCAAACTCGGGTCATTCATGGCCGCAGACCCCAGCACGAAGATATCCGACACAGTGCCACTGTTCGGCACCACCACATCCCGCAGCTCGGACAAAGAAGGCCGTGTCATTGTCTTACTACCGGACAAGCGCATGATCACGTCGTCGGTCAGATCAAAGTTCACATTCAGGCTCGGCAGCCATTCTTTGTAGGTATTGTTGGTGGTGCGCGCGCTGGACACGGTGATGACATTACCCTCGCCATCGACTTCGGCCGTGGCCAGGGTGCCATCGACCAGACTGTCAGTCTCTACATAACGCACGCCGGCAATACCGGTAAACGGAATGTCGTTGATCTGGGAAGCAAAATCTACTCTCGCGTACGCAGCGAGAATCTCTTCATCGACACCGTAGGAGTTGCGCAGGTCCGCGGCAGTGGGTTCAAGCTGGCTGGCACTGGGCTCGACGCCATCAAACTCGCCGTCGATCACGAAGGCGTCGCGCCACACCGCCCAGTCTGCGGATGTCCACAGCTGGCCCTGGCCGATAACCTGGTCGAAAGTATTGCCGGGGACCATCACACCGTTGAAGCCGTCGCTCAGCTCCAGCCCATTGCGCAAGGCAGTCGTGCTGCGGTCCCGGCGCTGATAATCACGGGAGCGGTCGGAAACCTGAACCCCCAGTTTCATCTGGGTGAGATTCAGGTTGGCGAACTCCATATGGAGATCGCGCGTGGCATCAAATTTGAAGGTGACATCTTCGTCCTCAGAGTTCATCGGACGAATGCGGTAGCGGCGGAAAGGAACAGTGGCCGGATCGGTCAGATCCAGATCCGTGTAGAGCGCGTTGATTTTGCCATTGCTTACGGCATCGGTGCCGAGGTCGAAAGTGGTGTTGCCCACGCCCTCTTCGGTACGGTATTCAATGCGCTGCAGCGGCGTTTCCAGATCCGAAGTCGCACGGGAGAAACTCACCCGGGGCTCGAAGATCCAGTCGGCGACATTGTACTCGGCACCGGCAATCACGATAGCGTTTTCGTGCGCCTGATCGGAAAACTCCGTAGTGTTACGGATACGGGCACCATTGAGAGTACCGGCCACCAACCGGCCATCGTCGATAACTGCGGTGCTCTGGTCGAGATTATCCCAATAGCCCCAGGTCTGGTAAGTCAGGCGGCGTTCGGCAATCTCGTTGTTGAACTGCGAATACTGCATATCCAGATCAAACTCGAAATTGTCAGTCGGTCGCCACTGCAGGCCACCGACCGCACTCATGCGGTCCCGTTTTTCCTGCTCCAGAGTAACCTGAATATCGCCGGGTACCGCCACGCCATGGAGGTATTCCGCATCGTTAACGTCTTCCTCACCGATGACGCCCCAGCCGTTCCCCAAACGCTCAAACTGGACCTCGCGCTCCTGGTAAGACACACCGCCCAACACACCAAAGGTGCCTTCACTGTTCTGCCAACTGGCAGACACCGCACTCTTCGGTGACATGGCATCGGCGCGCTCTTCGTAGGTACCCTCGAAGGAAGTAGACAGGAATGGATCGCGATCCAGTGGGTTGAGCATACGAATCTCTACCGAGGAACCGATACCGCCTTCCGTCATATCTGCCGTGGGTGCTTTGGATACCACCACACCGTCAATAAGGTCGGCTGGTAGTACGCGGAAGCGGAACTGACGGCCGGACTGGCCGGAAGTGCGGATATTCTCGTTATAGGCGAGCGGCATGCCGTTCAGAGTGACAGACTGAAAATTCGGACCGAGGCCACGAACACTGATGAACTGCCCCTCACCCGCTTCACGAACAATGGTCACCCCGGGTACGCGCTGTAGTGCTTCGGCAACATTCACTGCGGGCAGCTTGCCAATATCGGCCGCAACAACCGCGTCGGAAATGGACTCTCCTTCCCGCTTGACATGGATAGAGCGGTCGAGACTGCCGGCAAAAGTGCCCGTCACAACAATCGTTTCCATTCTCTCTTCAGATTCAGCCTGTGCGGAAGCCTCACCAGCCCCAATAGCAGCGGCACAAGAGACGGCTACCAGAAAGTTATTTCTGCTCAAAAAGGGGACAGCTTGCGCCAGGTATTTTTTACGGAATTGTGCGCGCTTCATTTCGAAATCCTCAGTTCCCATGATCGGTTGATGGTTGATAAAACCGGAATATTCGCGGCTTTGGTCAACCAATCATGTAGAGTTCAAAATGACGGGAAAGGGGACATTTTTTATGATTTTTTTATCGTTGAGGAACCTTCATTTAACTGACACAAAATTCAATTAATATTGGGAACACCTGCGCCTGAAAACCAGGCTCAAGTCGCCCCTAAAAGCCAGCTCAAACGCGCTTTTTCAGATAACGATAAATTGCATCTTGAGCGCGCATCGTTTTTTTGCTCCTGCGATTGGCTATGTGGGTATTACTCTGGTTACTGTCAAGAACCCGCGCCTTCTGGTTATCTCGCCACTGCAACTCGAGAATATCCAGCACAGTCTGGCGGTGGGTCGGGCTGGTGATTGGAAACGTCACTTCCACCCGGTGATCCAGGTTGCGGGTCATCAGGTCGGCGGATGACAACATGACACTGGGGTCACCCATATTGTGGAAAACATAGACCCGAGCGTGTTCAAGATATTTATCCACCAGGCTGATCACCTGAATATTGTCCGAGACACCGGTTACCAGAGCGCACATGCTGCGCACAATAATACGGACTTTTACCCCCGATTCTCCGGCGCGATATAGCGCCTGGATGATCTCAGGATCCACCAGGTTGTTACATTTGATAAAGATCGCCGCGGGTTTTCCCGCTTCAACGGCGGTGATCTCATGTTCGATCGCTGTCAGGATACTCGGGCGGTTGGTATGGGGAGACACCCAGATATGGTGGTAATCCGGCTGCAAATGCGGCTGGCGGATAAAATCGAATACCCGGTAGGCGTCCTCCCCCATTTTCCGGTCACTGGTCAGCAGGCTGAAGTCACAGTAAAAACGTGCAGTACTCTCATTGAAGTTACCGGTGCCGAAATGGCTGTAGTAGCGCGTTTTACCGGCATCCTCACGTACGATAGAAATCAGCTTGCAGTGCACCTTGAGGCCGGGCACACCGTAAATAACCTCGACGCCCGCATCCCGCAATTCATTGGACCAGTGGATATTGGCCAGCTCGTCAAACCGCGCCTGTAACTCCACCACCGCCGTAACCTGCTTCTGATTGCGCACGGCATTGATCAGCGCCGCAATCACGCGGGAGTTTTTTGCCACCCGATAAAGGTTGACCCGGATCTCTTTGACCTTGGGATCAATGGCCGCAGAGGCGAGTAATTTGGTGATCACGCGAAAGTCGTGATACGGGTAGTAGCAGAGGCGGTCTTCTTCGTCCATCCACTCAAAAATGTTCGCTGCATCCGGCAGGGTGGGCAGCGGGCTTCTGGGCCGGTAGGTATGCGCTTTATGGTCCGCAGGGAAACTCATGAAGTCTTTGGAATTGTGGTAGCGCCCACCGGGGGTATAGCTGTCGTAGCGCCCCATCCTGAGTTTTTTCTTGATCAGTTCCAACAGCACTTCCGGGGTCGCTGCATCGTACACCAGCCGTACCGGCTCCGCCTGGGCACGTTTCTTGAGCGATTTAGCCACGCGGTCAACGATGTTCTGGGTTACATGTTCGCCCAGCTCCAGCTCCGCGTCGCGGCTGATCTTGAAGGTGAATGCCATCGCCTTTTCGATTGGCAGCACATGACGGAACACATCAACCAGGCAGGCCCGGATAACATTGTCGAGCACGATATAAACTTTCTCCCGCACCCCATCGCGGTGTGGTATCGGAATAAATCGCGGAAGAATATCAGTAGGAATCTCCAGCCCCGCAAAACGCAGGCTGCCATCTTCCAGCTCGAGATAGATACCAAAATAGATACGCGCTTCATTTAGCAGCGGCATGGTATCCCGGTCGTCGATAAAGAAGGGTTCCAGCTCCGGCAGCACCTCGCGGTGAAAGTACTCCTCCACATAGGCGCGCTGATTTTCGGTGAGCTGGCTTTCATTGATCAGTTGGATATTATGCGCACCCAGATCTTTCAGCACCTGGTTATAAGCATTGCCAAAACGGGTCTGTAACTGCATCACCTTTTCATTGATACTGGCCAGCAAGGTGGAGAAGTGCTCTTTCTTCCTGCTGCCCTTGGCAAAGGTTGCAAGGCGCCGTACATCGGCAACCCGAACCCGGTAGAATTCATCCAGATTGCTGGAGAAGATGCCAAGAAAGCGAACCCGTTCAATAATCGGCACGTTTTTGTCTTCCACTTCCTGCAAGACACGCGCGTTGAATGAAAGCCAGCTCAACTCTTTGGGAAAGACCGGAAATTCTTTTGCCATACTGGATGCAGCTACTGTCGTTGGTGAGTCGGGATTCTTTTTACGCTCAGGGGCGCCGCCGGTGCGCCGGGTCGAACCAGCCGGCACCGCAACCACGTCTTCCATGCAGGGACTCCTCAATATCATGGTGCCATATTTAGCCATAGGCGATCGTCGCCCAGTTTGCTACATTTTTGTTACACGATTTTTACAGCCAGAATGATGACAGCCGATCAGCCAGCAGAGCGCTACGCCGCCCTGGACCTTGGGTCCAACAGTTTTCACCTGCTTTTGGCAGAGTTTCGCGACGAGCGCATGGTGCGTCTGCACACCGATCGCGCCATGGTTCGCCTGGCCGCGGGGCTCGATGCCGAACGCAATCTGGCCCCCGAGGTTGCAGAACGGGCGCTGGAAGCATTGCGCCGCTTCAGTCCCGTACTACAGGACCTTCCCGCGGAGAATGTGCGCGTCGTGGGGACCAACACCCTGCGCGCCGCGGCGGAAAATGCCGACGGTTTCCTGGAAGCGGCGGAATCCATCCTCGGCGTACCGGTGGAGATCATCAGCGGCATCGAGGAAGCGCGCCTGATTTACTCCGGCGTGATGGCGGCGGCGGAAGGCGAGCCCACCCTGCGCTGTGTGGTAGATATCGGCGGCGGCTCCACTGAGCTGGTGCGCGGTATTGAAACACCCCGATTACTGCAAAGCCTGAATATGGGCTGCGTCGCCTACAGTCGACGCTTTTTCGACAGCGGTAAAATCGACAGCGGCAAGCACAATCACTTCATTCGCGCCCGCCGCGCAGCACAGGCTGAGCTGCAAGAGCTGCAACACCTGGCGGATGACGCCCTGGTGGTCGGCGCGTCCGGTACCGTGAAGTCCGTCGCACGGGTACTGAATGAGGGTAAACTTGACCCCATCCTGCGCGATGACCTCGATGACCTCGCCGACAAGGTCGCCGCCTGCAAGACCATTGAAAGCCTGGAACTTCCCCATCTGGATCCCGAGCGCCGACCGGTGTTTGCCGCCGGGCTCGCGATCCTCCACGCCATTTTCCGTGAACTGGATATTCGTGAAATGCATGTATCCCCGTATGCCATTCGCGAGGGGATTGTCCACGACCTCGCCGGCCGGCAGCGCGGTGGCGACCGCCGCGCAGATACCATTGCGGCACTGATGGAACGCTGGCAGATCGATCCCGAACAGGCCCAGAGGGTTGCCAATACGGCCCTGCAGTTTCTCGGCCAGTTAAATCCGCATACGCCGGTTGGCGATCGTCGCCTGCTGCGCTGGGCCGCCGATCTGCACGAAATCGGACTGGCGCTTTCCCACAGCAGCTTCCGAAAACTTGGCGCTTACATGATCGAACACGCAGATCTCGCGGGGTTCGGCAAAGGGGAGCAGGAAAACCTGGCCTATCTGGTACGCAACCAGCGCGGTGACATCAAAGCAGCACGGGAGCACTACGGTTTCCACCCCGATAGCGACCTGTTAATGTGCCTGCGGCTGGCGTGCATCGTGCACCGGGATCATGTCGATCGCAGTATCGATGATCTGCAACTGAGCGCCGATGGCCCCGGTTATTGCATGACCGTCTCCGCAGACTGGCTATACCAGAACCCCGCGATCGAAGACCTGCTGAATATGGAAGTCGATTGCTGGGCAGATAAAAACATTTCCCTGACCTTGAGCAGCCCGTGACTGACAGCAACCGCACGCTCGACGACATCCGTCTTCAACATCGCTACGCCGATCTCGGCCCGGTATTCGGCACCCCCACGGCCCCCACACCGCTGGAAAATCCGGTACTGATCCACGTGAACCCGGCTGTACTTTCACTGCTGGGTCTGGCCCCGGAGACGGCACAAGATCCGCGGCTGGCAACAATCACTACCGGTGAACACCTGCTGCCCGGCAGCAAACCCGTGGCGATGAAATATACCGGCCATCAGTTCGGCGCCTACAACCCGGAACTGGGGGATGGCCGTGCGCTATTGCTGGGAGAGATTGAAAACAACGGCCGACTCTGGGATCTCCACCTCAAGGGTGCGGGCAAAACCCCCTACTCCCGCTTCGGCGACGGCCGCGCGGTGTTGCGCTCCACCATTCGCGAGTACCTCGCCGGTGAGGCGCTGACCGCACTGGGTATCCGCAGCACCCGCGCGCTCTGTCTCGTCGACAGTAAAACGCCGGTGGCGCGGGAGAAAATGGAAACCGGTGCAGCACTGATCCGCGTCGCGGAAACCCATATCCGCTTTGGCCATTTTGAATATCTGTTCTATACCCGTCAGCTGGAAGCGCAGCACAAGCTGGTGGAGCATGTGTGTGCGCAGTTTCTGCCGGAGGTAGCCGACAAGCCGGTACAGGAGCAGGCGGAGGCGCTGTTGCGTTTTACGGTAAAACGCAGCGCGGAGATGGCGGCGGGCTGGCAATCTGTGGGTTTCGCCCACGGGGTGTTGAATACCGACAACATGTCGATCATCGGTGATACGTTCGATTTCGGCCCGTACGGTTTTCTGGACGATTACGAGCCCGGCTTTATCTGCAATCACTCGGATCATACGGGGCGCTATGCCTTTGATGCCCAGCCCGGGGTAGTGTTGTGGAATCTGAATGCGTTGGCCCATGGGTTTTCCTCACTGCTGGATACGGAAACCCTGAAGAGCTGCCTGGGAGATTTTCAGCCACTGCTTATTGATTTTTACGCGACGCGGATGCGGGCGAAGTTGGGCCTGGCGACTGAAGAGGAAGGCGATCAGCAGTTGTGCGCGGATCTGCTACAGGTGCTGGACGATGGACGTGTGGATTATTCGGCGTTTTTCCGCGCGTTGTCCCGTTACCAGGGGGAACGTCCCGCCGCCAGTCTGGAATCACTGGTCGCGCCGGGGCAGCATGAGAACCTGGGACAGTGGTTGAGTCACTACGACCAGCGCTTGCAGAGGGAGTCGGTAACACCGGCAGAACGCAGCCGTGCGATGTTGCGGGTAAATCCGAAGTTTGTTTTGCGGAATTATCTGGTGCAGCAGGTGATTGAGGCGGCAGAGGCTGGCGATTACGCGCCTTTTGAAACGTTATTCATGTTGCTCCAGTCGCCGTTTGATGAGCATCCGGAGTTTGAGAGTTGGGCTGGGGTTCCGCCCGAATCTGGGAAGCATCTGCCCATTAGCTGCTCTTCGTAGCTGACTTGATTTTTATGTTCTTGTTTTGTGGCCCCCTTTGTTCTCGGTTTGTGGCGTCGGCGCACTGGGTATTGGTTTTCAAAACCGCCATGCATACATCCCTGTAGGCTGCGTCGGAAACGTCCCTGTTTCCGACGCTTTTGAAAACCAATCCCCAGCACTCCGCCTTCACGTGGGGCTTTCGACTCTGCTATTTGTCACGAACGTGCTTTCACGACTTCAAAAGTAAGTTGAAGTTTTTTGCGAAGGCGTCGATACCGGGGGCAGCTTTGCGAGACCGTCTGCGGCCAGGACGGCCGCAGCCGAGCCCCCAGGGATGGGTACACGGCGTGTCTCGCAAAGCTGCCCCCGGTAGCGGCGCCGCCACGAAACCATAACCGAAGCACCAATCAACCGGACCTGGACTCCCCCTTAAGCCCGGCTACCGAGTAATAAGCCTCTTTGGGCCGTCCCTCACGATCAAAGATCAGCGGATAGTTGGTCCGCCCAACCACCGGCCAATCATTCTTCCAGGATTCCGCATCGGTGGTCCCCCAGAGAGAAACCCGACGAATCTTGTCCTTGTGCTTCAAAAATAGATTGAACAACGACTCGTAACGCGCCGCCAATTGATCGGCGACCTTCTGCGGTAATCCATCTCTGAACGGGTTGAGTTCGTCGGAGTATTCGAAATTGGTAGAGATCTCCGCGCCCATGTAATCGTACGCCTTCGGCAATACATCCACTTCCAGCTCGGTGATATGCACCTCGAGACCCGCAGCCGCGATAGCCTCGATACTGGCTTCCAGTTTCGCAATTTCGGGCTCGCTCAGGTGGACATGGGCCTGCATACCAACGCCCTCAATTGGCATCCCCTGCTTGCGGAACTTCTGAATCTGCGCCAGGGCAAAATCCCGCTTGGCCGGTATGGTCATGTTGTAGTCGTTGTACAGCAGTTCTGCCTTCGGGTCGACCTCCCGGGCGAGGTGGAAAGCACGGGAGAAGTAGTCTTCACCAAAGGTGTTGTACCAGTGGCTCTCACGCCACTTGCCATCGTCGGTAACCGCTTCATTTACCACGTCCCAGGCCTGGATCCGCCCCCGGTAACGGCCGGCTACCGCGGCGATATGCTCCTCCATGGCCTTTTGTACCACCGCCTTAGGGCGCGGCTTGCCGTCTTGGTCGATAAATACCCACTCCGGCATTTGCGAATGCCATACCAACGTGTGACCGATGGTGTACATACCGGTGCGCTGACCGTACTCCACAAAGTAGTCGGCGCGCTGCCAATCCCAGCTGTCGGCAGTGGGATGAATCTCTTCCCACTTCATCGCGTTTTCCGCGGTGATTGCGCTGAACTCCCGCGCCACCAGTGATTCCAGTGACGGATTCTGACCCAGCAGGGTCGTATTGGAGAGCGCCGTGCCAACGGCGAAGTCCGGCGCGAACAGCCCCGCCAGACCTGACTGAGGCGGCGTGGTGGCCGCTGCCAGCAATGAGCGGGGGCCTGCGGTACCCAGGACCAGGCCGGCACCTGCTGCGGCCAGGGAGTTGCGCAGAAACTGTCGTCTGTCACCATTCATCGCGATTTCCTTCCTCTTGTTCTGTTTATTTTTTAACCTTTCTGGCACAACACAGACCCGGGGCCACTAGACAGCCCCTGCCGCTGTGTTATAGTCAACCAGACTATTATTAATAACCGGCAAACGCCAGTATAAAAATTCGCAAAAAGTGAAAACTAATAAGCGAAACGAAAAACCCCTCTGTTTGCTGCCGTCCGTCTCACATCACCAAGTGATCAGCAGGCATACGGTGCGAATAGCGATAACAATAAGAGCCAGAGAGAAAACCCATGCAACCCTCAGCGATCAGTATCCGCGAGAAAATCGGCTACGGCCTCGGAGACACAGCCAGCAATATCGTGTTTCAGGTGGTCATCAACTTCCTGCTGGTGTTCTACACCGATGTCTTCGGCATCTCCGCCGCCGCCGCGGGCACGCTGATGTTGGTGGTGCGCATCTTTGATGGCATCACCGACCCGCTGGTCGGCGGTATCGCAGACCGCACCCGCACACGCTGGGGACGCTACCGCCCCTTCCTGCTGATCATGGCTCTGCCCTACGCCGGGCTGGCGGTACTGGCATTCACCACCCCAGACCTGGGTGACAATGGCAAGCTGGTCTACGCCTATATCACCTATACCCTGCTGATGACGGTCTACACCGCGATCAACATTCCCTACTCCGCCCTCGGCGGGGTGATCACCGAAGACACGGCCGAGCGCGCTTCGATCCAGTCGTACCGGTTTGCCATGGCCATGGTGGGGGGCGCACTGGTCTCCGCAGCGACACTGCCGCTGGTCAATCTGCTGGGCCAGGGCGACAAGGTTTTTGGTTACCAGATGGCGATGGCGGTGATGGCGAGTATCGCGGCACTGTGCTTCTTTGTCTGCTTCTGGTCCACCCGCGAACGGGTAGAACCGGAACCGCAGGAAAACCAGAGCAAAAACTTCGCGCTCGATTTTTTCAATCTGTTCCGCAATAGCCAATGGGCGGTCATCGCCGCGGCCACCTTCTTCCTGCTGGTGCTGGTGGCCATGCGCGGTGCAGTCACGCCCTACTATGTGACCTACTATTTCCAGTCGGAAAACCTGGTGAGCATGTTCGTCACCCTGCCAATGCTGGCAGGCGTACTCGGGGCCATCAGCACCAACTTCCTCACCAAGAAATTCTGCAAAGTGCGCCTGTTCAACTGGTCCATGATCGGTGTGGTAGTGACCCATGTCGCGCTGCTGCCTCTGGGGAGAGACCAGGTGTATCTGGCACTGGCCATGGCCATGGCTGCCAACTTTGTCCACATGATCGCGATTCCGCTGGTGTTTTCCATGGTGCCAGACACAGTGGACTACTACGCACGTAAAGGGCACCCGAAAAAAATGGCGATGGCCTATTCCGGCCACCTGATGGCACTGAAACTGGGGCTCGCCTTTGGCGGTGCCTGTGCGGGTTGGCTGCTGGGATATTTCGACTATGTGCCCAATACGGAACAGAGCGAGCGCACCCTCAATGGCATCGTGCTGATTTATGCCGCGGGGCCGGTGATCTGTACTCTGATCACAATGATCATCTTCCGTCGCTACCGCCTGAGCAACGCATTTATCGCAGCGGGCATGACCGAGGCGATTGAGACTGAATCCAAAGCTGACACCAAACCGGCCCCATCACCGAACTAATCGAGACCCAACTGAACATTCTTTCGAAGTAAGGACGAGATGAACAATCCAATCTTAAAAGGCTTTAACCCGGATCCTTCCATCGTACGCGTGGGTGACGACTACTACATCGCCACCTCCACGTTCGAGTGGTACCCCGGCGTTCAGATTCACCATTCCAAGGATCTGGTCAACTGGCGGCTGGTGTCGCGCCCGCTGAATCGCAAGGCACTACTGGATATGCGCGGCAACGCGGATTCCTGTGGTGTCTGGGCGCCCTGCCTGTCCTACAGCGACGGCAAGTTTTACCTGGTGTTTACCGACGTAAAACGCTTCAACGGCAGCTTCAAGGACGCGCACAATTACATCACCACCTGCGACACGGTGGACGGCGAATGGAGCGATCCGCTGTATATGAACAGCAGCGGTTTTGATCCATCTCTGTTTCACGATGACGATGGTCGCAAGTGGTTTATGAATATGGTGTGGGACCATCGCCCCGGCAAAAATCCGTTTGGCGGTATCCTGCTGCAGGAATTTGACCCCAAAGCCGGCAAACTCGTGGGACCGATCACCAATATTTTTCGCGGTACCGAAGCCGGTCTTACCGAGGCGGCGCATATCTATCGTCGCAATGGTTACTACTACCTGCTCACCGCCGAGGGCGGCACCGGTTATGAACACCGGATGACGTTTGCGCGCGCAAGAAATATCGAGGGCCCATACGAAGTCGATCCCAACGGCTACTTCCTGACGTCTGTGGATAACCCGGACCTGGCGCTACAGCGCTCCGGTCACGGCGATATTGTGGAAACCCCCAACGGTGAGATCTTCGCGGTGCACTTGTCCACAAGACCGCTGCCTGGTCTCAAGCGCAGCCCTCTGGGACGCGAGACGTCAATCCAGCGCGCGGAGTGGAGTGAGGACGGCTGGCTGAGACTCAGCCACGGCAATAATCAACCGCAGGCAGTGGTGGATGCACCGGACCTGCCGCCACACCCGTGGCCACAAGCCCCGGCAAGGGATGAGTTTGACAGTACGGAACTGCCGGATCATTACCAGTGGTTGCGCACGCCCTTCCCGGAAAACTTCTACAGCCTGACGGATCGCCCGGGGCACTTGCGTCTGTACGGCAAACAGTCCATCGGTAACCAATTCGAGACCGCACTCATCGCCCGTCGCCAGGAGGCTTTCTGCTTCACCGCCACCACCTGTGTGGCGTTTGAGCCGCAGACTTTCCAGCAGATGGCCGGACTGGTGTGCTACTACAACGGACAGAAATTCCACCATCTGTACATTTCTCACGATGATGACCACGGAAAACACATTGGCATCATGAGCCATAGCGACGGCGAGGTGACGGACCTGGAATATCCGCTGGGTAACTACGGCTCCGGCAGCGAACGCGTAGTGCCGGTACCGGAGAATGCGCCGATTTACCTGCGTGCGGAAGTGCGCTTTGCGGAGCTGGTGTTCAGCTGGTCCACCGACGGGGAAAACTGGCAGCCGGTGGGCGATACGCTGGATTACAGTATTGTTTCCGATGAGGCCGGGCGCGGTGAAGGCGCCAGTTTTACCGGTGCCTTTGTGGGTATGTGTTGTCAGGATATTTCCGGTGCGGACTGCCCGGCGGATTTTGACTTCTTCTCCTATGAAGAAAACCAGAGCTGAGACGTAAACGACCGCTATAGCTTTTTATTTTCACCGAGGCGCCGCTGTCCTGCAGTCAGGGGCGCACTCTCTCTCCCACTGACTTTCTCACTGTTGAGCTGGCCCGGGCACTGCCCGGGTTTTTTTTGCTCAGGTCTCGCACCTCAACCGTCTACACCTCAAATACGAAACCCTGCTCGGTAAGTTCGTTATAAACTTTTCGATCAAACCGGTAGAGGTTGGCAGCGCGGTAACTTACGCCGGACTGCTTTTCATCGGTGGACACCAGCAGGTTCATCTTCATCATTTTGCGCCGGAAATTGGGCTTGTCCAGCTTGGTGTCGAGTATTGCCTCGTAAAGCCGCTGCAGTTCCAGCAGGGTGAACTTTTCCGGCAACAGGTTGAAACCAATGGGTTCGTGGCGCACCTTGTGCTTGAGGCGCGCGAGGGCAATGTCGAGGATTTCGCTGTGGTCGTAGATCAACCCGGGAGTTTCGCGTACATTTACCCAGCGCGCTTCCATATTGTCATGGCCTTCCGACAGTACGTGGGCATCGGATCGCACCAGCGCATAAAAGGCGACAGTGATGATGCGCTCGCCGGGGTGGCGGTCGAGGGCACTGAAGGTGTGCAATTGTTCAAGATAGATGTCTTTCACCCCGGTACGGTCGAGCAATACACGGCTCGCGGCCTGCTCAAGTGTTTCCTGCGATTGCAGCCAGTCGCCGGGCAGCGCCCAGCGTCCACTACTTTTGCCTTCGCCATACTTGACGGTCAACACTTTGAGTTCGCCGTCGTCCAGTCCGAAGATGACGTTATCTACTGTCAGGGCATGCCTGGGGCTATCCATTATAACAAGCTCTTTCGGGCAGTTGTTTTTACGCCGGGTTATTTGAAGGTTGGCGCGTTATTTCGGGGATTATCCCATAGTTCCGGGGCGATCACAGCGACAGCGCGGGGGAGTCCAATCCACTGACTCGGGCAGCAACTACACTGAATGTGAAGTCCCGGGCGGGCGCTGACCCAAATTAATGGTATGGTCACACATCTTTCCTAGCGATGGTAACTACGATGAAACTGATGAAAATTTTCCTGATTGCTTTCACCAGCCTCCTGTTTGCCCAATTCGCGTTTGCGGATGTGGTGGGTCGCTGGAAGACGATCGATGATGAAACTGGCCAGGCCAAATCGATCGTGGAGATTTACGAAAAGGGCGGAAAGTATTACGGCCGAGTGGTGGATCTGCTGACGAAGCCGGACGATACGGTTTGTGAGGCCTGCCCGGGCCCGCGCAAGGGGCAGAAAATTGTCGGCATGGATATCATCACCGGTATGGTGAAGAAAGGGGATGAGTACGAGGGCGGACAAATTCTCGACCCCGTAAAAGGCAAGATCTACGACTGCAAATTCTGGGAAGAAGACGGCAAGCTGATGGTGCGCGGCTATCTCGGTTTCTTTTACCGGACGCAGTCCTGGTATCCGGTGAAGTAACTCCGAGTCCGGCGGTTTTGAAATAACGTCGTGGCGGCCCTGCTTGCGGGGCACGCCGTAAGCCCATCCATGGGGGTTCGTCTGCGGCCATCCAGGCCGCAGACGGTCCCGCAAGCAAGTTTCCGCTATCAGGGCCTTCCCACTACACTTCCGAGCGCGGTTCGAATACCGTTACGTTTTACGATCCGGATTAGACAACAAAAACACCAACGGCATCGCGAGAATGTTGATCCACATCAACATGTGGAAATCATTCACGTAGGCAATCTCCGCCGCCTGACGGGCCACCTCATCCATAACCGCTACCGGCAATGCACCGATGGTGTCTGCAGAAGGAAGGCCATTCAGCATACCCACCGGTAACTGCACCCGCTCACCCAGCTGCTGCTGATTGATCCACAGGTTGCGGGTCAATGCCGCCATCACGATCGATACCCCGATGCTACTGCCCAGGTTACGCGACAGGCTGAACAGTGCCGTGGCCTCGCCGCGGTATTGCGGTTCCAGGGTCACGTAGGCCAGGGTGGAAATGGGGACGAACACCAGGCCAAGCCCCAAACCCTGGACGATACCGGTGACGATCAGGTCGTGCTGGCTCACCTGCAGATTGAAGCCGCTCATCTCCCACAGGGAGAATGAAATCAGCCCCATGCCGGCGAGGATCAGCAGGCGCGCATCAAAGTGTTTCATCAACTTGCTGACCAGCATCATCGAGATCATGGTGCCGATGCCCCGTGGCATGAGGATCAGGCCGGTGGTGACGACCGGATAGCCTTTCCACTGCTGCAGGAACGGTGGCAGCAATGCCATGGTGGCGAGCAGGATAATGCCCACAACAAAAATGAAGACGAGCCCGGAAACATAGTTCTTATCGCGGAACAGTCCCGGTGAGATAAACGGCTTTTCCGTGGTGCGCGAATGCAGAACAAACAGGTATAAACCCAGCGCGGCAGCGATGGCGTAGAACTGGATTTCCAACGCCTCAAACCACTCTACCTGTTCGCCGCGGTCGAGCAACATCTGCAGGGCGCCCACGGCCAGGGCCAGCATTGCAAAACCAAGGATGTCAAAACGTTGTTTACGGGTTTCGCTTTCCGGTACACAGAAATAGATCCCGAGCATCGACAGAATGCCGAAGGGGACATTGATGTAGAACACCCAGCGCCAGGAATAGTACTCGGTCAGCCAGCCGCCCAGGGTCGGCCCCAGAATCGGGCCGATCATCACCCCCACGCCCCAGATACTCATGGCGGACGCGTGTTTTTCTTTGGGATAGGTATCGAGCAGCGTAGCCTGGGACAGCGGCACCAGAGAAGCACCGAACACACCCTGCAGCAGGCGCCACAGGATCATTTCATTCAGGCTGCTGGCCTGGCCGCACAGCATGGACGCGAGGGTGAATCCGCCCACGGACCACAGGAATATCTGCCGGCGCCCGAAACGCTGGGTGAGATAGCCCACCGGCGGCGTCATGATGGCCGCGGCAACAATATACGAAGTGAGCACCCAGGTGATCTGGTCACTGCTGGCACTGAGGCTACCCTGCATATGCGGCAGCGCCACGTTGGCGATGGTGGTATCCAGCACCTGCATGATAGTCGCCAGCATGATGCTGACGGTGATCATCAGCTCACCACCAGATGCCTTCTGGCGCTGCGCCAGCTCCGGTAGTGCTGCAGGCGTAGAACCAGTGCCAGAACCAGAGTTTACTTCCCCCGCACTCATGTTCAGAGCACGATCCGGCTGTCGCCATCACCGGCACCGTTGGCGCGGGCAGACACCAGTTTGTGGTCTTCGGAGATATCAATCTCCACCTCGGCACTCATGCCCGCACGCAGTATCGGCGTGTAGTTTTTGCGAGAATGATCACTGGGCAATAAACGCAGACGCACCGGCACCCGCTGTACCACCTTCACCCAGTTACCACTGGCGTTCTGCGGTGGGATCAGCGCGAATTCACTGCCACTGGCGGCAGCGAGACTCGCCACCAGAGCCTGGAATTTCACGCCGGGGTAGGCATCCACCGAGACCTCCGCCTGCTGACCAGCGCGGACTTTTTCCAGTTGGGTTTCTTTCAGGTTGGCCTCGATCCACATCGCCTCGGTATCCAGCATGCTCACCACGGCCATCCCCGCCGGCGCCATTTCGCCAACTTGCGGCGCGTCGTTGGCAATCACACCGGAAACCGGGGCAACAATGCGTGTGCGCGACAGCTGATAGCGCGCCTTGTCCAACTGCGCCTGGGCCACCATCACATCCGCCTGCTGTTCCAGCGGCACCCGGGAGTTGCCGCCCAGTTCTGCGCGCAGGCTGGCGAGCTTCTCAGTATTGATGGCGATCTTGGCGCTCGCCTGCTTGAGCATCTGACGGGATTCATCCAGCTGCGCTTCCGACAGCGCCACCTTACCCAGCTTCTCGTTGCGCCCCAACTGACGGCGGTAATAATCGGCGTCTTCCTGAGCCTGGGCCAAAGCTGCCTCCGCTTCGGCGTATTCTGCCTGGCGCGCGTGAATCTGGTTTTTCATCTGCGCCAGATGCGCTTCGGCTTCCGCGACAGCGAGACGAAACGGGGTGTCATCCAGCTTTACCAGAACATCCCCTTTACTCACCGCCTGGTTCGCTTTCACCATGACCTCGGCGACGATACCGCTCACCTCCGGTGCCAGCGACAGTTTGTCGGCTTTTACGTAGGCGTTCTCAGTGTGTACGCGGCCAGCACCGCCCCAGATACACCAGGCTGTCACTGCGGCCGCCGCCAGAATCCCCGCGGCAAAGCCCAACGTGCGCTTGTTGATATTCCCCAATGCCCTGCCCTCTGCATTAGCCACTCACTACCTCCTCACGACTCAGGTTTTCCCGAATCCGGCTCAATAAATTGGTCAGTTGTTCCAGTTCTTCAGCGGAGATCCCCGCCAGCGCCTCGTCCCGCACCTCACCGGCCAGGCCGCGCAGGATAACCAGCACCGGCTCCGCCGCCGGGGTAAGAAACACCCGGAAACAACGCCGATCCTGTGGATCTGGCCGCCGTTCCACCAGCCCCTCCTGCTCCAACTGATCGATCTGACGCGCCAGAGTGATGGGTGCCACATCCATACGCTCGGCGATTTCCGCCTGCTTCAGGCCCTGCTCTTTATTCAGCATCCACAGCACCTGCCAGCGCGAGCGGGTCATACCGTGCGCCTTGGCGCGGCGATCAAAGTTGCGTTTCAACAGGCGGGCGGCGGTATGCAGTTCAAAGCCCAGCTGCGCCTCTGTGTCGGTTGTATGCATGGAAGCCCTGGATGAAATCCGGATGGTACGGCGGACCGGGTAGCGCCGCTCTTAAGGGCGCTTATTGTAAGGATGCTTATTAATTTCACAAGTCCGGGGACCACCGGTACCTTCCCTACAAAAAGAAAAGGCCACCCGCTTGGATGGCCTTTAGTATCTTGTTCCATTGCGGACAGGGCGGTTTTTTACTGGGCGTCGCGCACCAGGCGGATGGCTTTGGGTTTTTCCCGTTCGCCGTAGGTGAGCGCGCCGGTTGCGAAATCCACATACCAGGAATAGTGGGTATGGAAATTGGACGGTGACGAGGACCAGACGTCCGTTGAGGCGGCGTTGGAGAAAAGCACGCGGTTGATCGCCGGTCCCGCACATTGCAGTTCGAGCAGGCTGCCCAGCTCGCGAATATTCGGCAGGCGCGCCAGATCAGGCCCGTTTCGGTGTCGGCAACAGAACCGTCGTCCTGTTGTCGATAGCGGGAGGTGGGTGCCGAGGCCGGGATCTGTTCGCTGTTGCAGCCCTGAGCGGCCGGCGCCGGAGCCGCCGACAGCGGCGGTACCGAAGCCGGGTTGGGTTCGCTTTTCCCGGGCCCGTCCGCCCAATCCCTGACCAACCTGATATGGCGGCCGTTGTCCCGCGGCATGGGCGCGGAGTAGCCGAACTGAAAGTTGACCGCCCAGGCCCTCTGTTGCAATTCGGCGTCCGGCGAATGGCTCCAGTAAAAACCGTCTTTGGTGTTGGGAAAATAGGTGGTGTCGATGGCGGGGGCGTTGCGCCCGAAGTTCACCAGGCCGGAGAGTTCGTCCAGGGTCGGTACACGCCAGTCATTGAAGCCGCACAGGCCCCGCCGGTTGATGCGGCTGACGAATTCCTCGATATTGCAGTAGGTGGCTGGCTGGCCTTGGACGTAGCCTGTGCACTGCGCGTAGCGGCTGTTCCAGTCGCCGATGGCGCCGCCGTTGGCGCTTTTGTCCGGGTTGTACCAGGTGAACACATCGTCGGCGTCGTGGCGTCCGCGGTTGCCGTAGACGCCGTCGCCCGGCTGTTTGACTTCCCAGGCCAGCCCGGAGATTTCATCCAGCACACAGTGCCAACTCTGCGCGTCCGCAGGCAACGGTTCGCCCCCGGCCCCGATCTTGCGATAGGCGAAGCCGGTCGCGCCATCGGCGCTCTTGCCGGTGGCGGTGTCCCGTCCCTGGTTGCAGTCCTGCTGACTGAGGATATCACCCGCCACGGATTCCCCGCCGGGCGATCGCTCGAAGTCAATGATTGCGGTGCAATCGCTATTGACGCCCCTGGGATAATTGGCGCCCCAGGTGATGCCGGTATCGTTGAGCCGCGCCTGTGGCGAGGATTCCCGCCCGGATTCCGAGCATCCGTTCAGGTAGGTGATTGCCAAAGCCAGCGCAATAACCTTCGCAGTTTTATCCCCGAACATATTCAGGTCAAAACCCCCGGAATCACTTCGCTCTGATAGCCCTGGTAGAGTGGGTGCTGGTGGGCCTGCAAAGCTACCGCCGCCGTGTGTATCTGATGCAGCGGCGTATACGAAGCGCCGCCGGCATTGGATACGCCGCGCTGTATGGCGCCGCCGCCGCCGGCCATGATCAACGGAATGTCGCTGTTGCTGTGGGCGTCGCCGTTGCCCATATCGGTGACCTCGCAGACGATGGTGCTGTCGAGTATGCCGCGGTCCCGCAGGCGGCCAATCAGTGATGCTGACAGGCTGCTCAGGTGGGCCCGAGTCTCCCGGTAGTGGGGGTAGGTGGGGTCGCCGTCGTTGCCGCCATGGATGGATGAGTGATAGGTGTTCTGGAAATCCAGGTAGGGCAGAGTGAACTCGGCACCGTCGTTGCCCAGCGCCAGGGAGCAGGAGGCGGTGAAATTACACTCCAGCGCCAGGGCGATGATATCCGCCTGCAATTCCGCCTGTTGTTGAAAGGTGGAAAATTCAATCGGGAATTCGGCCGGTGGGCTGGCGGCCGCGCAAGACATGCCACCACCGCCCAGTTCCTGCAGGCGCCGCTGGGTTTCCTCGATCGCCGTCAAATGAGAATCGAGGCGCTGTTGTTCGTAAGTGCCCAGTTTTGTTTTCAGGGCGTTGACCGCATCCAGGTGCGCGTCCACCGCGTTCAGCTTGGGGTCGCCGCCGCCGGCCTGCAGATTCCCGAACAACCGGTTGAAGGCGTTGAAGGGGTTGTCTTCAAACGGCACATCCGAGCCATTGTCCTTGGTCAGAACGCCTTTGCCATTGCTGTGCACGCCCAGGTTGACATAGGTGAACGGCAGGTTCTCGCCGAGGATTCTGCCCATGTTCACGTCGAAACTGTCGCCGCCCCAGCTGTTGTTGATGATGGTGGGCATGACGCCGTGGCCGCCGCGGTGGTGACTCATGCTTCTGAGGAAGTTGCACTCGCTGGCGACGGTGCTGTAGGGCTGGGACATGGCCCCGAAACTGGTCAGGTCGCCGTTCGGATACCAGTGCTCCGGCAGGGCGCCGTCGGGCACGTAGATGACCACCGATTTGTTGGGGCCGGTCTGCGCCTCGGCCAGGCGGGAGGCCATCATGCCCCCGACCAGCGGCGAGGCCCGCAGCAGTCCCTTGCTGATACCCGCGGCGGCGAAGATTTTCAATAAATCCCTGCGCCTTTTGTCAAACACGTTTTTGTATGGCTTTTTCATAACTTGCGCCCTTATTCTGTTTATACGGCTGATCGGCTGGGTCCGGCTGCCTCAGCGCTGCCACTCTTTGCGGTAGCGCACCGCATCCAGTGTGCTCATGTTTTCGAGCATCGCCCGGGGGCTCTGCTGCACCAGGGTGTCGGTCATATCCTGCACCGTGCAGGCGTAACCCTCCTCCTCGACCGGATCCAGTGCCCGCCCTTCCGGGTTGGAGCTGTCGATGCTGTCGTGCCCCACCCCGAGCATAAAGCGGAACATATTCTGCGATACGCAAGACTGCGCAGCGGGCAGGGTCGCCAATAGCTGGCCCAGGCCGCGCGAACCCTCGAACGCGATCGACTCGCCGCGGTTGCTCAGCACATCCGGTGCGTACAACGCGCCGCTGGCGTCTATCAGATTGCCGTTAAGGTCGACGCTGCGCGGGTTGCCCACCGCATCGAAGTCTTCCATGCCGCCGCCGAGGGGGTTGATCCACTCCTGGTGACAGTTCAGACAGGGCGCCACGGAAGTGAGCGCTTCGTACTTCATGCGGTTGGTGGTGGCCGGATCGGCGATCAGGTCCGCCAACTCCTCAAGTCGCTCGGCGCGGCTTTCCGTGATACCGGCGGGCGGATCCGGCTGGTCCTGGCACAGCATGCGGCGGCGCACGCGCACCGAACGCCGGATCGGCGAGGTTTCGGTCAGCTCCGCCCAGCGCGCCATAAAGGCGCCGCTGGTGAGAATGCCGCCGCGGTCGCTGGTGGTGACCTGCTGGAAGTCGTCGCCGGAGACGCCGCTGATACCGTAGTGCTGCGCCAGGGGTCCGTTGACGAAGGTCCAGTTGGCGTCGTAGAGGGAGGCGAAAGACTCGTTGCCGTTCAGCATCACCTCGGCGAAGACTTCGCGGATTTCCTGCTCCATATGCGGCGCCACATCCTCGAAACCGGGCCACACTGCCGTATCCTTGGGCGCGTTTTCCAGGCTGTCGGTCCCCAGCCAGCTTCCAACAAAGTCACCCATGGTGTCCCGGGCCTCAGCCAGATCCAGCAGCCGCTGCGCCTCCTGGGTAATCTGCGCCGGGTCGCGCAACTGGTCGTTGGCCGCCTTCTGCAGGGCGATGTCATCCGGGGTGGAACCGGCGAACGAATAGCTCAGCCAGGTGGCCATTTCGTGGGAGGTCAACTCGAAGGCGTCCATGTCTATTGCACTGTTGGCCGGATTCGATTCACCCAATTCGTGGCGATAAAGGAACTGCGGTGAGGACAGCATGGTCATCAGCGCGAGCTGTATACCCGCCTGCACATCACCTTCGGTAAAGGTGCCATTGGCCAGTTCCGAGTAGGTGGCCACTTCCTGGCTGTCCAGTGGTCGCCGGAAAAGTTTCGGCGCAAAGTCGCCGATAAACTGATCCACACAGCTCTGGTTAAAGGAACCGCAGTTCAGCGCCGGCGAGAAGTCGCGCGCCGCCGACCAGGCCGCTATTTCCTCGGCCGCCGTCAGGTAGCGATCGTAGGTGCTGGTCACCATCGAGGCGTGGGCGTTGTTGATGAAGTATCCCACCTGGCTGTCTTCAGCCAGACTCTCGGCAGCGGCGAAATTTACCCCCAGGAGATCCCCGACCGTGTTCTGGTACTCGGCACGGGTCAGGATCTTCAACTGGCGGGCGCCGTAGCGGACCATCTCGCAATTCAGCGGCTGCTGGTCTTCCCAGAAGGTATCGGCGATATAGTTGCCGACCTTGTCCGCGCAGTCCGCGCCGCAGACCTGTGGCTGATCCTGGGGCATGGTGTCCTCGATAAACCCGATCATGAACTCCAGGTCCTGAGGCGTGGTCAGCGGAATGCCGATGGAACCGCCGTCGCCGGCGAAGCCGTGACAGTGGGCGCAGTTGGCTGCATAGATCTCGCCGCCGGTCATATTGCCGGTGCCGCCGCTGCTGGACGAGGAGCTGGAGCCGCCGGACGAGCTCGAACTGCTGCTCGACGAGCCGCCGGATCCGTGGCAATCGGGTGAGTCAAAGCTGCCGTCATGGTCGCCCTGGAAGCCGAACTTGACGCTGTCTCCGGGGGAGAGATCACCATTCCAGCCGACGTCGCGGGCGCTGACGGTATTGCCCGAAACCGCCAGGTCCACATTCCAGTAGCCCGTGACCTGCGGCGCCTCGCTGAACTGCAGCGCGATCTCCCAGCCGCTCACCGCGCTGGTGCCAGCGTTGCTCACGGTGACATCAAATTGGTAGCCGCCATCCCAGACATTCTCGTAGGTGATTTCGCAGGAGACGCCGTCACCACCGCTACCCCCACTGGACGAAGAGCCACTGGACGAAGAACCGCTTGAGCTGGAGCCGCTTGAGCTTGAGCTGCTGGAGCCGCCCGAGCTGGAGCTGCTTGAACTGGAGCCGCTGTCCCCGACGATCCGGTGCAGTGTGCCACCGATAATATCCACCATGTAGATTTCGCCGCTGTTGGATTCGCCGAATGATGAAACTCCCAGATCCGTATCCAACAGTTGGTACATGGCATCGGTATAGGCCCAGACCCTGCCACTGACGTAGTCGCCGAAAATATAAGCGCCGTTCATGCCCGCGATCTGCGAGCCGCGATAGACGTAACCACCGGTGACCGATTGCCCCTGTCCGTGATCGTATTCGAACACCGGGTCGTCGTAAGGGCCGGTGGAGTTACAGTTGTTGGAGGTGCTGTGGAAGCCCTCCCGACAGCGCCAGCCGTAGTTGCCGCCGCTTTCTATCACATTGATTTCCTCATACCCGGACTGGCCCACATCCGCCAGCCACAGATCGCCGCTGGCCTTGTCAAAGCTCCAGCGCCAGGGATTTCTGAGGCCGTAGGCGTAGATCTCCGGCAGGCCGCCGCCGTTCGCAAAAGGGTTGTCCGCGGGAACGGCGTAGGGAGAACCGCTGTCCACATCGATCCTGAGCATGGCGCCGTGCCAGTTACTGGTGTCCTGGCCGTTGGCCTCGGGGTCGTTGGCGGAACCGCCGTCGCCAAAACCGATATACAGGTAGCCGTCGGGCCCGAAAGCGATGTGGCCGCCGTTGTGGTTGGCGTAGGGCTGCAGCAGGGTGAGGATATCCTGTCGCGAGCCGGCGTTCAGGCTGGCGCCGCCCGCGCTTTCCGTAAAGCGCGCGATCACCGAGGTCATCGGCTCCGAAGCCGGCGTGGTGAACGACAGGAACACCTGGCCATTGCTCTGGTAGTCCGGATGGAAGGCCATCCCCAGCACACCGCCCTCGACCGCGGTATCCACCAGGCCGGACAGATCCAGGTAGGTGTTCTTGGTGGCCGTGGAATTGTCGTTGGCATCGATCCAGTAGACGGTGCCGGTTTTTTCCAGCACATACCAGCGGGAATCGTCGCCCGGCGCCTGCATCAGGCCCAGCGGCTGGCTGAAGGTCAGGTTTGGGAACGCCCGCTGCAACGCCACCGCCGGGGGTGGCCCGCTGGGGCCGCCGCCACTGGAGGAACTACCGGAAGAGCTGGAGCTGCCGGAAGAACTTGAAGAGCTGGAGCTCGACGAACCGGAACCTGAACCCGAACCGCTGCTGGAGGAGCTTGAACTGGAACTGCTCCCCCCGTCACAGATGGATCCGGCTATCGCCGGTACCGAAGCACTGCCGGCACCGTTGCTGACCTGCAGGCCGACTTCGGCGAACTGATCCGGCTGAAGGTTGCCGTTCCAGGAAAGATTGCTCGCGGTATAGGGGTTGTCGCCGGAGATTTCGGCATTCCAGCTATCGGCCACCACTGTGCCGTCGCTGTACTCCCAACTCACCTCCCAACCGTTGATGGGGCTGGTGCCGTTGTTGGTGATTCGGATACTCGCCTGTGCGCCGGAGCCCCAGTCGTTGGCCACGACGTACTCGCAGGTCGCAGCGATCGCCGCTGACGTGGAACACCATGCGCACAATAGCAGCAATAATGATGAGATTTTCTGGATGGGATTTTTCATTATTATTTCCTGCACCGTTGCCATGTAAACGGATGCCACCGTAGTGCGGCGGCGCGTGTACTGTTTAGCCCCCGGAGTTTACCGGCGACTTGAAGTGGAACGCAGAGACGACCGGCGGATACCGGCGACGCTTCGCTCTACCAGCGTGAGGTGTGGAAATAGAATTGGATATGCCTGGCCGACAGGATCAGCCGGATACCTTCTTGTAATATTTTTTATTATCTCTTTATATTCTCAGGCCACTTTTCCGGGCCCTCCGATACCGGTATCGGAGGTTCAGGCTTGCGACCACTGATACAGATTTCACAGCAATGTAATCGTTTCCATTGCGACCCACAAGAAATGAAGAACAGCTTAGCGCCTATTTCATTTTGCGTTGGCAATAGTTTGCGCCGGTACTCAGTTGATGGTCGATTGAGGCGATGTTGGTGCTCAAACAGGTGGTGCTGCACAAGGAGTTGCCGAAATCCACCTTGGGTAAAATCCTGCGGCGGGAACTGCGCACTTCCTGAAGGATTGCACAGCGCTGAAAACAGAAAGGGCGCCCGCGGGACGCCCTTTCTGTATCGACCGCAGCAAAATTTATTTGCGCTGCACTTCCACCTTATCCACTTTCTGGAAGCCGCGCGGCAGCTTGTTGCCGCGGCGGCCGCGTTCGCCCTCGTAGTGCTCCAGCTCAGAGATCTTGACTCGGGTGTGGCGCTTGCCGGCGTGAATCAGCAGCTCGTCTTTGCCTTCCAGCACCGCGATGCCCACCACAATCTCCTCCCGGCTGGCGGCGCGGGCGGCGGGGATGTTGATGATCTTGTTGCCCTTACCCTTGGAGAGCTCCGGCAGTTCAGACACCGGGAACACCAGCATGCGGCCTTCGCTGGTCACTGCGGCGAGCAGCGCAGATTCCGGGTTTTCCACTTCCTGTGGCGGCAGTACGCGGGCATTTTTCGGCAGGCTCAGCATGGCTTTACCGGCCTTGTTGCGCGACTGCAGATCGGCGTACCTGGCAATAAAACCATAACCCGCATCGGACGCCAGCAGTACTCTCTGATCGTCACTGCCCATCAGAAGGCCTTCAAAGGTAGCCCCGGATGGCGGGTTGATACGCCCGGACAGCGGCTCGCCCTGCCCCCGCGCAGACGGCAGGGTGTGGGCGGCAATGGCGTAACTGCGCCCGGTGCTGTCGAGTAACAGCGCCGGCTGGTTACTCTTGCCACGGGCAGCGTATTTGAAGCCGTCGCCGGCTTTGTAACTGAGCGAGGAGGGATCGATCTCGTGGCCCTTGGCCTGACGGATCCAACCCTTGTCGGACAGCACCACGGTAATCGGGTCGGAAGACAGCAGGTCCGCTTCGTTGAACGCCTTGGCCTCTTCGCGCTCGACGATGGGCGAACGGCGGTCGTCCCCGAACTCGTCGGCGGCCGCCAGCAGTTCTTTCTTGATCAGGGTCTTGAGGCGGCGCGGGCTGTCCAGGGTCTTGACCAGCATATCGCGCTCTTTTTCCAGTTCCGCCTGCTCGCCGCGGATCTTCATTTCCTCAAGGCGCGCCAACTGACGCAACTTGGTGTCGAGAATATATTCCGCCTGCACATCGCTGAGCTCGAAGCGGCGTATCAATTCCTGCTTGGGCTCGTCGTGGGTGCGGATGATTTCGATCACTTCATCAATATTGAGGAACGCAACCAGCAAACCCGCCAACAGGTGCAGACGCTTCTCTACCTTGTCCAGGCGGAACTGCAGGCGACGGCGGGTGGTGACGGTACGGAAGCTCAGCCACTCGGAGAGGATCTTATCAAGAGACTTCACCTGTGGGCGGCCATCGATACCGATCATATTCAGGTTGATGCGGTAGCTCTTCTCCAGATCGGTGGTGGCGAACAGGTGGTTCATGACCTGTTCCGCATCCACGCGATTGTTTTTGGGCACAATCACCAGACGGGTGGGATTCTCGTGATCCGACTCATCGCGCAGGTCGGTCACCATGGGGAGCTTTTTGGCCTGCATCTGTGCGGCAATCTGCTCCAGTACCTTGGAGCCACTGGACTGATACGGCAGTGCGGTGATGACGATATCGCCATCTTCCCGGTTCCAGACCGCACGCATTTTGACCGAGCCACGGCCACTCTCGTACACCTTGTGGATATCTGCCTGGGGCGTGATGATCTCCGCCTCGGTGGGCATATCCGGGCCCTGGATAAACTCACACAGCTCGGAGACGGTCGCCTTGGGGTTTTCCAACATGTGCACCGTCGCGTCCACCACTTCCCGCAGGTTATGGGGTGGAATGTCCGTGGCCATCCCCACGGCGATACCGGTGGTGCCGTTCAGCAATATGTTGGGAACCCGCGCTGGCAGTACGGAAGGCTCGTCCATGGTGCCGTCAAAATTCGGCTGCCAGTCCACCGTGCCCTGCCCCAGTTCGGACAGCAGCACTTCGGAATACTTGCCCATGCGCGACTCGGTATAACGCATCGCAGCGAAGGATTTGGGGTCATCCGGCGAGCCCCAGTTACCCTGGCCATCCACCAGCGGGTAGCGGTAGCTGAACGGCTGCGCCATCAGCACCATGGCCTCGTACACGGCGCTGTCACCGTGCGGGTGGTACTTACCGATCACGTCGCCCACGGTACGGGCAGACTTCTTGTATTTGGCGGTATTTTTCAGCCCCAGCTCGCTCATGGCGTATACAATCCGGCGCTGAACCGGCTTCAGGCCATCGCCAATATTCGGCAGGGCGCGGTCGAGAATCACGTACATGGAGTAATCCAGGTACGCCTTCTCAGTGTATTCCGCGAGGGGCAATCGCTCTGTGGCGTCGTAGACGGAAGGCTCGGTCATACTGCGAGAGTCTCGTTATTCTGCTGAAAGAGCCGGATTATGGCCGGAACTGGCGGCGGGTTCAAAGGGCAAGCGCATTGCACCGAGAATCCAAATACTGTTAAAAACAAGTTGTAGACTGCAAGACTGATTCCACTTCCTGTCGGTTAGAAGACTGGCAAAAGACACCCGGATACCCATACCATGCCCGCACTCTTCGCCTTCCTGCACCACTTGGCCTTCCTGGCCATGACGGCTGTCCTCACCATGCAACTGATTCTGCTAGGGCAAAATTTCAGCCTGCAAAATGCCCGCAAGATCCGTATCGCCGACCGTATTCTGGGTCTATCTGCAGTGCTGCTCCTGGTGGTCGGTTTTTTGCGCGTGTTTTTCTTTGAGAAAGGCGCGAGCTACTACTTTCAAAACGGGGCATTTCACGCGAAGTTGACCCTGTTTGTCATCGCCGCACTGCTCTCCATTTATCCCACCATCCAATTTCTACGCTGGGGCAAAACCCTCAAACAGGGAGAGGTGCCGGAAATTGGCGATCGCAAACGCCGCTGGATGCGTATCATTGTGCACGCCGAGCTCACGGCCATTATCGGCATGGCCCTGTGCGCCGCGCTGATGGCCAAGGGCATCGGTTATTTTGGCTAAATAAACGGACACGGTATTGGCAACACTGGCACTCAACAGCCTCGCCATTGGCGACCTGAAAAATATCCACCTGCAAGTGGCGGCAGGAGAAATCGTATGCCTGTCGGGCGCGTCCGGCTCCGGCAAAAGCCGCCTGCTGCGCGCCATTGCCGACCTGGATCTGCATACCGGCAACGTGCACCTCGGGGATACCAACCAGAACGATATGCCGGGCCATCGCTGGCGCAGCGCGGTGATGATGGTGCCGGCGGAAAGTGCCTGGTGGCACGAGACCGTGGGTGAACACTTTCCCGAGCGCTCAAAGGATGCCTTGCAGCAACTCGGCCTGGACGCGGACGCGTTCGACTGGGAGGTAACCCGTCTCTCGTCCGGGGAAAAGCAGCGCCTCGCGCTGGCCCGCGCGCTCGCCCGCAAACCGGCAGCCCTGTTGCTGGATGAGCCCACGGCAAACCTGGACAAAGACAGTACCGAGCGGGTGGAAAACTGGCTACGGGATATCATTGAAGAGCAACAACTCCCCACTCTCTGGGTCGCCCACCACGAAGACCAGATCGCACGTGTGGCTGACCGTCACTTTCACATTGTGGATAACGGGATCGAACAACAGGAGATGACAGGGTGAACGTCATCGAACTCTCCTGGTGGCAACTGGCACTGGCGGCATTGCTGGTCATCGCCCTGGCTGCATGTACCTTCTTCGCGCGCCTGGGTGTGGGCAAAAGTCTGTTGATTGCCGGCGCCCGTACCGCAATTCAACTCGCCCTCGTCGGCCTGGTCCTGGAAGCCCTGTTTTCCGTCGGCAGCCTGCACTGGGTGGCGTTGATGGGCGTCGGTATGCTGCTGCTCGCCGGACGCGAAGTGGTCGCGCGGCAGAAATACCATCTGCGCGGCGGTTGGAGTTTTGGCATCGGCACCCTGTCGATGTTTATCTCCGCCTTTGCCGTCACCGTGCTTACCCTGGTGGCGGTGATCAGCCCCACACCCTGGTACACGCCGCAATACGCCATTCCCCTGCTGGGCATGCTGCTGGGCAATACCATGACCGGCGTCGCCCTGTCCCTGGACCGGCTGACAGAGAGCGCCCAGCGTTCCCGCAACATTATTGAAAACCGGCTGATGCTGGGAGACACCGCGCAGCAGGCCCTGAGCGAGTTCCGCCGCGACGCCATGCGCGCAGGCCTCACCCCGATCATCAACGCCATGGCCGCCGCGGGCATCGTCTCCCTGCCGGGCATGATGACCGGCCAGATACTCGCCGGCACATCACCGGCGCTGGCGGTGAAATATCAGATACTGATCATGTTCACCATCGCCGCCGGTACCGGCTTTGGCACCTTTGCCGCGGTGGCGTTGTGCGCGCGACGACTATTCGACGGGCGCGAGCGGCTGCGGCTGGACCGGTTGACGGCTCCCTGATCGCCTTCCGCCCAAAGTGAGACCCGCAAGCTGACGCTTATGCACACACCGCATTGCACCCGGGGCAATGCCTCGCGTAATTCATTCACACAATTTGCAAATAACAACCATTATCACTAAGATCCAGCTTTATATAATTAGCCACGATCAAGGGATACAGGATGTACGCAAGCGCATCAGCCATTCGTTCACCATTTATTCGCCGCAGCTTGGCCACCGCCATTGCCTGCGCCGCTACCAGCCCCCTCGGCTTTGCCGCTGCCGAAGAGCAGAAAACCACGAAGAACGAGCAGCAAGCCATAGAAGAAGTGGTGGTTACCAGCCGCTACACCAGCAATGACCGCGTCGATACCGCCACCGGGCTGGGCCTGTCCCTGTACGAAACACCGCAATCCGTCAGCATGGTTACCGCGCAACGGATCAGCGACCAGAACCTGGAATCCCTCACCGACGTCGTCAACAACGCCGCCGGTGTCTCCGCACGCGCCCAGGACAGCACGCGCCACACCTACTCCGCGCGCGGCTTTGCGATCAACAATTACCAGGTGGACGGCATTCCCATTTACTGGCAGCCGGGCGGCAACGCCGGTGAAACCCAGTCCGACATGAGCCTGTACGAGCGCGTGGAAATCGTGCGCGGCGCCACCGGCCTGCTCACTGGTGCCGGCAACCCCTCCGCCTCCATCAACCTGGTGCGCAAGCACGCAGACAGCAAAGAATTCACCGCGGACCTGAATGCCTCCGCCGGGCGCTGGAACACCTACTCCGCCACCGCGGACGTCAGCACACCGCTGAATGAAAGCGGGTCGGTACGCGGCCGTTTTGTCAGCCATATTCTCGACGGAGAATCTTTCCGGGATTTGGCGGAAGAAAGCAAAACCGTTTTCTACGGCGTGATCGATGCCGACCTCACCGACAACACCCTGCTGCGCGTCGGCGCCAGCCGCCAGGACAACGAACCCAAGGCCTCCACCTGGGGTGGCCTGCCCACCTGGCATGCCGACGGCAGCCGCACCGACTGGGATCGCAGCAAGACCCTGGCCGCAGACTGGACAACCTGGTCCTCCACCGTTGACCACCTGTACCTGGACCTAGTGCACAACTTCGGCGGCTGGACCGCCAAGTTCAGCGTCAACAACAACACCAACACTTCCGACCAGAAACTGCTGTATCTGTCCGGCACCCCGGATAAGGAAACCGGCCTGGGCATGAGCGCCTCGCCACGCAACGCCGCCACCGAGCGCGAGCAGACCAGCATCAGCCTGCAGGTGAGCGGCAGCTACGCCCTGTTCGGCCGTGAGCACGAACTGACCCTGGGTGCGGTCGATCACAGCGACGACAGTATCGCCACTTCCCGCGCACGCAGCGACGTGGCGCCGGTTGGCAACTTTAATGAATGGGACGGCAGCTACCCGGAAGCCACCTGGGGCGACAACAATGTGGATATCGACCAGACCACCGATCAGTTCGGCCTCTACGCCGCCACCCGCCTGTCCATCACCGACAATTTCAAAGTGATCGCCGGTGGCCGGATTGCAGAGTGGGAGCAGAGTGGTGTTTCCTATGGATCCACGCAGGAATTCGGGGACGATGATATCTTCATTCCCTACGCCGGCGCACTGTACGAACTCAACGACCAACACACCCTGTACGCCAGCTACACGGAAATTTTCCAACCGCAGAACCTGCAGGATCGCAACGGGGATTTCCTCGATCCGGTCACCGGCAAGAGTAAAGAAGTGGGCCTGAAAAGCCTGTACTTTGACGGCGCCCTGCAGACTATGGTTTCTGTGTTCGATATCCTGCAGGACGACGTGGGCCAGCCGGACGGCAACTTCCCGGTACCCGGTAAAGAAAACAGCCAGGCGTACTACGCCGCAAAAGGTGCCGGCAGCCAGGGGTATGAACTGGAAGTGGTGGGCGAACTGATGCCCGGTTGGGATCTGAGTTTCAGCTACACCAACTTCGACGCGGAAGATGCCGCGGGCAACGCGGTCAACACCAGCCAGCCCGAAGAGCTGCTGAAACTGTTCACCACCTATCGCTTCGCCGATCGGCTGGAAGGGCTGACCGTGGCCGGCGGCGTAAACTGGCAGGGTCGCAATTACACCGATACCATCAACGCGGCCACCAAAGCGCCAGAGCGCCTGACCCAGGATGCCTACAGCCTGGTCAGCCTGATGGCCCGCTACCAGTTCACCGAACAGCTCTCCGGCCAGCTGAACCTGGACAACCTGCTGGACGAGACTTACTACAGCCAGATCGGTTTCTATAACCAGGTGGAGTTCGGCGAGCCGCGCAATATTACCGCGTCGGTCAACTATCGCTTCTGATCAATACCGGTTTATCGAGCGGAAACCATGGCCCCGATGACGATCTCATCGGGGCCGTTCTTTTTTGGAACGGCCTTTTTTAACAACCGTTTTTTAACCACAAGCAGAAACAGGCAGGACAAAAATCATGGGGTTACACGGCTGGCGGCTGGCATCGTTGATCGCCGCGGCATTACTGGGCGGCTACCTGTTTTCTACCGCGCTGGGGGTTTTTCTCGGCAGCGTACTGCCGCTCGCCACCAGTGAAAGCACGCTGGTTGCGCACCTGTCGAGCTTCGTGTTCTATACCGGCGCGATCCTCTGGGTGTTCCATATCCGCCAGCCACGCCGCGCATGGATAACCCTGCTGCTATCCAGCGCCGCCCTCGCAGGATTAAGCCTCACCCTGAATTCCCTCTCAGGGAGCTGAAAGAACCATCACCATGCCCACAATAAAATCCGATACCGATACCCATACCAGCTCCACCAAGGTCGCCAACGCCGGCATCCGTCAGACCATGGCCTGGGTACACACCTGGGCCGGCCTCACCCTCGGCTGGGTGCTGTACTTCATGTTTGTCACCGGCACCGCCGGGTACTTTGATACCGAGATCGACCGCTGGATGCAGCCGGAACTGCCGCCGGCACAGATCAACAGCGATACCCGCGCAACCGCAGCCACCCTGCTCGCGCGGGCGCAGTCCCAGGCACCCAATGCGGACCAGTGGCTGCTCACCCTGCCGGTCGATCGCAACCAGCCCTACGGCAGTATTTTCTGGCGCGGCGCAGACCTGGAGGCCGGCGCCAGCGCGGAAAGAGGCAACGAGCTGATCGACCTGGAAAGCGGCGCACCCATGCAAAGCCGAGCCACTGGCGGCGGTCAGACTCTGTATCAGATGCACTGGTTACTGCACTACACCAACCGCAGCTATTCCGACTGGATTATCAGCTTCGCCACCCTGTTTATGCTGGTGGCCATCGTCACCGGTGTCATCATCCATAAAAAGATCTTCAAGGATTTCTTTGTCTTCCGCCCCCGCAAAGGCCAGCGCTCGTGGCTGGACGCGCACAATGTACTGAGCGTAATCACCCTGCCGTTCCAGGCGATGATCACCTACTCCGGGCTGATCTTCATGGGCTTCTCTTTTATGCCGTTGATCGTCGCCGGCCAGTACGGCAGCGACGGACGCAGCGCCTTCTACGGCGAAGTATTCAGCCCGCCGGGCATGACCGAAAGCGCCGGCGCCCCTGCACACTTCACCCCGCTGGAGCCACTGATGTCAGAAGCAGAAAACATCTGGGGCCAAGGCCGCATACGCAGTATCGATATCCGCTACCCCGGTTTCAGTAATGCGCGAGTGGTCCTGTCGGAATCCATCGACAACACTATTGCCGCCGGCGCCGGTCGCCTGGTATTTGATGGCGTCAGCGGCGAGCTGCTGCACAACGCCCCCGCCGCTTCCTCGCCCGCCAAGGGCGTGCGCGATACCTTTCTCGGATTGCACGAAGGCCTGTTCGCCGCGCCGATTACCCGCTGGCTGTATTTTATTTCCGGGTTGCTGGGTACCGGCATGGTCGCCACCGGTCTGGTCATGTGGGCAGTGAAACGTCGCCAACTGGCAGAGCGCAAACCCGGGCGGATTCCCCGCGGCATACTTCTTGTGGAAAAACTCAATGTGGGCACCGTGGCCGGCCTGCTGACCGGCGTCGCCGCCTACTTCTGGGCCAACCGGCTGCTGCCGATATCCATGGCGGAGCGCGCACAATGGGAAGTGCATATCATGTTCCTCACCTGGCTCGCGTTGCTTGTTCACGCCGCGCTGCGCCCCCGTGACCGCGCCTGGAGTGAACAGCTGGCCATTGCCGCCATTGCGTTCGCCGCCCTGCCGGTGGTCAACGCCCTGACCAGTGACCGGCACTTGTTGCACAGCTTGAGCAGTGGCGACTGGGTGTTCGCCGGGTTTGATATCACCGTACTGTGTATCGGTGTACTGCTCGGTATCGCCGCCCGCTTTACCCGCCCGAAGCAGACCGCAAGCGCAGCCAGCAAGGCCCAGGCAGCCGCACAACCGGCCGCTGCCGGAAACGCAGTAGGGGAACCATCGTGACTGAATCGGCTTTCTCTCTTTCCACTTTGGCCGCGATTACCCAGGCACTGCTCACGCTCGCCGCACTGTCCTGCCTGTGCCTAGCCAGCGCCCATCACTTGCGGCAAAGTCCTGGGCAGGCCACCCTCAAGCAGTGGCAGCCGGTATTGTTCTGGTGTGGCTGGGCCCTGCTCGCAACCGCCGCTGCCACAGCCATCACCACCCAAGGATGGGGATTGGGGCTGGTAACACTTCTGGGTATATTGAGTGTCACGGCGTTTGCCGTGGTCGGGCTGGCAAGCTACCGCCGTTCAGGGCTGGTGCCCATTGCGCTGGTGAGCGGCATCTGCGGTGTGGCCCTGTTCGCGAAGTGGCTACTGGCGGTATTGCTCGCTCAATAGGGGGCCGGGGCATAATGCGGCGCGGGAGAGATTGAAGGATTGGGACATTGTCAGGCCTTTTATCCGGCCTGTATGTTGACGCTATTGTCGGGAGCTATTCATGTTGCAGAACATTGATTAGCTTTCCGAATGGATCGCGAACGTAAAACCGGCGAACGCCCCAGGGCTCGGATACTGGACCGTATTCGATTGGGATACTTTCCGCTTTAACTCTTGCCAAGGCTGCATCGAGATCATCCACCTCTATGGATAAATCCGGTACCGGCGTTCCCGAGCCTCCCTCAGATGCCACACTCACCTGTGTCGTCATTTGTTCACCGGAACTGAATGTTTTAATCCACCCGTGATCCATAACGATCTCAAGGCCGAAAATAGACTCGTAGAATGCGCTGGCATCATCTGGGTTGGATGTCGGAATATTGGAAACTATTCGTTTAACCTTCATTGGATAGTCCTCAGGTATTATGCGCAAAGGGTGTGCTCGATTGATAGTTCTCAATTGCCCCACTTACTACCCGAACTGGTGTGATGATTATATTTCTATTGCCTGGGTCTGAGACCCTCGATGATTCGCGCGTCGACCCAGTACAAATCTGAATCCGTAGCACCGGACTTACGCGTCACGACTCTGTTAAAGAAGAGATATTTTCCATCAGGTGTTATCTGTGGACCGCCTTCTTCAGCATCAGTGTTTACCTTGTCGCCCAGGTTAATCGCCTCGCCCCAAGAACCATCTGGCTTCCGGAAACTGATATAGAGATCGGAACTTCCGTACCCATTCTCCCTGTCGCCGTCCCACATAATATAGGACTCGTCTGGTGCAATGAACGGATGGGCATTCCAGGTTCCGGTGTTAATCTCTTTACCGAAGGGCTTCGGTTCTTCGCGTTTTCCGTCCACTAGACGTGAATACCGGATAATTCCATCGCCGCCTGTCCCCACCTCGTCAAACACATAGGTGCCGTTCTCGGAGGCTGTAAGACTCATGATACGTATTTCTTCGTACGGGGAGCCAAGGCTTTTCATCTCTGACCATCCATCCTTTGTACGCTCCTTGTAGCGCTTGCCGAAGTGCAGGGTCTTGCCGTCAGGTGAGAAGAACGGCACTCCATCTCTACCCGGAACCGCCACCTCATGCCACCTATTATCCATTCTCTTAAAAGTAACAGACTCGGTAACTCTTTGATTATTCTCCCTGCCCCACCTGAGAACATGAAACTCATCCATATCTGGCGAGAAACGACCAGCATCGCCCCAACTTGCAATGGAAACAATCCCCGGCGCAAAAACTTCCGGCTCAAGTCCAGGAGGGTTTTGTCCCAGGTAGGGACCTTCGAGAATCGGGGAATCATCATGACTGAAGCTTTCACCGGCCATAAGTAGAGCAGAAAGCAGAAGAAAACTTGAGATATAAACATGCCTCATAATTTATCCTTATTTTTATTAGTAAATATGGGCAACAAAATTATGGCGTACTAAAGACCTTCGCCATCAAAACACACTCGAGATTCAAAACTATTGCGCTAACCGCTGGCACTTAAATACTCGACAGGATGGTCAACCAACAGTATTAAAAAATATTCCAATAGACTGAAGCACGCCAAACTTGAGGCTATTCACCGGTGGATGATACCAGATGGATGATATTCGTTGGGCTGGATATCCAGAACGCTTTAAATCCATCTGGTAGTGGCTCGATCTCGTCTCTGCGGTGGCAGCCTTGCTCCTTAAGGTACTCAGAAGCTTTGTCGATATCACTGACAACCACCTCTAACCAGATTTCTGATTGACTCAGGCCTGGCATGCAGTCCAACCAAAGTACTTTATCGCCAAACTCAAACTTTGGCGTATCGCCAACAGCATTCCCCGTGATGTCCTTGAATTTCAGGACCTCTCGGTAGAAGCGGACGGTACTTTCGTACTCGTGCGCGGGAATTTTCATCGCAATATTTCTTCCTGGTTCAAACTCTAATTCCATCGTCAATGCCTCTCTGTGGGTAACTTGGGTAAAAAACGACTGCAGTTATTCTTCAATTCAGCCGAAGGAAGAAGTTAATCTTATCGCCGGGTTCACTATTGAGGTATCGACGCGTCAGCGTGGCTACTGTGGTACCAATTTATGTAGTCACCTTCTGAAATTGGGGTTTTCAGCCCAGTTTTATCTATACCAAACCAATCAATGATTTCGACTGTTTGATCTTGCTTTTCATGTACGAGATCTTCTCCTCTTTTTAGTAGATCTTTTATGCTATCTGGATCTTCGATGTCTGACGCCAAAATAGACGGCACGAATTTCTTAAGCTTCTCCAACAAAAATATTTCCAATAGCCATGAATACCCTTCCTCCCCAATAAAACTGCTTGCCGCCGATGATGCGCACAGCGCGCCATAAACATCAAGCATTTCCATCATTTTTTCTGAATACTGGTTCCACTTTGAAAAGTAGTCAGTTTTATCCTCAGCCTTAAGTCCAAGCTGCACTTCTTTATGTAAACTGAGCGCAAATTTGTGCAAAACCCGAAGGACAGCTTGCACAGACGGCGAGCAATCCGGGAACGAAAATGGGAGTGATGATCGGAGGTAGTCTCTGGCGGCCTTCTGCATGATGACCACATTATCGCCTTCTGCGGTGATGCAACCGTTTGCCATTGCATAGTAGTTAGAGAACTTGTTGGCAGAAAACATACCCTGTGCCCCGCAGAGCTCTCGGCAACCAACTATCACCTCCCTGGACTCCCAGGTAACCAGAGATTTCGCTAACGCAATTTCATTCTTCAACTCTTCTGGCATGCCTTTACTGCTGTCTTCTTCACGATGCGCTCTATCACCGAGGTCTCTAATCCACAAGGACTGAACGACGAGAGCAGCAGTATAAATGGTCAGAGGCTGAGAAAATGAGCTGTAGCTGGTCAGTGGGACATCGCCTACGACCGAGAAGGTCTTTCTCTGCTTGCCGTAGTTTTTTGTAATATACAATGACGCTTTTGCCGCCGCGGCTGCCCCAGCAGCCATGCATATTTTCCCGAACTGAACCCGCTGCATAGACTGAAGAAACCGCTTCCTTTGATCGGTTTCTATAAAATCGACTTCCCCATTGAGTGATATATCAAGAATATCTCTGCTCAAGATTGATTCAAAAGGCAAGTCCACCTGATTAAAGCTGGTAATACAGTTGTCGAGCCCGAACCCAGGTTTATTCCCTATTTCGCTGATTCTGATACCTGGTAACACTTTATTCGCATCGTGAATTCTTACCACAAATGGCATGACGCCGTATTCTTCATCATCAATTTTTAGCCGTGCCATAACTACCGCTATCTTGGCCGCATGTTGAGATAGTGAGGTGTTTGGCATGAACTTGAATGAACTGGCGTTCGGTGAATGTAGGGTAAAGACCTTTCTATCGCGATCGTATATTGCCTCTGTTTCAAGAGAGAAAACATTATTTCCGTATGCGAGCTCTGTAGCCAGGTAAACACCAACCGCCTCCCCTTGCAGGAGCTCCCTGTAGATTCCAGAAAGATACTCAGAATCTTTCTTTAGCGCCTTTATCGTGCCGACACAAAGGTTGTAGTGGATTGATAGTGCTGCAAAAAGCGCCCCATCATGAACAGCGGCAATTTCATGCAGCTCGATCAACCTTCCAGGAGAGTCAAGCAGCTGCTCTCCATACTCCGGGTTGCTGATAATTTCTTTCATGCAACTGTATAACGATTCTTTATCGGATACAGAGTCACAATTACGAATTGGCCTCAACAGCCCGGTGTCGATGTTTCCCGTTTCACTTTGAAATGAACTGCCTACCGCCAATATCTCTGCAAGATCCACTGTACATCTCCCAATATTTTCAATGCATTTCCGTATCTTGTATTGAGCTTACGTGGCGACATGATTCTGCTACGCACCAGCATTGCAGCACATTAGGAGTTTGCGATTGAATGTCAACAAAGGACACTTGTAAATCGCGCCAGAATTTTTTAATTGCTTACCGCTAAGCAACTTTCAAATCAGGACACCGCAATGGTTGGACATTCAGGATTTATCTTGGCTTCGATTATCGTGCCGGGTACAGGGACTAGTACGTTCGTACTTCGTTGATTCGTATCGTTTTCACCCATCGGTGCAAATCGCTTTCGCTGGAGAAAGCTGAAGTATTAATTACTGATTTATTACGATTGCACTACTAATGCAGGGCAGAAAACAATGCAGGGCAGAAAATCACTTTGATGACCGCCCCTTATTCTCCACTAGACCATATTGGCCCATAAAAATTGAGCGAAATACCTCAGGTAGAGACATTGATTGCTCTGCCCTTTCCTATTGAAGTGCTTTGGCCCGGAGCCATGTACTCAACAGCCAACAGCTCCTCGAACTATCTCGACCTGATATTTCTTTTAAGCCGGCCTTTAGTGTTTTTCTCACGTTGGGCTTCAGCTGAGAAGCTGCAACACCAGAGGGTGTTTTTTAATGACTCTGAATTCACATAGTAACCGCAACGCTAGAGCGCAGGCAGTGAATCGAGAAGGCATCCTATTGGGTCATAGCTCCGGTTCCCATACCGGGACCATGCCTGGCCCTCGATTTCGCCACTGAATCAATGGACGATAATTGTGCGTAATGCGCAGTTGTCCACCTATTCACGTAGGCGATATACTCGCCCGTGATCGGAGCGAATCGATGTATTTATCAGGATTTCAGCATGCACCCAAGGAATCAGCACCCTGGCGACCTTCCCAGAGTCATTCAAATCGGCTTCCACAAATGCGGTACTCGCAGCCTGGAGTCGCTTTTTCGGCACGCCGGGCATCCCGTGCTGAAATACAAGTTCAGAAGGCCCCTGCGCCGCAGCCGCAACGCCGCATACCTGATGCGCGAGAACCTTAACGCCGGGCGCAAGATTTTTGCCGGGCTGGAAAACTACACCCTCTATGCCGACCTGATCTACCAAACCGAGAGTGACAGTTTTGAGCCCATACGCCACTTTCGGGAGATGATGCGCGACTATCCGGACAGCATCCTGCTGCTCAATCTGCGCGACCGGGAGGACTGGATCCGCTCGCGGCTGAAACATGGTCACGGTGAGTTCGTGCAACGGGTCATGCGCCAGCGGGGGATCGACTCTAAGGATGAGATCGCTGAAATCTGGCGCGGCGAATGGGACACGCATCTGACTGAAGTGCGCGCTTTTATGGCCGACAGGCCGGAACAGTTGGTTGAGTTCAATATCGACACCGATCCCGTGACCGCGCTGGTGGAGCGTTTCAGTGACTACGGCCTGGATGCAGAGGCCTGGACGGATATCGGCCGCACCCGCGGCATCCGTCGCCATCCACTGGTGGCTGCCCTCAAACGGCGCTGGGCACACATGCGATGGCGGTCACCGGACTGATGCTCCAGTCCGCACACATCTCTCCGGCAAAGACGGCGCCTATGAAAATCTCACTGGTCATGATCTCGACTGGCCTCGGCGGGGTACAACAGTCCCTGGTGCCCTATGCGCTGGCCATGAAGGAACGAGGCCACCAACTCCAGATTCTGGTTTCCCAGCGGGCCCAGTCAATGATTGCCTTGCTCGGCGAACGGGGATTGGGCGATCAGGTGGAGGTGCTCGAAGGCATCTGGAAGCTACACCGCTACCTCCCGCACGCCGGTTTGCGGAAGCGCATTCTGGATTTTGCGCCGGATCTGGTGCTGGGCTTTGCGCAGATGGGTTTTATCGAAGCACATCGCGCCCTGCGCGGCAGCGGCATCCCCGTACTCACCCGCGTAGGCACCATGAAGAGCAAGCGCATGGGGCGTTTCCGCAACGCGGACGGCTGGCTGGCAACGACCACGGAAATGAAGGCCGCGCTGAAGGCGCAGGGTTTCGATGAGGAACGCATCTTTATCGTGCCCAACTTCCTGGCTGAAAACAGCCCTGAGCCAGAGGACAACAGCCCTGAGCCAAAGGAAAGTAGCCCTGAGCCGGGCGAAAAAGGCCCTGAGCCCAGCGAGCAAGATCTGCGGCATCCACCGCGGATTGGCTCCCTGGGGCGCTTTGTCCCGCGCAAGGGGTTTGGCGTCCTGATCGACGCGGTGGACCTGTTGCGCGAGCGCGGTGTCGAGCTCGAGAGCACAATCGCCGGCGATGGCAAGGATCTCGACACCATGAAAGCCCGTGTCGAAGAGCGCGGGCTGTCGCGGATTGTTCACCTGCCGGGTTGGCTTGGACACAGTGATAAAGCGGATTTCCTGCAGGGCCTGGATCTGTTCGTCTGTTCTTCGCTCGACGAACCCTTCGGCTTTGTCTACCTGGACGCCATGCGTTTTGGCCTGCCCGTGGTGACCACGCCCACGGTGGGAGCGCGTTTTATTTTCTCCGACACTGATACCGCGTGCTGGACACCATTCGAGGATCCGACCGCGCTGGCGGACGCGATTCAGCAGCTACTGTCGGATGATGACCGCCGCGCCGCTCTCGGGCGCCAGTCCCGCCACCTTTACACCACCGCTTTCAGCCTGGAAGCGGGCGCGCGCAATCTGGATTTGGCGCTGGGGCAAGTGCACGCACTGGGGAAACGCTGACAGAGGGATTGCCCGGAGATGGCCTCTCCTGTGGAGGCCCTAACGGTCCATGCGGAAAATTCTGCAAACGATCACGTCGCCGCCCTGGAGCCTGGGGCTGTGTGCTTTAGTTAACGAATTTCCCACATGGACCACTAGAACGAATAGTCAAAAAGTCCGATTTCCTTTCTGAAAATCCGGTCAATCTCATCTCTTTGCGCTTCCGTTAGTATTTCCCGGTAGTGGCGTTTGTCCTTTCTTGTGTCGCCCTTCGCCTTGGGCAGGGGCAGAGGCTCGGGGATTCCCAGGTGAAGACGGACTTCTTCAAGCTCCTGACTGAGCTGCTCAAAACGACATACCCGATCTACAGCAATTCCATCATTGATGAGGTAGATGCTGCTGTTGTCATGCTTCTTGCGCAAGTAGTCGCTGGCGATGAAGGCGTCGAGGTCCTGTTGTGATTTGCTCCTTCTGTTGCGCCAGAAGTAGCTGGAGATTGCGCGATCCCAGGGATTCCTTACCACGCTGAACTTGTAGTAGCTGTTCCATATTTCGTCGCCTACAAGCGCCTTCACCTGCGCTGCCGGCTGATGCTTGGTAAAGCGCTTCTTGCGCTTCCCGTAGATTAGCTTGAGAAAGTCTATCGGCCCATATTCGGATAGCTGTGCGTGATAGTTCTGGGGCGTGCGGTAACCGAGCGAGCGCCTGAGATCTTCATCTTCCTTTCTCATCGGGGTGATGACGTCGTTGGGGCCGCAGAACCTGGAGAGGGCTATCTCGATGCTCGTTCCGGCTGTTTTCCTGGTCTTGATGAAGATGAACTTGTACTTGTGAGAAATGATCATGGTTTAGCGGTACCGCTTGAAAGGTGTCTTCCAGATACTGGGGCAGATGCCGGGGCGGTCGTACATGAGCCGGATCATAGCTAGAATACCGGCGCATCCCTCCAAGCTGCAACTCAGGGCGGTGACGCAGTTGCCGCCCGTGAGTATACTGCGCCCTTTTCATGCCCCGGCAACCTGAGGAACCGAAGCAATGAGAGCGAGTATCTGGCTCGGCGCCGCCCTGCGCTACGGCGGCCTGGGGCGGCACCCCCTACTGCGCGATACGGCGAACCCCGCGGTACGCCGGATGATTGTGAGCCACATTGCCTGGTCCCGGCCGCACAACTTCTGCTATTTCCGCATTCCCAAAGCAGCCAACTCCACCGTGATGCGCACACTGGCACACCACTGCGGCTACGATATCCACAATGATCCCGGTGGCAACGCGGCCAAAGACCGCTTCAAAGCCCTGCCGACCCCCGGGTCACTCGCGGGGGCATGTACATTTACCGTTGTACGCAACCCCTATAGCCGCATTGTTTCCGCCTGGCGCAGCAAGACAGCGGTTCCCCGGATGGTGAAGAAATACCGCCTGCACCCGGTGGGCAAACCGCAACGCGTGTATACACTGCTCGAGTTCCTGCAGCGCCTGGATGACGACCTGCTTATGGCCAACGCCCACTGGGTGCCGCAGCACGAACTGATCCCGCTGCCGATCGAATCCCTGAGCCATGTCGGCAGAGTCGAGACACTGGAGACCGACCTGAGCCGTATCGTGGACGATATTTTCGGCTGCCCGCTCGAGCTGCATACGCGGCAATCGGATCGCCAGCGAGCGGACGACTATGTACGCAGCCAGCTCGCGCCGGCCGAGCGTCAGCTGATCCAGCGGCTATACGCCCGCGACTTCGAACTCTTTTACCCGGACGCCGGCTGATCCGGCCCGACCAAACTTCATATCGGGGTACGCAGATGATGCCGAAGACCTTCTGTATCGGCCTGAGCAGAACGGGCACCACCACTTTCAATGCCGTAATGGCCGAACTGGGCTTTCTGAGCCGCCAGGGGCCGGGGAGTCTGGGGCTCAAGCTATATGAGCTTGGTCGCTTCGACGACATCTGTGCCATCATCGACAACTATGACAGTCTTTGCGATTTCCCCTACCCGCTACTGTACGAGCGCCTGGCCGAGCGTTACCCCGACAGCCGTTTTGTGCTTACGACCCGCCGCTCCGAGGATCAATGGCTAGAGAGCCTGCGCAAGCTCAACCTGCGCAATGGCCCGACCGAGGCGTTCCGGATCGCCTATGGGTGCTACGACGTCCATGGGAATGAAGACCGCCTGCGCGATTTCTACCTCCAGCACAACGAGGCTGCACGGGAATTCTTCCGCGGTTCCGAGCGCTTTACCGAAGTGTGCTGGGAGCAGGGCGACGGCCTGAACAGGATTGGCGAACTGTTGGGTATCGATATATCCGGGGCCAGTGTGCCGGTGGCTAACGCCTCGGCCGACAAAAACTCGCGCAAGATCCTTGAGCGGCATTGCCGCAAGGGCCGCCTGGGCGCAGCCGCGCGCTATGCCCGCAGCGTAGAGGATACAGATGAGCTGCTGGCGATTATCAACCGGCGGCTGGACCGGGAACTGGGCCAGTTTCTCGCAGTAACCAAGCCCAAGGCCGCTTTGCGGCGCCTCAAATTGCGCGGCAAGCAGGGACGGTAATCTGGGGACCCGGCAGGCGCGTCTGAGCGGCGCTGGGCTTTCGGCTAGCCCGACAGTTTATTGAGCACGTTGGCTGTGTTGTGTACCCAGCAACGCTACAGGGTAGCCACGAGTTGTGTGGGGGTTTTAACCACGGCCGGGTTGTAGGTTATTACAACCTCTTCACCCTCTTCTACCGAAAGCGTACCAAGGGGATTTTGCGGCGCATTCTGTATTGTTAAAGTAGGAGCGACTCGCGTGTTAATGTCATCGTCTTGCGCCTGCAATCTACAGGGCCAATCCTCCATACCCGCATACTTTTTAACGGTCAAAAAGGTTTCACTTGCGGCCTGTTCCGGGCTTTCAACTTTTGAGGGAAAGTACTCTCTCTCGTCGGAAGTACCAGCCTTGCATGGTGATAAAAGTCATCGCCACCGAAATTTTTCAGCAGCCATTTATAAGTGGCGACCTGAAATTCAGTATCTTCTTCAGACAGAACAGGCTTACTTTTAAATATTCCAAACATGCTCACCCTTTTTGCTAAAACGCCTCACTCAATGGCGGCTTCTTATTCCGTTGCGGTCATGCTAGCCAAACCAGCAGTGCCTGCTCTCTTTTTTGGCGGTCTCACATAAGACGCGGATACTCCAGGTTCCGCTGTATCTGTACCGAGCCGCTTTGGTTCTTCACGCTCGCCAATCGATTAATTTACAAACAGATAGAGTTTGGGAGTTTTGATCACCGCGTCTCCGGTTGCTGTTTCCTTTACCCACTATTCTCAATAAGACTCTAGCCGCCAATCAGCCTTCAAGCTCAAATGGCACCACCGCTGTTCCCTGGTGATACACCATCTTCCAGGATTCACCTTCCAGCCGCCAGATCGAAGTTCGTCGAGAATATACAGGTGTGCCTGAGCCAGGCTTCTCGATACAGGCCTTGTACATGACTTGAACGATCCCTTCTGAAAGAGCCCGAAATTCCCAGTCCTGAGTTGTTGCGGACCAGTCACGCTCACGGGGCAGATGCTCGAGGATCTCGGCGAGACCGGAACAGGCGCCACTGGCACCAATTTCTTTAAAATTCTCGGACAGCAGCTCATTGAGCTTTGCCGGTGACCGCCTGACTTCGAACGTCAAAAGTGTCTTTTCCAGATTTATTATTTTTTCTCTGAGCTCCATTGGCATTCACACTTTATCAGGTACATTTATTGGAATGGAACCATCTAGCCGACCACTATAACACTCCTACAGGATCTATTGGGCAGCCCCGTACCCTGAGTGTTAGACTTTGGGTAACTCTCCCACCAACAATAGTTTGATGAAGAAAGTCGACGCTGCTCTTGAGGGCATGAAGTAGGCTCGCTTGTAGCGAGTTTTTCCCATAAGCCGTTTTGACTGAAACAACCGCTTAGCCATAGCACGCATAACCATAGGTTTTGACAACAATGACTCAGCCATCCACATCGCCAGACAAAACCAAGGTGACCACCTTCGATGAATTTGTCCAGCAGGTAGATTACTCGTTGATGGATAGCTTAAATGCCGACCCAGATGCCACAATGGATGGCGATGATCACCGCGCGCGCCAAGTATTCTCCGGACACTTCGTGCCGGTAACACCCACACCGATTGGACAGCCAGAATATGTCGCCCATAGTCGCAGTTTCTTTCATGAGCTTGGGCTCAGCGACGAACTTGCCCAGGACCCAAATTTTATCCAGCTATTCTCTGGAGATATCTCTGCAGCCCGTGCCCCCATGCGTAACTTCGGCTGGGCAACCGGTTATGCGCTGTCAATTTACGGTACTGAATATATCCAGCAATGTCCATTTGGTACCGGCAACGGGTATGGTGATGGGCGGGCCATCTCCGTGTTCGAAGGCGTATTTAACGGGCAGCGCTGGGAGATGCAGTTAAAAGGGGGTGGCCCAACCCCGTATTGCCGCGGAGCCGACGGGCGCGCGGTATTGCGCTCAAGCGTCCGTGAATTTCTCGCACAGGAATATATGCACGCTTTGGGTGTGCCGACCTCCCGCTCGCTAACCCTGTATGTGTCTAAAACGGACACCGTATCCCGCCCCTGGTATTCCGATCATTCCAACGCATTTGATCCCGACATTATCACCGAGAATCCGGTGGCAATATCAACACGCGTAGCCCCTTCGTTCCTGCGTGTTGGACAAATTGAATTATTTGCCCGCCGTGCTCGCAATAATGCGCATGACAATGCACTTGAAGAGCTGCGCATGATCGTTACGCATTTAATTGCCAGGGAATACCAAGACGAAATCGACCCCAGCCTCAATTTTGCAGATCAAGTGATTGAATTAGCGCGACTATTTCGCCAGCGCCTTACCGCCTTGGTCGCCAACTGGCTCCGTGTAGGTTATTGCCAGGGTAACTTTAACAGTGACAACTGCGCCGCTGGAGGTTTTACGCTGGATTATGGTCCATTTGGTTTTTGTGAAGTTTTCGATCCCGAGTTCCAACCCTGGACCGGCGGCGGCCAGCATTTTTCATTCTTCAACCAGCCAACCGCCGCAGAGGCGAACTTTCATATGTTCTGGACGGCCATCCGCCCACTGCTCGCGAACGACAATGAAGCGCTAGAACGGCTGGATCAAATACGCCGTGATTTCCAGGAAGTAATGCAAGACCAGCTGCATCACATGTGGGCAGCTAAGCTCGGTCTCGCCGAGTTCAACCTGGAGCTGTTTAAGGAACTGGTGACACTTATGAATCGCTCAGAGGTAGATTACACCATGTTCTTTCGTGAGCTATCCCATATACCTGAGGACATTACCGCATTGAAAAAGAGCTTCTATGCCAAAACATCCTCTGAGCTCGACGAAAAATGGCAGTCCTGGTTAAGCAGCTGGCGCGATCTAGTGTCGGCCGGTCATGACTTATCGACGGCAGCCGAAAAAATGAAACGTGTCAACCCGAAGTATGCGTGGCGTGAATGGCTGATCGTGCCAGCCTATCAACAGGCCGCGCAAGGTGATTACAGCCCGATCAAGGAGCTGCAGGAAGTCCTGAGCCACCCGTATGATGAGCAATCAAAAGAAATCGAAGAGAAATACTACCGCTTAAGACCCAAAGAGTATTTCAATGCGGGGGGTGTATCACACTACAGCTGTTCATCTTGAGCGCTGTATTGCTGATGCCGAGTTTTGAACACCCTCTGCGTTGCTGCCACAGCAGGCATCCGTTAAAGCGGCGGAAGATCACTATTTCGATGGCCCATACTCACGGATGACTTCAATCTTACCCACTATATTATTGTTAAGCTCATCCAGATCTTCGGCCGGAATCCACCACTCAGTATGGGCGGCTGCGCCGAGACACCTGATGGGGTAACGGTCCATAAACTCTTTATTGACATAAAATCTGGTTACATACCCTTTGCCAAAGTCGGTAATGTTCCATTGGTGAGCGCTATCGCGTATTCTTCATTGGTTACCGGGTAGAAGATTGGCTGCTCTGGCAGTCTTGGGGGCCACGCTTTGTAGCTGGACTCTTTTACCAGATCCAGTTCTTTCTGGCCTACTGGCCGGTAGCAAACGACTGCTTTCATGGTGTCTACTTTTTTGTGTGTAACTCTGGCATCTAGAGGATGCGGCCGATACAAAACACTATTATGTCAAGACTTGACCCCTTATGTTCACGGAAGTACCAGCCTTGCATGGTGATAAAAGTCATCGCCACCGAAATTTTTCAGCAGTCATTTATAAGTGGCGACCTGAAATTCAATATATTCTTCAGACAGAACAGGCTTACTTTTAAATATTCCAAACATGCGCACCCTTTTTTGCCAACAACCCCTGACGCTATCGCAGCTAACGATACACTTCCCGGATAACCTGGAAAAACACATCGGCCTATGAGGCTATTTGGCTGACACAGAATCTTGAACACCCTCCTTTCCTTTTTTATACGCTTTCTGCTCAATTCAATCTCCCCCAAATATCTTGAAAACTTGGGCCATCTGATTTCGGAGGATATATTGGCTTATCAACTTGTATTGTCATTGGTATTGGAAAGTCAACGCCAACTAATGCTACTTCACCCTGTTTTAAATTTGGCAAGAAGGATGCTGCTGAACGGTCTATTTCTCCACACGCTCTCTCAACAACTTCTCTATCTCTATCATTTGTTAACCTATGAACCAATAAAGTACCCATTTGACTAAGTACCCCCTCCGTTATATCCCGAGGCCTTTGAGTGCTTAGACATATATTCAAACCGTACTTTCGGCCTTCCTTCGCTATCATTTCAAAAGCGTCAAGTTTTGTAGAGTGATCTTCTGCACCCACTCTTTTTCCGAGAAAGTTATGCGCCTCATCAACTATAGTTAATATAGGTTTTCTTATGAACAGCTCATTCCGTGCAAGCGTTAGCAGTTTTCTCCCTATTACATTGGCTAACATTTCTCTTGCATAAAACTGATAACTAACATCGCTTAAGCACAGTCTTAATACTTTTTTATTCCCTTTTAAAAAAGCATCTAGTATCTCCCCTAAACTCTCAGCATTGGGTTCTGGATTGAATACAGACTTAAGCGACTCCGAGTGAGTAACTGCCAAAACCCTGGTAAACAGTGAAGAACAGAAGGCAACACTTCCATCTTCTCCGCCCCACTTCTTTCCTGTTTTATTATAATCCTCTGGATAGCAACACTCTTGATGAATTTGCTTGTTTAGCATTCCAATATCAAATGGTTGCGCTGGATTATCAACCAGCTTGGCATTGTTATTTCTATTCAAAGCCCTCCGATAATCCTCTTTAGATTGATCAATCTTCTTTATATAGCCATCTGGAAATATATCAGGGTTGAGCTTAACTAAACGTAAGCTCTTAATTGCTTCCCTTAGTTTTGGCCCCTGTACTTTTCCTGCTGGGTCAAACATAGCAATAAAGTCGGATTCAACAAAATCAGTAGAAGGGATGCAAAACTCTGTAGATTCTTTATGTACATGAAGAGGGGAGCTGATATGGAAGTGGGCTGTGTATGTGCTATTCAGCGTACGATATTCACTAGTTGCATCAATAACAATAATTTTAGAGTTGTTATGTTTTGCACATTCTTCAATTATTTTTGCTGTAGTCCAGCTCTTTCCACCACCAGTAGATCCTAGAATAGCGCAATGGCGTCCAAAGAGTTTTTCCGGGGTTACACGTATTTTGTTTCCAGTTTCTCCGGTAACCTCACCAATTTCCAGTGTTACCTTAGTGCTTCCTGAATCTGTTACACCGCTAATCATAAGCTCAGGCAAGGCAGATATTAGTTCAGTCGGAGCAGAAAATACCCGATCCCCAAGTCTAGGGTAAGAAATGATACCTGCTTGAATTTTTAACTGTTCAATATTAATTGAACCTAATAACTGTACGAATCCAATAGCATCAAGCTTGGTAGAGCCTTCAAAATCTTGCGACAATTCTGTTCGATCTCTATCAGGTAGTCTCACTTCTGTTAAGCGGCCCAGCAAAATCGATTGTTGCCCCTCAATTAAAAGAAGTTCACCCACTTCTCCACGCCCGTATCTACTTCCATCAACATAACTACCGCTCACATCACCTGAATGAGCTAGATTTATTTTAATGCCTTGTGCTGATACTGACGAAACAACACCGACTTTAAGTCGATTGCTTAGAATTCCGTTCTCTGTAAATAGTAAATTTAAGTCCATTTTATCTTCCAGCCGCCTTAACAGCTTTTGCTAACTGATCAGCAGGAGTAAGGGCTCTTAAGTGAGGAATAATTGATACAAATTCTGAAAAGCTACCATTAATAAAATGTATGTCATAACCTTGAGAGGCTAATTCAGATAGCTCTTCCCAGTAAGGACTGGTTTCCTTAGTCGAATTCTTGATATTAGAGGCTGCTTTATAATCAGCAATAATTAATTTAAGACTCGGGTTTGATTTTATTGACGATATTATAGGCTCAGAAAGGTGATCATCATTAAAACCAAATCCAGCCATAATTAAACACGAATTAGGCTGTCTTAATGATTCTAAAAATCTTGATAGGAGTTCAAGGTGGGGCTGTATGAAAGCTTGCTGGTACTTTCCTTTCGCAGGGTAAATTAATACCGCATTTTCTGGCGCCGGTGAATTCGTTTCAAATACACTACTTTCTCTTCTTTCCCAGCTAACAGAGCCATGTAGTTTGTACAGCTGTACTACTCCTTCCACAAACTCATGGTTATCACTTTCCCTTCTCACGACATCGTAGTTAAAATATTTTCCATCAAATTTTCGATTACGAGTATAAGAAAAACCGTCAACTATCATCATCCCAAGATCTGACGCGGCAGTTTCAAAACACATATCATAGTTTGTAGTGAATACTTTTAGTCGTGGATCGCGCACTCTTCTTCTTGCTAACTTTTGCAAAAGACTTTGATAGCAAGATATATCACTTTGCTCTGTGTTTATAAATGATGAACATTCATGTAATATCGTGTTTTTTACTTTATTTAGGAAACTATCAACTTCTTCATCTTCATTAAATAAAAGATAGGCATCACATTGTGATAAGAAATATTCAATATTGGGGTGTTCTAATTCTGTATATTTTACTTTGTCTAATGTTGATGACGCTTCCGTTGTGAGCACACCAAAGCCTTCATCTGATTTTTCAGCATTGGGATATTTAAGCATCGACTTTTTCCAAAGATCCCACATGCTAGGACCATTGACCTCAGCAAGAGAGGTTCCACTACCCGCAAAGAAAGATAGATTAGGCAATTGCAGTGATTTTAATAAAACATCGTTTATATGCTGCTTATTTTTCTCGAGTTCACCTTTTTCCTCTTCATTTAAAGCCCTTGCTTCTGGCTCTTGAAGAAGGGCTTTAAATGACTCCTCGCATAGTGAATCCCACTTATCACTTCGTGGCTTTAGATAAGCAAGCATTCCCTCAATATTTGGCACTTCCTGATTGTTCATAATATATCCATAATAATTTAACGGATTTAGTTAGTTTCATTGAGTGTATAGCACCGAGCTCTGCGGCAAATTTGAAGCGCAGCGTAAAATTTGTACGGGAGCAGCTCCTTGTTAGGTTTATTGGCGCAATAGAGCAAGAAACTCTGCTTCTCGCTGCTCATCACATAAAGCCTCTATGAATTGGCGCTCTTGGAAAGTATTAGAGATTTTTTCTAGCACTATATTTCCCAGAATTCGCAGCCTTCTCATTTTGGCGGGCGCCTCAATACGACGTTTTAGAAGCTCATTAGCTTTTACGCCTTCGACAAAGTAACTAGCTGCGTGGTCATCAAATGACTTAAACATATCGGGTATGTACATGGCCGCGCCATCGGCAAAAAAGTCAGTTCTATTCCATCTAGCGCTCGAACCCATTCTTCCCACGTATGTTCTAGTTAAGGAAAGAACATATTCTGGCAGCAAATCGTCGGGTATCAAGCTCGCATACGGAACCAAATCTTTGACAGCATCGTTTTCTCTTGGAAAGTCATCAAATGCAGCCGTTAGCTCTTTAACCAAGGGATCAATTTGATAGCGACGAGCTACTACAGATAGATAACTCTGATTCTTAACAAGTTCAATGAAGCTGAATGCTGTTTCAGTTATATCCGCCTTGCCCTTTTGAATCTCTTGATCCACTCTGCGTGCGACTTGTATTTTTATTGGCTTGGGTAGCACACGCCAAAGAATTGGAGCAACGAATTCTATGTTTGAACGTAATATGCTGGTGGACTGCGGGTGTATATAAGAAGTATAGAGCCTATTCGCCAACTCATTCTTATAGATCTCTGGCAAATCACCTAATGCACTTTCAATTGCAACGACATTGCGGTCATAATTCTGCTCAGCTAACGTTGCAACATAGTCATTGACGTCGATTATCTGAGCCGGATATTCCGCATTAAGTACATACTTAATACAATCATCCATCATCGCCAAAACTTTAATAATTGAGGGATCGCTACTTTTTGGATGACCTGAAAATATATGCCTTGTTTCTTTGGCGTGCTTCAGAACTTTACTGGCCTCCCAGCCAATAACGCCAATTTTATACGCACCGTCTATCAGCTGATCATCGTTGACGTAGTTTTGGAAGTCCTCGTATGTTTCAACATTTCTGCCTATTTCTACAGATTGGTTGAATAGCTTAACACTCCTGAACATGATCTTGTTTCTAAGGTCATCCACTACGGCGTTCCAAAAAGAGCCTATAGAGCTTCTATAGCCACCAACTTGCAAGACCTTGATGGCTTCGATGATATAAGGGTCGTCGCGAAGCTCTTCACGAACAGACATGAGGCAACGCTGCATAATAGGAACAATTTCAGCTTGCCCCTCGGGAATGACTATCGCAATTTCGTTGTTGCTCATAAATATTCCTTGAGAATTAATCGCTCACAGGCGAGAAAATCTAACGCCCACAGCAGGGGCGGCTTACCTTAAGCGCGTTTTGCACGAAACTGGGAGCGAAGCGACCGCGCAAAACGTGCTTAAGGTAAGCCGTCCCGCGGAGGCCCGAAGGGCCGGAGCTTTACTGCCTGTGACTGTTAAGTGGGGGGGGGGGGGTCGGTGTTTGTCAAAGAAGATGTCGCGATCAGCGGTTAAGCGGCTTGTTTTTCTTGTGGTGGGTTAAGCCAGACGCCTCTAATAGGATTCCAGTTCCTGGTGTGGCGTGGCCACCGTCTCGGGTTCTTCCGTTTCGCCTCTTCGTACACGGTTTTACGGCGCTTTAGTAGTTCAATCTCTTCGCCACTATGACGCTGGCTCGGCGTCACAAAGCGGATCGCGCTGTGGCGATGTGCATTGTTGTACCACTGCACGAAGCTATGAACCCATTGCCTTGCTGCGGAGATACTCTCAAACGGTTTGCTCGGATAGCTCGGTCCGTATTTCAAGGTTCTGAACAAGCTCTCCGAGTACGGGTTGTCATTGCTCACTGAGGGCCGACTGAACGATGCCACCACCCCGAGCTTTTGCAATGTGGCCAGCATGGTGGCGCCCTTCATCGGCCCACCATTGTCTGAGTGCAGAACCAATCCATTCTTGACGGCGCCCTCCGCAAGCTGCGCTTTGCGAATCAGGGTGCTGGCATGTTCTGACGACTCTTCAGTATGCACTTCCCAGCCCACTATTTTGCGGCTGAAGACATCGAGTATCAGATACAGCCGGTAGAAGGCTCCTCTTACACTGGACGCTAGGAAGGTAATATCCCAGCTCCACACCTGGTTCGGGCGATCTGCCAGGTACGCATTCGGTTTCGCGACGTTACGTGGCGCCTCCGCCTTACCTCGGCGGTGCAGCTGATTCGCTTCGTGCAATACGCGGTAGAAGCTGGATTCAGAGCCGATATAGATTCCTTGATCGGCCAGCATCGGGACAATCTGTGATGGCGGAAGGCTGCGGTATTCCGGCTGGTTGCAGACTGCCAGTATCTTTTGTCGCTCTTCGATAGTGAGCTTGTTACCCGGGGTACGTGCCTGAGCCGCGCGCTTGCGCTGATCGACCAAGCTTCGCTCCTGCAATGCTTTCTCCCAGCGTTGCAGGGTACGCACAGTGAGGTTCAATACCGCGCACGCTTTGTACCGGGCAGCGCCTGCCGTCACCGCTTCTTCGATAAGCTCTATCGCCACCTGACGGTCTTCCGAGGCGATCATTCGTCCTCGCTTTCCCCCCAGATGGCTTGGGCCTTTTTTTGCAGCACCAGTAACGCAGCCGCCTCCGCCAGCGCCTTCTCTTTGCGCTTGAGCTCTTTCTCTAGCTTGCGGCTTTTCTTGCGCTCTTTCTGCAGGTCGCGCCGCTCCTCCATGGACATCTGGTCGCGACTACCGGCCCCACTAATCGCAGCTTCACGCCAGCGCTGTATCTGCTCGGCGTAGAGCCCTTTCTTGCGGCAATACTCCGCCAGCTCGGCTTCATTCAGCGCTGCGGTCTCAAGGACTACGGCGAATTTACTCTCCCCGCTCCAATTTTCGGGGTTCTTTGGATCAGCTGGCACGGCTACACCCTGTTCACGAAATTGATTTCGCCAATTGTACAGGGTTGGCTCTGAAACGCCGGTTTCCCGGCTAACCTCCGCTATCGACTTCGCGTTCGGCGGCATCATCATCTGAACAGTGCGTTCTTTAAAGCCATCGTTATATCGTGGCATCCTTCACTCTGTTACCACCCCCTGATACATTGCTGGTTAGAAAGTGAGCGCGACATCTATCCTGACACAGGGGGGGGTTAGCACCCGCCGTCTCCTCCACCGCCGCAGTCACCGCCACCACCATGACCATGACCACCGACATCCCCACCAAAATATGTAGCGCCATTAGAACGTTGGTTCACACCGAATTTTACAATGAACCAAAGAACGCTCGATATGAGAAACCCGGTAAAAACAATTGGTGCTAAGACTGAATTGAGTGGACTATTTGAAGAAAGCTCAATGAATTGCCAAGAGCCAAGAAGCCCCGCCAGATTAAATAAAAATGATTTCATCGGTACTCCTTTACTCACTTAACGGTTTGTTCATGGGCGTGTGCATATATAGGAACCACCAAAATGTCTATACCTGCCCACAAAGTATCCATATATGTACCCGGACCCGTGATGTGTCTATATCTGGACACAGACCACCATCTAGCCACAAAATGATACACACGTCACGTTTTCAACCCCATAAATCCATTACACACAATTACAGCGGCTAATTAATCACCAGCCTTAGCCCTATAGGGCCACTCACTAAACAATGTCAGCTCCAAAAAAAAGGCCACCGCAAAGGGTGGCCTCTTTAATCGTTGGGGTTAATTACTAATCAAAAATCCGCACTGGCCCGCAAATACCAAAACCCACCATTAAACCCAAACGGCGACGTCAGCGCCTGGCGTACGCCAAGGAATTGCAGGGTGCCATTGCCCTCATCATCGGCCTTCACATCAAAAATATTCTCGCCGCCCAGGGCAACGGTATAGTTTTCTGCGATGGTGAAGCGGGCTTCGATGTCGGTGAGGATCTCGCCGCTGTAGCGGGTGGCGTTGGAGGTGTCGTTGCCGTCGGCTTCCAGCTGGCCGCCGGTGGATTGCCAATCGCCGTAGCGGTTGAAGCGCAGGTAGCCCTGCAGCATGCCGCCGCTGTCGTAGTCGAACGTGAGAGTGCTGCGCTGGTTGGGCACCTGGTTTTCGAAGTCGAACACGCGGGTGGCGTTGACGGTGTTGGGGGCTATGTCGGTGACTTCCTGTTCGTTGAAGTTATGCCGCAGGTCCACCACCAGCAAACCGCCGGCGAGGTCGAAATCGCTGGTGACCGCCAGATCAATACCGCGCACGGTGGAGTCGAAGGCATTGGTGAAGTAGTTGACGTTGCTGTTCAGCAGCAGGTTGGCATCGGCCACGCCAGCGCTGGTGAGCAGGTCGACTTCATCCGCGCCGATGGTGTTGTTGCGCAGTGCGAGTCGGTCTTCGATATCAATGTTGTAGTAGTCGATGGTGACGCTGGTGTTCGCCAGCGGGTTGATCACCGCACCCAGGGTGAAGCTGGTGGACTCTTCCGGGTCCAGGGCCTGTGCGCCCAGCACCTGGGCCACCGGGTGGTCTACCGGGTAGGTGCCGCTGGGGGTCAGGCTGCCGTCGGGGTTGGCGGTGGTGGTGACGTTGAGGGTGTTTACCTGCCCGGGTGTGGGTGCGCGGAAGCCGGTGTTGGCGGTGGCGCGCAGGGCAAAGGCTTCGGAGAAGTCGTAGCGGGCGGAGAGCTTCCAGTTGGCGGTGGAGCCGAACAGGTCGTAATCCTCAAAGCGCAGCGCGGCGCCGACGGTGAACTGGTCGCTGAGGTCGGCTTCCAGGTCCACGTAGGCGGCCATGCTCTCGCTGCTGTAGCTGCCTTCGGCTTCTGTGGGGAAGCCCTGGAAGCCATCGGAACCCACACCGAATACCGCCGCGGTGGGCCCTACTGCGATGGAGGCTTCATCACCGGCGCCGATCTTGTAGGTTTCATCCCGCCACTCGGCACCGAAGGCGAGGTTCAGTGGTGTGGCCAGTGCGGCGACTTCGATCGGTTTTACGAAGTCGGCGTTCACGCTGGTCTCTTGCTGGGTGAGGGTGCCGGGGTTGAAGCTGGTGGGAGAAAGCAGGCCCAGGCTCGGGTTGATGGAGTCTTTCAGTACATAGGTGACTTCGTTCTCGGCGGTGCGGGCGCGCAGGTCCCAGGTCATGCCGGAGGCCAGTTCACCGCGGGCGCCCACCACCGCGGAGATATCCACAATGTCGGCACCGAACTGCGGGTTGTAGCCGCCGGGGAACTGGGTGTAAATCGGGTTGCGCAGTACGTAGCCGCTGGGGCTGTTGCTGTCGGCCACCAGGTAGTCGGCGGGGTCCAGGTTCTGGCCGAGGATGCTGTTGACCAGATCCATCGGCGCGTTGTCTGGCATAAAGTCGCCGTCCGCGTCTGCCTGCAGGGTGGCGCGGGCTTCGAATTCATGTTCGGGGTCGAGTACCGGACCGCGGTAGAAGAAGTCGGAGATGGTGGAGTTATCGGAGTAGCCGAAGTTGCCGTAGAGCTCGACGCTTTCGTTAAGGTCATAGCCGGTGTTGATGAACAGCTTGGTGGTCTCCACATCCGGATCGCCCCAGCGCTGGCCCAGGCCGTCCAGCGGTACCTGATCGACACCGACTACGGAGCCGACAAACTCCGCATCCGGGCGCGCGGCGCCGCGCCAGGTTTTATCCGCGGTGGAGTGCTCTACCGTGGCATTTACAAAGCCGTTGTCACCCAGGCCGAAACCGGCGTTGGCCGCGAGGCTGGTGCGGGTGCCATCGCCTTCAAAGTATTCCCCGGTCTGCGCGCTCAGGCTTACACCCTCGGCGTCGTCTTTCAGGATCACGTTCACTACGCCGGCGATGGCATCGGAGCCGTATTGGGCGGATGCGCCATCGCGCAATACTTCAACGCGGGCAATGGCGGCAGAGGGAATCGCGGAAAAATCTACCGCCTGGGCGCCCTGGTTGTTGGTGCCGAGCGGTGCCAGCTGCAGGTTGACCAGCGCGGAGCGGTGGCGGCGGGTGCCGTTAACCAGCACCAGGGTCTGATCCGGCGACAGGTTGCGCAGGGTGACCGGGCGGATAAAGGCGGTGCCGTCGGCAATGGGGAAGCGCTGGGTATTGAACGAGGGGGCGATTTTGGAGAGGGAGTCGGTGAGATCGAAACTGCCCTGCTCGGACAAGTTGGCGCTGCCGAGCACATCTACCGGCGACAGGGTTTCGGTGGGCAGTACCCCGGCTTTGCGGGTTCCGGTGGCGATGACCTCTTCAATTACCTCGTAATCGTAGTTGGTGCTCTCGTCATCGGACTGCGCCATTACCTGGCCCGCGGGGATCAGCATTGCGGCGGCTACTGCGAAAGAAAGCGCATTTTTATTGAAATTATTCATAAGTCCCGTCCTATTATTATTTAATCAACTGGGATAGATATTTCTATTTGTTGGTGCCATTTGGTTATGACCTTTGACGCATCAAATTTCTACAGCAACGTCAAAAGCCGATCCAGATTAGGGCAACACCAGGGGCACATCAATCGGTGGCAAAGCGGAATATGACAAACGCTAGATATGTCACAAAGGCGGCGGAACTGAAAGGTCCCGGATTCAAAGACGAAGCGCCACGGCGGGTCGTGGCGCGTTTTCATTCACCCTTGGATCAGGGTGGTGGGGGCTTGGAATAGATCGCGGTGTAGAAGCGCTTTACGCCTCGGTTGAGCTGCTCTTCTCCTGCTCCGGAGCGGGAAATGCCTTCTTGAAGGTGAAGGCCTCACTCGTGGGCCCGGATGCGCGCAGCAAGGCCAGCTTGTCGGCAGCCTCTTCAACCGAGGGAACATGCCCTGCGGGCACCCACCACAGCACCATGTGCGATTCGGCCATATTGTGGAACCACTCTTTCTTGCGGCGCAGAACCTCAATATGCGCGGAGTGATACACGTAATCGTGCAAAGACTCGAACGATTGCCACACCGACATATTCGCGATCTGATCCGCGCCGAAGAAATCGATACTCGTTGCATCCCCCTCTTCGGTTTGCAGCCGCCAGACAAAGCCGGGAGATTCGTCTGCCAATGCGTTGATCCGGTCCAGGTTGTCGACAAAGTCTTTCAGCTGGGGGGAGTCGATGGGGGCTATCAGTTTGGCGATATTAAGCTGGGCTAGATGAAATTTACTCATGGCGCTCTCCTTGAATGCGGCGAGTCGATTCTATCGCCCTTTTGCGTGATTACAATCTGATTGAATAGCCGGGGCTGATTTTTAAGCACCGCGTGAGAGTAGCTACTATTATTTCCAGTGCGCATTTCCATTGCACCAATCTTCCTGGCCCCCGGAGAACTTGCTACCTTACTGGCTGCTCTCTGTGGATTTTTGGGGCCCTCGACCTGCACGCTTGTACTTTTCCTGGAACGCCCGCCTCTGTTTGGTAATTTCATATAGCACAATCCCGGTAGTGGTCCCGAGGTTCAGGCTTTCTATCATTCCAAACATAGGGATTGATACGCAAAAATCGCTTGAGGCTACCACCTCATCGCTGATTCCCCGCGATTCATTCCCAAACCAGACGGCCAATTTCGGCATCGTATAGTCTGCCTCATGCAGAATCTCGTTTATTTTTCCTTTCACATGCGGGGAGGTGACAACGGATCTAAACCGGTTTTTCTCCAGGTGTTTCAAGCAGTCTTCGCTACTATCGAATCGTTTTACAAAGCTCCACTTGATAGCAGAAACCGAGGTCTTGGATAGGGACTTTTTCTCTCTCATCTCCTCCCAATCATCTGGTAACGCCTTCCGGCTATCGACGATATAGGTCTTCTCTACGCCCAGGGCATTCACATTCCGTATCACAGTGCCGATATTCTTGATATCCATCGGGTTCTCAAGCACTGCTATAAGGTTCTTGCAGCGATACGGCTTTATCTCGTTTGCCCTTTGTCTAACCCTGTTCTTTTCCTTATCCATTTTCGCCTCATTTTTTATGACCAAGAAATCCTGATGTTAGCAGCTGTACTTTCACACCACTGATCTCAGTTAACGCTCAGGGCTTCGGCCGTGGTGACGACACGGCAATATTCCCCATCAAGGTTTGATAGACACAGCCAAAAAACATCTTCTGCGAGATAATATTTAAGCCTTCATGCCGTCGTATCTTGGGGAAAAAAACCAAGAACCCCAAGTCGGCTGCGACTCTAATTGTTGCATCAATCGAATTCTTTATAAGTACGCCACAAACTACGATCTCAGTAGCGACAAGGCTTCTAATTTTCGATTCAGGATCGGTTCCGATTAATGCACAGTTTTCGCTTTTGTAACGATATTCTCGCCGGAGATAGGCTTAACCCTACTCTTAAATGCGAATTCGATCGATGACTCATGGTAAGGCGAAATTGATTGATTTACATGACAGAGAAAATTTATCCATTTACTATCGATTCACCCGAACATGCCTGCCATTCCAGCGCAGAATACGCTAATGGCTATTGCCTTTACTCACATGACGACCAATACCATATACATTCATTACACCGTGATTACGCGTAAACACAACCACGATATTCTGACTACTGGTCTGATGACGCGCAGGAATTCCCAGGCCCCAGATATCCTCCAAACCCTGATCGCGACAAGGACTACCAAAGGTACCTGTAATGGCATTTAATTCTTCAATAGACAAGTTCAGATTAGCAATCAGGCCCACTAAAAACAGACCGTCACGCCCGTTGACAGGCGAGGATGGCGCGTTTTGAAGCGTCGTGGTTAATGCTCCCACGGTATTACATCGGGAACAAAACCAACCTTCGGGAGTACTTGAGCCATGATTGAAATTTTCTATTCTTCCACAAGCAATACAATTTGAAATACACCAATCCTTTAGTGAAGTTAGACCTGATTTGCGAGAGCCTATCGACTCTCAACGGTCTGCATTATGCCACTAGCCTCAGGTGGCAACCACATAGTTGACCACTACATGTCAAATTCCGCCAGCAATGTAAGCTGTCCGGCTGAGAACCGATGTCTTGCGGGGGGAAATGAACCCTTATCTTTATGGGCCTGACTAATTTTTAAGGACCTGAACTTGGCCGTAATGAACCTTTTTCGCATTGGTTGGCTTTCCATCTACTACTTCAAATTGCAAAAATGCTTCGCATTCCTTGCAATTACCGCCAGACCAATACGACACAATTAGCGTGCTCCCTTTGCACACCGCAGATGTAGGCAAGTATGTTCTATCTAATGGATACAATGATTTTAAGCTCTTGATCTCGCTAGGACTTAGCACTCTAGTTCCACCTGGAAAGATAAAAGCCGATTTTTCCACGATAGCAGAAGAACCATAAAAACCTTCAATTTTGTATTCTTCTGGAATTTCCATTTCATACTTATAGGGAAACTGCTCACTTTTCAGTCGAACTTTATATGAGCCACAATCTACGATTTCTTCAACGGTATCAGATTCGATGATTTTTCCGTCAAGATTAAAGCTAGCCGCGTTCACTTGAACTGAAACAACAAAGGCAGCTCCCAGAAAAAATTTTATCAATTTCAAGCATTTCTCCTTAATAACATCCCCCGATAAGCGCTAGGGACGAAACGTCGACGTAGAGAATCCGGCCCGAAGGGCCAGAGATCCACTGCCTGCGAGTGTTATGCACTTTCTCGGTTAGCGGCATGTATATGCCTGAGACCTATATTTCTAAAAATATGGCCTGGCAGAAAAGACAAGAGAGAGGGGCCAACAAGCCGCAAGGTGGATGAGATCCGCCAAAGAAGCTGCTGCTGGCGCCACTTTCCCCTACAGAATACGCTGGAAGGATGACTACAGGAAGGGCTTATCTTTTCCAGTTCAAACTAAACTGTACTGAGTTATCCAGGCCCTTATCACCGGCATAATTGAATAGGGCCAGGGTGCCATCGAAGCGTTTACTGAACTGCATCTTCGCGAACGGTTTGAGGTACGTTTCGCTTCCAAGCCCGACACCTTCGGTGAAACAATCGGAGCAGTTGGCAATTTCGCGTTCGGCCTCCAGTTGCCGAAAACCAATATTCAGGCCGAGAACAAAATTGCCACTTCGGCTTACCGGGTACTGTATACCGGCGTCAATATTGGCTGTAACGGCACTGATGGAAGAGTCCTTGCTGAAGGTATCACCATCTTCATCTTCTACGTACTGTTCAAACTTATCTTTATCATCGATCAGGATTACGCCAAGGCCAACATTGAAGTTGAATAACCCTTTTTCACCGCTGTACCCCGCCCCCAGGCCGTAGCCGCTGTCGGATATGCCCTCGTAACGCGCCACTTGTGAGTCAAAGTTGAAGAGCTCGCCATGGAAGCTCCAGCTTCCTTGGTAAACACTGTTTACTGGCCCAATGGTGTTCATCTCCTGCGCAGCGGTTGTGGATGAAATGAGTGTGGCCAGTGCGGCCACAAGCAGGTTCCGGTTACGGATCAACATACTACCCCTTGTAAATCTAATTTTTCTTTTTGCACATTTTTCATGCAAGTCATGCAGGCAAAACTAAAGTGCCGCACCCGGGTTGCGGGCGCGGCACATTAGAAATTCTGGCGCGTAATTATACAAGGGCGAATGACAGAACTGGCCATTCATTGAGCTTTCAGGGCGCACTTCATTGATCAGATCAGCGAATTTGTTGAGCGTTACAGGTTCGCGCAGTTAAAAGTCGTTTTTTACCCGATAACCAGAAATCCAGTATCCGAGCAAAGACCCTATCACCCCGGGAACACACATCACGCCTATCAGCAACAAACGATCTTCGCGGAAGTCTACGCCGAACTGGGTGACGGCAACCAATGCTGCTCCACACATGGCCAGCATGATAACGACAATAAAAACCCAGGTGATCACATCTGCGGTCAGGTCCACGCCACAGAACTTACAGTTGTACTTTACTGAGTTGATACCATTCAGCCATCCCCAGAAAGATATTGGCTTCTCTTCACAATTTGGGCAGTTTCTCACTCCCACACTCCCTATAACCGGTGGTTTTAAATGATGCGGGCAGTTTACCGAAAGAGTCGGCGCTTTTGTATTTCAGGGTAGGAAGATACTCTCACTTGGCAACTTGCAGCATGATCCTCTTTTCCTGATGCCGACCCCAAAAAACCCCGCGCTCAGGCGGGGGGGTTGCAGGGTTTCAAAGTGAATGTCGGCTCTGCGCAGTATTAATCGCTCAAGTGATGTTTGCGCACTTCATTAATCAGCCCGCCGGCAATCACTGTGGCCACTTCCTCTTCACTCATATTGTGTGTGAGCTCCAGTGTCTTACCGTCAGCAGTCTGCACCGATACGGTTTTGTCACTGGCCAGCTGGTTGGGGAGGTCGCTGAACGAGAGCATATCTTGCTGGTTGAGCTTCGACAGATCTTCCGGTTGTTTGAACAACAGCGGGACGATGCCGAAGTTGATCAGGTTGCGGCGGTGGATGCGCGCCATGGAGACGGCGATCACTGCGCGTACACCGAGATAGCGCGGGGCGATGGCGGCGTGCTCGCGGCTGGAGCCCTGACCGTAGTTCTCGCCACCTATGACGAAGCAATCGCCATTGTGCGCCATGGCGCGATCGTAAAAACTTTCATCAATGCGGGAGAAGGTGTAATGACTGATGGCCGGGATGTTGGAGCGCAGTGGCAGGATTTCCGTACCCGCGGGCAGGATTTCATCGGTGGAGACATTGTCTCCGGTTTTGAGCAGAATTGGGCCGCTGAGGATTTCCGGGAGTGGTCCGAAGTCCGGTAACGGTTGGATATTGGGGCCCTTCTCCAACTGGATTTCTACCGGAACCTCTTTTTCAGGATCACGGGGCGCCAGTAGTAGCGGGCGCATATCCTGCAGCTGTTCCGGTTCAGTGAACGACGGATAGTCCATGTCCATGTCACGCGGGTCCGTGATTTTGCCAAACAGTGCGCTGGCTGTGGCGGTTTCCGGGCTGCACAGATAAACCTGGTCTTCCTTGGTGCCGGAGCGTCCGGGAAAGTTGCGCGGCACGGTGCGCAGGCTGATGCGCCCACTGGCCGGTGCCTGCCCCATGCCGATACAGCCGTTGCAGCCGGTCTGATGCAGACGCGCGCCGGCCTGCAGCATCAGGTTCAGGTCGCCATTGCGGCTGATTTCTTCCAGCAACTGGCGGCTGGAGGGGTTGATATCCAGGGAGACTTCTTCGGGTACGGTGCGGCCCTCCAGCATTTTTGCGGGAATCACAAAGTCCCGCAGGCCGGGGTTGGCGGAGGAGCCGATATAACTCTGGTAGATCGGTTTACCCGCCACTTCGCGCACGGTGACTACGTTGCCGGGGCTGGAGGGGCAGGCGATCAGTGGTTCCAGCTCGGACAATTCGATATGTTCTTCACCGTCGTAGCTGGCGCCATCATCGGCGGCCATTTCGGTGAAGTCTTCTTCCCGCCCCTGCTGCTTCAAGAAAGCGCGCAGGTTTTCATCGGCGGGGAAGACGCTGGCGGTGGCGCCCATCTCCTGGCCCATATTGGCGATGACGTGACGATCCATGGCGGTGAGATTGTCGAGACCCGGGCCGTAATATTCAAAAATCTTGTTCACGCCGCCTTTTACATCGTAACGGCGCAGCATTTCCAAAATCACATCTTTGGCGCTGACCCAGGGCGGCAGTTTGCCGGTGACTTTGACCCCGATCACTTCCGGCATGGTGAGGGAAAATGGCGTACCGGCCATGGCGAGTGCGACCTGTAAACCGCCGGCGCCCATGGCGAGCATCCCCATGGAACCGCCGGCGCAGGTGTGGCTGTCGGAGCCGAGCAGGGTTTTGCCGGGCTTGCCGAAACAGGACATATGCACTGCATGGCTGATGCCGTTGCCCGGCCGCGAGTACCACAGGCCCCACTTGCGGCTGGCGCTGCGTAGAAACAGGTGGTCATCAGCATTCTTGAAGTCCGCCTGGATCAGGTTGTGATCGACATATTGTGCGGACACTTCCGTTTTGACCGCGGGCAGCCCCAGAGCCTCGAACTCCAGCATTACCATGGTGCCGGTGGCGTCCTGGCACAGGGTCTGGTCGATTTTCAGCTGTACCGCTTCGCCGGGTGTCATTTTGCCGCTGACCAGGTGCTGCTCGATCAGTTTATGGGCGAGATTCTTGGCCATCACACTTACTCCCTGTATTTGGGTCAGTTGGATAGTTCTACTCTGGGTGCGTCAAATTCCGTACCAATATAGTCTGGTGCGCACTGGATGAAGTCCTGGGCTTCGAGCCCAGCCTCAATCAGGAACTTCTGCACATGGTGACTGCGGCGCCCGGCGAGGTGGAGTAATTCTTCGTGTATCCCCCGTGGCGGGTCGCGATAAAACTCTTTTTGCTGCTCTCCACCACGACCATACGCGTCTCTCACGTGGGGGAACAGGAATTCCAGGTCCAGTGCGGTAGAAACACCACAGATTCCCGGCCTTGCCTGCGGGTTACCGCGCATTTTTTCAATCATACCGAGCAAATCCGATTTGGCAGTCTCGGTCAAATCCGTGCTGCCCGGAACGAACTCCACCGGATCAAAATCCACCGCACGGAAGCGTGCCCAGGCCAGCTTGGCGAGGCTGTAGACGCCAATCGGGGTAAAGTAGGCAAACAGGGATTCAAGAATGGCGCGCTGCAACAATTCGCTGAAGATGAAGCTGAAATTGAACTCGGGATCGAACAGATCGCCAGTAACTGGCATATCAAAGTGCACATCGCCGTTGCCGTCTTTCAACAGTGCCAACGCAAACCCGAGAGGAATAATGCTTCTTTTTACCGGCAGGTGATCGCTCTCTCGCACCCGTCGCACCTTTATTTTTTGCAGGCCCATTTTCGCCAGTGCATCTACCTGGTTGTTTCGTATCTGAATATCCACCTCGGCATCCAGCTGGCCCTGCAGGATTTTGTAACCCAGTAGCGCGGCGATGTAGGGCGTTGCGGGTATCAGGTTGGCATCGGTCACGTAGCCCAGCAGGCCCGCATTCCAGTGGCTGTTTTCCAGCAAGTCGAGTTCCCCGGCCAGTTGTAGGTCACCGAAGCCGCCGGGGCGACCATTCAGCAGCACTATCGCCGGTGGATCGTCACTGTGACTGCTGATATTGCGCACGAGTAAATTGATCTGACGGATTGGCAAACTGGCCCGGTACTCTTTACTGCTGTCCAACCACAAGAAATGTCCGTGATCGATATAAACTTCGCCGATACGGTACTCAAAGCGCCTGGCTTTGCGGGAGAGATCCCCGCGCTGGAGTCGTCGACCTCGGTTATTGTCCGCCGGTTCTTCATCGCTAATGACACGCTCAACCGACTCCAGGCCGCCCTGTATACCCCGAGCGAGAATTGTACGCGGTCGAATCAGCTCGATGTTCTGGATATTGAGCCTGTGAGGGCTGATTGCATAATCGAATTGGTGGACGTACAGCGTCTGGAATTCTGAGTTCCACTGGCGGTGAATGAATTCCTGCGCCCGTTGGCTGCGCCGCAGCAGGCGCGCATCACGGGCTTCCAGATACTCGAATAGCACCTGCTCCCGGGATGCCAGAAGTTGTCGCACCTGGATAAAGGCGAGCTCCACAAGCCGATTGCCCTCGTCCCCAAGTACGGTCAGCTGGTTGGCATTCAGCAACGCGAGTTCCAGCCTGCGGGAGTCCAGCCGGTAGGTGCCGGTGGCCGTGATACTTTCCAGGTTCACGCAGTGATCGATGCCGCTGATATAACCTGCGGGCAGGCAACTGCTCACATTATTCAGCTGCAGGTTGTCGCCGCGAATTTCGCGGCCGCCAAAGGCGAGCAACTCGGCTTCCACAGTAGCCACCTGTAGCAATTGAGCCGGCTTACCGGACGGAATGCCGCGCTCCTTGAGCAGCACGCCCTCGATAAAAAGATCGTGAAACCGCCGTTGCCGTACCCCCTCAGCCAGGGCCACGCGGTGCTCCCGCACGACGGATACGCGCCCGACTTCAAAGCAGGGGTTCAGTGTTTTACGCGGCAATTTGATGGACGACAGGCAGCCGCTGACTCCGGAGATTTCCCCCCCTTCCAGCGTCAGCCGTTCTCTGGAGAAGGCCACGCCGCTCACCCCCAGTTTCTCGACTGCAACGCGCTGGCGATCCCCCTGGCGCAGATAGAATCCTGCCAACTCAATGTCGCCACTGGCGCTGAGTACTTCGCCCAGAGACAGCACCTGGTTACCCGGTAGTGCCAGGCGCGCAAAACCGGCGCAATATCGTTGCGAAGTCGCTATCGGCTGACCCGGTTTGTCCGGCAGGCAACCGCTGAAGTCTCGCATCTGTAAATCCGCCACCCGGATCCGGCTACCGCCGGACCAGCCCAGGGAACGCCAGCCCATGGACGCCAGCTCCAGCCGAGGTGCGCTACCTGTTTGCGGACGCAACCGCAGGCCTTGCGCCTGTAATGGGCCCAGGGTGAAGCGTTCGACGGGTTCACTCACGCCTCCGCCGCCGAGCGGAATCAAATTGTCTCCCGAAAGGTGCAGACGCCCGGACGCCAGACATCCGGCCCAGCGGGCGGCGGCTTCACTTTGCAACCAGTCCTGCAGGCCACAGCCGTCTACCGCCTGCAGATCGATGTTGTGCAGATTGAGCCGCAATGGTCCCGCATCGGGCTGCACCATGGCGACGCGCCCGATGGCCAGTTCGCCCACCTGCAATTGCGCCGGTTGTTGCGGGCCGGCGGACAGCCCGAGTCGCTGTACCGCAATGCCGGAACCGCGGGAACGCAACGATTGCGCCTGTAGACAGCGGGGAAGTATGGCCTCGGATGCGCGGCTTTTCTCCGGCGCGGGTAAACAGACATTCAGTTCCGCCGCTTGCAGATCCCGCATCTGCCAGTCCGCGCTTCGCCCCTGCCGGCGCGGCAGGCTGACTTTCAGCTGCAGGCTTTTCAGGTCCTGTATATCGGCAGTGATACCCGGGTCTGCGCCCTGCCCCGTCAGTTCAAACCGATCGACTGTGAGGTTGTTGAGATCAGCGCTGAATTGATTGCGGTCATATGCCACGCTGAACTGCTCACCAGTGCGCACCGTCTCGATATTGAGACAGCGTTTTTCGCTACTGCACCAGTGCGCGCGATCCAGCGCCATGGAGGGCAATTGCACCTGTGTGCGCGTCGGCAACGTGGCGATGCGGATATCTGCCTGCGGCAGCCTGAGGTTTTCTACTGCGACCAGTTCCTTATTGGCGACAGTGCCGATATTGATCGCTTCCAGGCTGAGGGCACCGGCCGCGAGGTGAAACTTCAGCCGCGTGCGCGCATCACTGATTTCTCCCCGTTGCAGCGCCAGTCTCAACGGTTCCTGCTGTTGCAGGTTGCGGATGAAAAAGCACGCTGGTGCGCGCGCTGAAGGGCTTTCTCCATAAATCAGCCTGGACCAGTTGCCGGGCAGGCAACCGTCAACACTAGCGAGTGTCGCGGAGGACTGATCCAGCTCGGTAACGGAAAAGCGCCTGGCGACTTGTCCGGTACCGGAACCAGTCTGGTCCTCAACCTCCCTGTCAGGATTGTCGCGGGAGAAGTCCGGAAGATTGTTCAGTTCTTCCGCCAGCAATCCCTTCTCCGTGCCATCGTCGAGCCACGCATCCAGGCCCAGGGCATCTTTCGGGAGCGGGGCGGTAAAGAAGGCTTCGGCAAAAATATCGGTGGACGACGCACCCCGGCTCTGGCGCAGCAGTCCGTGCCCCCAATTCAGTTTCTGCAGGTTGATGCCGCCACTTTTATCCACACGATCAGACAACTTCAGGCTTTCCAGCGTCAGTTCACCCCAGTTCGCCAGCAGGTCGCCATTTTTTTCCAACAGGAAACTGCCCTTGCCGCGCAACTGCTGCACCTGCGCGCACAGCCTGCCCGGGGCGCGCGCCACAGTATCCTCAGGCAGACAGCCATCCAGTTTTTCCAGACCGATATCGGTCAGCTGGAAATTTCCCGGACCGGGTTGCAGGCGCATCTCGGCCCAGTGCAGTGCATCCACCACCAGGGGGGTGCCGGCACTGCCGGCCGCTGGGCGCAGATTGAAATGTTTGAGGGAAAAGGGCCCGCTATCGACCGCCCAGGATTGCGCGGGCTGCCCATCGCTCCCCGCCTGACTGCGGGGAAACTGCAGCTCGAATTGTTCCGGTGCCGCCAATGCGGTGAGTTGTACACAGTGATCACCGCGCTGCCAGAGCTGGCCGGGTATACAGCCGTTGATACTGTCCAGCGCGACACCATCGAGGGTCAGCCGGCGCTGTCGATTGCGGTATTCCAGTACACCGAGACGCAGGTTGTTTGCGGTCACCGGATTGGGCGCAGTGCGGTTGGCGGCGACATCCAACAGGCTGATCTGCGCGGCATTCGCATCCCGCGTGGCCACGGTAAACCCCTGCGGCCAGGCAAGGTTGGCGGGCTCGGGGAAACTCAGGCTGCCGGCGCGCAGGCAATAGTGATGTTGGCCGCTGCTCCCGCCCCTGGTGCGCGAGGTACTGCCAGAGCGCCAAGTACTGCCAGAGCGCCAAGTACTGCCAGAGCGCCAAGTATTAGGACACCAGTCAAAGCCGGTGGCGCCGGCCTGTTGCCAGCGGATGCTCTTTGCCTGCCGCTGGTAGTCAAAACGATTGAGGGCAATGGTCTGCGCGCGCCAGTTCCAGTAGCGGCGGTTGGCATGGCGCAACCGAACTTCCTGTCCATCGAGGCGTCGCCATTGCACCCGTGCCTGTTTGCCGAAGTCAAAAGCCAGCGGTGTCTTTTCCGATCCGGTGCCGTTAAGGCGGCGTGCGCTGGCACAGTGTCCCTCAATAAGCTGCAGCCCGCGAATCACGTCTGTCCAGCGCGCCGGGGTACAACCGGCAAATTTGCGCACGAGCATTTCATCGGCGACGAGGCGGTTACCGGGACGATCGAATCCGATGTCTTCCGCTTCCAGTAGAACCGCGGCAATAAATGGGTGTTCGCGGCCGGACTGCTGCATGTCACCTTCTGCCGCTTCTCCATGCGTGCCGGCAGGGGTTTCTTCCCACGCCAGTAATTGCTGCAGCGTGAAATCCTCCGTGCCAATGGAAAACTTCAGCGGCTCGTCACTTTCCCGGTAACCGGAGACGAAAAAATCCTGCATTTCGAGACGGCCGATTTCCACACAACTGGCGGTGGACCACTGGGGTTTGTGTTGATAACACACGGTGGCGTCGCGCAGCTTCGCCGCCGCCAGCTCCACCCGCCAGTCTGTGGGCGTTTTCTCCCCCTCCCCCAGGCGCCAGCCACCGATTTCCCAGACTCGCCCGCGTTTACCGGGCTCCGATTCCAGGTCCATAGTCACGCCTTCCAGCTCTACCAGCTTGACGTGAATTTTCCCCTGTAACAGATACCACCAGCTGAGGCCGAGGGTAGCCTCGCGGGCGCTGAAACCACGGCCGTATTTATTGCGTACATCCAGCCCACGCAGGTTTGCACGCAGACGGGGAAGAGAAATCTGGATATGGGCAACCTGCGCCTCCAGGCCGCGTTCGTGCAACCAGCGCTGGATCGCGCCCGGCACAACGGTGGAGACAATAATATTCAGCGCGCCAATAAACAGCAGAAAAAAGACCAGTATCCACAGCACACGATGCATGCCCCGGGATTGTTTTTGGTTAGCGGTCTGTCGGGTGGCGCGGGATCTCAGCATCAAATCTCGGTGCTCAACGAATTAGCGCGTTCAACCTGAAAAAGAAAGGGAGATAAAACAACGCACCATTAAGTAAAGACCAGCAGGGTTGCCCACATGTCGCTCCCTACGACTTTGGTCTATTTTTGTTGGCAGTATTTCGTGTAATTCCGGCGCCGAATCAGTCGCCTACGGGTACCACACCCGTGCTAAAACGCTGCTCACCATTACACTGTTTATATTTCGATCAAACCGATCCATCTTGACGGGTGAAAAGTTCATGCAGGAGCCCCCCCAACAAAGGGATATTGTCCTTATCGGTGGCGGACACAGCCACGTCACCCTGCTGCAGAAGTGGGCGCGCAAGCCGCTGCCCGGCGCACGCCTGACACTGATTTCGCCGCAAATTCAGAGCGCCTATTCCGGCATGCTGCCGGGCATGGTGGCGGGCCACTATGGCTACAGTGACATTCATATTGATCTGCCGCGGTTGTGTCGCGCTGCCGGCGCCCGATTTATCCAGGCCTGTGCGCACCAACTGCACCCGGACCAGCGCCTGGTCTCCCTGCTGGGGCGCCCGGACCTGCCCTTCGATCTGCTCTCGCTGGATGTTGGCGCCACCCCCGATCGCAGCATCACCGGCTCCGAGCTTTCCATTCCCGTGAAACCCATCGGCCACTTCCACCGTTACTGGCAGCAACTGAAGCAACAGCTGTTCGATCAGCACGCGCCTTTTAAGCTGGGCATTGTCGGCGGTGGTGTCGGCGGGTGTGAACTGGCCATGGCCATGGCATGGGCGCTTGAAGAACCGGTTTATAGCGGCCGGGTGGAGATTCACCTGCTGCAGGGCAGCAAGAAAATTCCACCGGAACTGCCACTGCTTGCGCGACAACTGCTCGCCCGCGAGCTGACCCGGTTAAATATTCGGGTGCACCGCAATTGGCGCGTGAGTGAAATTACCCACCGCGGCGTACACAGTGAGCAGGGGCAGTTTCTGGCCCTGAACAAGGCACTGCTGTGTACCGAGGCGGCGGCGCCGCCGTGGCTGGCGGTATCCGGGTTGGCGCTGGACGACGACGGCTTTGTGCTGGTGGACGATCATCTGCGGGTCAGTGGTAAACCCTACATTTTCGCCAGCGGTGATCTCGCCAGCTTCGCCCGCGGCCCGGTACCCAAGTCCGCCGCCTGTGCCGTGCACCAGGGCGAGCTGCTGTATCGCAACCTGTGCGTCACTCTGCAGCGATGCCCCCGGCAGAAGCTGGCAGCATTCCGTCCACCGCGGAAACCGGTGACACTGATTTCCTGTGGCAATCAACGGACACTGGCCAGCCACAGCGGCATCGCGGCGGTAGGTGAAGTACTCTGGCGCTGGAAGGATTACCGCAATCGCCGCTTCCTGCAGCGTTTCAACGAACTGCCGGTCCCTCCTCCGCCCTACGCCCCATCACCGATGGCTCAGAGCGCCGCTCTCCACCACCTCGCGCCACAAATGGCCCCGAGCCGCTGGCTGCAGGAAGTGACCGACGATGGTCCCAACCCGGCCGATGGCGCCACCGCGATTGTTGTGCCTGAGGGCAAAAGGCTGCTGCAACATATCAGTATGATGCGATCACCGGTGGCAGACCCGTGGCTGTATGGACGACTGTGCGCACTCAATGCGCTCTCGGGCAGTTTTGCCTCCGGGGCACAACCCGGCGAGGCGCGCGCCCTAGTCACGCTGTCCGGCGCCATGCCCGAGCTGGCGCGCTGGGATATGCAGCAACTGCTGGACGGCGCCGAACGGGAACTGCGTCACCACGAATGTCCACTCGTGGATACACATACCTGTGAGGGGCACGAACTGCAGCTGGCTCTCACCGTCAACGGATTCGCGGAACCGGCGAAATCGCACACTGGGCAGACTGCACGACCCGGCGACTGCCTGATCCTGACCAAACCACTGGGTAATGGCACCCTGTTCGCCGCCGAGCGGCAGGGACACGCGCGGGCGCGCTGGATACAGCAGTCGCTGGAGTACATGTTGCAAAGCAATGCTACCGCCGCAGGCATATTCCATCGCCATCACGCGACGGCGGTAGCCAGTATCGGCAGTAGCGGATTGCTCGGCCATCTGTTGCCGTTGCTGTCGGCGCCGTCTGTGCAATCCGGTTCCCCGGAACTGGACCACTGCCATCAGGCCAGCCGGGGCGCCACCCTGTTTGCGGACGCGCTGCCGATACTACCGGGCGCCGCATGCACCCTTGACCAGGGCTGGTTGGCTCCGGTCCATCGCGACAACCTGCGTTACCTGACTGCGCTGCAAAACGCGGTTGCCTGGGAGATCGATCCGACGCTGCAATTACTGGCAGACCCACAGGTCTGTGGCGGGCTACTGGCATCTGTGCCGGCAGTGCAGGTGGCGCCCTGCCTCGCCGCCTTGCACGCCGCCGGCTGTCGACAGGCAGCGGTAGTCGGCTTTGTGGACGCGCTCCCCACTACCCCTGATCCGCTGGATGAAACGCTACAGCCGGTGTACCTGTCGCAAAGCGGCGACTGGCGCGCCATGGCTGCCCGTTATCTGGAAACCACTTCCTGACACAGTTACCCACCGCTATCTGGCCCGCCGTCGTCTGGCCCGTAAGGTCGCCGGCAAGAGCAGCCCATAAGCCCGCGGAAACCGTGACTGGTTTCCAGTGAAACCAACCGCCCGTTGCGATTTTTCCGGCGGGCGGCAATACTGCGCCATATAATCGACAGGGGTCACACAGAGTCGCCCGACTCCCTGAGGAGACGGTCGGAGAGCGCCTTATTTTTATCGCTCTACAGGAAACTCTGTCATGAAAAAAATCGTCATCGTCGGCGGTGGTGCCGGTGGGCTTCAGCTCGCTACCAGCCTCGGCCGTTACTTTTCTTTTAACCGCTTTAACCGCCGCAACAAATCACCCGCGGCGGAAGTCACACTGGTCGATAAAAATCGTACCCATGTGTGGAAGCCCCTGTTGCACCAGGTTGCCACCGGTGCGATGGACTCCTCCATGGACGCGCTCAACTACCAGGTACACGGGCGCTCCAACGGTTTTCAGTTTGAGCTCGGCAGTCTGTGTGGGCTGGACCGGGAAAAACGCACCATTGAACTGGCACCGGTGTGTGACGATAGCGGCCAGCAACTGGTGCCGGCGCGTACGCTCGACTACGACTATCTGGTAATTGCTCTCGGCAGCCAGAGCAATGACTTCAACACCCCCGGGGTGCGCCAGCACTGCCGCTTCCTCGACAGCTCCGAACAGGCACAGATCTTCCACCACAAATTGCTCGACCAGTTCCTGCAGCTGGAAAACAAGGTTGTGGATAAAGTGGAAATTGCCATCGTCGGTGGCGGTGCCACCGGGGTGGAACTGGCCGCGGAACTGGTGGATGCGGTGGATGAAATGGGCCACTACGGGCGCATCGCCAATGGCGATCTCCGCGTAACCCTGATCGAAGCCGGCCCGCACCTGTTACCCGCATTACCCGCACGGCTGGGTAACAGTTCCGAGAAAGAGCTTACCCGGCTGGGTGTGCGCGTACTCACCAGCACCCAGGTTGCGGAAGCCAACGAACACGGTTTTGTGACCGCCAATGGGGAAGAGATTCCCGCAGCCATTCGCGTGTGGGCGGCGGGCGTCAAGGCACCGGATTTCCTGAAAGAGCTGGATGGACTGACACTCAATCGCCAGAACCAGATCGAGGTGGATGCCACCCTGCAGAGCCAGGCCGATCCGAATATTTTTGCTCTCGGCGATTGCGCCGGCTGTATCGACAGTGCGGGTAACAAGGTGCCGCCACGGGCACAGTCCGCCCAGCAGATGGCAAAAACTGCCCGCGAAAACCTGATTGCGCTGGTGGAAAATGGTGAGAGTGCGGAACTGCATTCCTTCCTGTACAAGGATCGCGGCTCACTGGTATCCCTGTCGCGCTTCGATGCGGTAGGCAACCTGATGGGTGGACTGGTAAAAGGCAGCCTCACCATTGAAGGCCGCGTTGCCGGGCTCGCTTACCGCTCGTTGTACCGGATGCACCTGGCCGCGCTGCACGGCTGGCCGCGGGCGATGTTGCTGTACTTGGTGGGTCACGCCAACCGGTTTGTGAAGCCACGGCTGAAGATGCACTGACGCAGGCGAACAGATCGCATTTACTACCGGCGGGAGTTTATCGCTCCCGCTCGGGTCCGATACACATTACGCCCGGGTCTGCCACGGTTGTACCGCACGGATAGTGCAGACTGCGATAACGGCGCGTATAGCGGTAGTACTCGATCAGGAATCGCAGGCCGTCATCCAGGGTGCGATATTGCCAGCGCCAACGCTCCACGCCGGTGAATGATTGCGGCCAGTAATAGTGGTGGAAGTAATAATGCTGGTCGTATAGTCCTGCCCGATACAGGTCGTAGTAGCGGTAGCGGTGATTGCCGTAGATGGGACTGCGGCGGTCATCAATATCGCTCAGGGTTCCCTCATAATGGATGGTACGGCTGAGCGGCTCGCCGTCGTCACCGAAAACATAGAACTCCACGTATTCCAGTTCTACGGTACCGCGGGTATTGCGGCGCACACTTTCCCGCCGCTCCAGTTGGCCGATATCGTTGTAGTAGAAGTCGGTGGTATCCTCGAAGTCCACCACGCCGTTGTTATCGGTATCGAAGCGGACGATCAGGGTCGCGAGTTCATCTGCAGCGTTATACCGATAATCCAATACCTGCCGGGTATCGAATACGCCGGTGATGTTCCGGTCCACTTCCCGCACCTGCCGTGCTAACAGGCCGCGATCGTTGTATTTATACCGCCATAGAAAACGGTATTCTGTGTCTCCACCGATGTCCGTTTCCTTCACGTAATCCACGCGTACCAGGCGCCCTTCGTCATTGTATTTGTAGTCGATCTCTATGGTGGCGTCGGTCACTCCGTCGGCGGTGTCATTGTCGGTATCGAACCGTTTAAATTTCCGCTCCAGTTGACCGGTGTCGGTATAGAAGTATCGGCTGCGAAAGCGCTGGTCTGTACGGCCATCGGCATCGGTGTCAGTTTCAATTTCGCGCTCGGTGATCAGGCCGATGTCATCGTAGAAGTAGTCTGCGGTTTGCAGGTAGTCCGCTTCGCCGTCTGCATTTTGATCCCGCTCCAGGACATATCCCGTGCGATTGCCGCCGCCGTCGTAAAAGTATTCGATCTTCTGGCGATAGCTAACCCCCGCCTCACCGCGCTCTTCCAGCCGTTCGCTCAGCAGGCCGCTGTTGTTGTAGAAATTTCTGCGGCGAATAAATTTATCCACCACACTGTCGTCATTGGTGTCCCGGTCTTGCTGCAGAAACTCTTCGCGCCCCCAGTCGTCGTACTCATAGCGGGCAAACAGGTCCCAGAACTGGCCAGTGCTGAACGACGGAAAACGGCGCAACTCGATCGGCAGGCCGAAATCGTTGTACGCCACCAGGTATTCGGTTTCGATGGTGCCGTTGTTACCGCGGTCGCGGGTTTTCCGTTCGGGCAGGTGTGCCGGCACTTCTATGCGCAATCTTTCATAAAGAATGACCAGCGGCAGTGATTCTGGCACCTCAAAGTCTACGCCGTACCGTGTGCGCAGCGCGCGCAGGGTTTCCGGGCCTTCGAGAAAGGGGAAGAGATAGAGGTCCACATCAAAGTCGATGGATACATCCACCAACCTTTCATCCCAACCGACGAGCTGTACCCCGTTGTCCGGATTGCGATCTTCATCCAGGGTCATCAGGAACAGCGTCATGTTGGCGACACGGTCCAGATTATTTACCTGCCGGCGGTTTTCCAGCAGGCCACGCAGGTGGCGCTCGGTGACAGGGGCGCTGCTACCGAGCAGGTCAAATGGATTCAGATAGGTGTCCGCCGGAGCGGACCCCAGCTGGATACTGCCGAGAGAGAAGGTGATCGTTTCTCCCTCGCGGTACAGGAAGACGCCATCGATGTCGGTAAAACCGGACTGGGTTTCCGTTTCATAGCGCAGGCCGAAGAACAGGCCGCGGGCAAACACTCCTCGCTTTACTTCAGTGACACCACCAGAGCTGCTACCGCCAGAACTGCTGGAGCCGCCGCCGGAACCACCACCACCGCCAGAGCGATCAGAACCACCAAAATCACAGGCTGCAATGCATAGAACGAACAGCAGCACCAACAACCTTTTACTTGCGCTGACAGCGCCACCAACGGCGAACTCAGGCATGAACAATTCCCTGTCACCTGTCTTCGTTTAATTGCTAACAAGGATAGTGGATATAGAAGAGAAACCGGCTGTAAAGGAAGGCGAGAAGGGGGAAACCGTAGGAAAACAGACAGGAATGTGAAATCCGGCGCAGGATGCGTAAAAACTGGCGGATGTTAAGACTGCGCCGGTATTGCGCCGGCGCCGCCTTCAGCATAGGAAAATCAGATTTTCCAGGTTTTCACGGTTTCCAGGCCGTGCTCTTCCACCCACTGGTTCAGCTGCTTGGGATTGCGCTTTTTCTTTTCAATGGTGGCATTGGTGTACGGGTTGCGATAGTGGCCGGTTTCCAGTTTCGGCTCGGCGGGCTTGCTGGATTTGGCAGCGCGGGCACCACGGCGGGGGCTGTCCCCACGCTTCAGGTGACGGGCAACGCGGGATTTGAGTGTACGGATATAGTCCGGCTCCTCTTCTGCATCCAGCTGGCCGATCAGCCATTCAACAATCTGGTCAGCACGGGCAACGAAGAACTCCTCTTCTGCCATCTCGTACTCAGCGGCCAGATTGACCAGCGCCTTATCAAAGGCGATCACACCTTCCTTTTTACGCTCAACCTGCGCCATTTCCTGCTGCAGTTGTTCAATTTTGGCCTGGTGTTCAGCGATCTGCTGTTCAATCTGGTCGTATTCCTGAAACATATAGTGAGCCTCTGTTTATCAGGTAGATATACATTGCCTATCAATTACAGTGATTAGTGAGCAATGCTGAAGGTTGTTAAACGGCTTATTCCGTTATTCTGAAAAAGCCGAAATTTGAAACTATTTAATATAAGACACGGCGATACACCGATAATACTTCCCGCCCGCTGGCAACCCAAACAACCTGCCAGTGTGGTCAAATAATCGGAAATAAACCGATATAGAGATATCTTGCGAAATAAAGGACCCGGCCCCTGGGCCGTCAGGCCAGGACGCATATACAGGATATTCAGATATCGCACGCTCAAAAGTAAGTAAAGACCGCCGGAAACTTCAGCCGTAACGACATCGCAAACTCAACTCTCAGCGTACTTTCCTGGTCGAACATTCCAGATCGAGCTTTCCAGACGGTACATTGGGCATTTGAGTTAATATCGAAACGCGGGCACAGAGAAAACCGAAAACATTCGGATCCAGTCTTCTCTCTTTGGACCCTGGCACCAATGGGTGGCACCGATATCCAACAGTGCTGCGCATAATAATAGATTAAATTAAAAGTGCAACCGGGAAACCCGCGCTATTCGTTTATATTGGGTACACCGGTCATAAACAGAACGCCCCACCGGCAATCTGGCCGACAATTCTTCTGGATGCACTCACATCGACAGTATGTTGCTGCTGCCTGACCTATCCTTGAAGCAGTATTCCAATATCGGTTGTAATCAAGGGGGATAGCCAGCAATGTCTAAAAACAGAGATATACACCATATGCCTACTCTGGCGGCACTGATGACGCCTTTTCCCTACCATGTGGATGCGGAGGCACCTGTAGAGGAAGCGGAATCCCTGATGGAGCAGCATGCAGTGCACCATTTACCCGTCACCCGGGACGGAGAGCTGGAATCCATTATTTCCCGCGGCGATATCGAACGTGCAAACTCACCCGGCCACCGGCTGGAGGAGCAGCAACTGTTTGTGCGCGATCTGGCGGCACGTCGGCCGTATATCGCCGATATTCACGATCCGCTGGACAAAATACTGCTGGCGATGGCAGATACCGGAATTGGTTCGGTACTGGTCATGCGGGAGGGAGAACTGGCGGGTATCGTGACGGTGACGGATGCGCTGCGGTATTGCAGTCAGTTCCTCGCCGAAATCACCCAAAGCCCGGATGATACCGTGGCCTGATACGAACGACGCAATGGGCTCCCCGAGCGCACTCAGACCGGCGCCCCGTTACAGAGGCCAGATCCACAGCAACATGGGCACGGCAACGGCAACTACGATGACTTCCATCGGTAACCCCATCGGCCAGTAATCACCAAATTTGAACCCGCCGGGCCCCAGGATCAAGGTGTTGTTCTGGTGCCCCACCGGGGTCAGAAAAGCACAGGAGGCACCGATAGCCACCGCCATCAGGAAGCTGTCCGGATTGACATCCAATTGGGCGGAGGCACTGAGGGCTATTGCACACATCAATGCAGCGGTTGCGGCATTGTTCATAAAGTCTGACAGGGTCATAGTGACCACCAGCAATAACACCAGCGCCACCACCGGGCTTCCCCGGGCGATATTATCCAGCATGGACTTTGCCACCACATCCGCGGCACCGGTGGTATCCATTACGCCGGCAACGGTAATCAGCGCGCCCAGAAGTACAACTACTGAGCCGTCGATGGCATCGTACACGCCCCGCAACGGCACCACCTTCATTGCCATGAACGCCAGCGCGCAGGTGGCGAAGGAAATAGCCGCAGGCAGTAATCCAAACGCCGCACCGGCTACGGCAAGTGCCATGGCCACCAGCGCTACGTAAGCTTTTTCCTTGTTGGGGATGGTGATATCCCTTTGTGCCAGTGGCACACAGCGCTGCTCAAATGCGAAGCTGCTGAGGTTTTCCTCCACCCCCATCATCAGCAGTGCATCCCCGGCGCGCAGCGGTGTGGACTTTAACCGTTTCACCGAGCGCCGGCCCTGGCGGGACAGGGCCAGCAGATTGATTTCATAGCGCCCGGCCAGGCGCAGGTTCTGTGCACTGCGGCCGACCAGGAACGAGTCCGGCATGACCACCAGCTCCCGCAACACCATTTCACTGCGATCCCTGGAACGCTTTTCCTCGCTGCTTTTCTTGTCTGACTCTTTCTTGTCAGGTTCCTTCTTGTCGGATTCCTTGTTATCCGCCCCACTCTTGTCACTCTCTGGGTTCGCCGCATTTTCCCGATCCTGTTTCCCGGTGTCCTGTTTAGACTCGGGATCGGTTTCCTCATCGGCTTTTTCTACCCGAGTGTTGCCAAGCTCTGGCGGTGTCTCCACTTCTTTTACGTCTGCGCTCAGGGTGGGTTCCCCGCGCTGTCTTTCCGGCTGGTCCGGCGGGCTTTTTACGTCATCTGCCTGTTTGTCCTTGTCTTCTTCCGATGCGTCCTTGTTTTTGCTTTTCGTCTTTTCTTTGGCGTCGGGATCTTCAGCAAGGGTCAGGCCCAGGTTGGATAGCACCGCTGAAAGGGCTTCCGGCTCTGATTCGATCACCAGAATATCCCCAGCGCGTACCCGCAACCCGGGCATGGCGGTGGAGACGCGGGCGTTGTTGTGCACCAGGCCGATGATCTGCGCATCTTCGTCCCCGATCATGCGCATCAGCTCGACCAGCGATTTACCGATGGCGGAACTTTTCTCGCCCACCAGTGCTTCGGTGAGATAAGTTCCGGTGTCAAAGGTGGCGGCACCGGCCTGGGTGCGGGCGGGCACCAGGCGCCAGCCGATCAGGGATACGAACACCACCCCCACCAGCGCCACCACAACACCCACTGGGGTAAAGTCGAACATACCGTAACTGCCGGCACCGGCGCTGGCGCGAAAGCCGGAAACAATCAGGTTGGGCGGGGTACCAATGAGTGTGGTCATGCCACCGAGGATGGTACCGAACGACAGCGGCATCAGGACTTTGCCGGGGGGAACCTGGTAACGGTCCGCAAGATCCGTGGCCACAGGCATCAACAGCGCCATGGCACCGACGTTGTTCATAAAGCCGGACATTGCCGCACCCACCGCGGTCAGCGCAGTGATCGCCAGGGTAATACCGCCTTTCCTGGGGACCACCTTTTGCGCCAGTACGTCCATGGCGCCAGTATTCTGCAACCCGCGGCTCAGGATCAGCACACAGGCGACGGTGACAACAGCGGGATGACCGAATCCGGCAAACGCCTTGGCGGGCTCAACCAGACCACAGAACACGCACGCCAGCAGGGAGGCGAGCGCGACCATATCGTGCCGCCAGGGGCCCCAGATAAACAGGACTACGGTGGCGGCAAGAATAAGGAGTATGAGGATCTGGTCTGGAGTCATGCAGGGTTGGGATCCCGATTACCGCCAGCCCAGGGACGGCAAAAAATCTACAGGGCCAACCACAAACATAGTGGATGAACACAAACATAGTGGATGAACACGAACAAAGTGAATGAAATTAGATGCAGCGGCAAAGGCTACTGGTTTGACAGCTGCAACCGCTTCAGACCAAACCGGCGCGACAGCAGGCGGTCCCGCATCCAGCGCGGTAACCAGCGCGCGACCCACGGCAGCAGCCGGCTCTTGTTGCCGATACGCAGCAGCGAGCGCGGGCGCTTGCGCAACAACTCTGACGCCAGACGCCGCGCCACATCCCGTGCCAGGGTGGCATTCTGCTGGGATTCCAGCGCGCGGGCATGCACCGCATCTTCACTGCGCTTGTACCAGGAGTCTGCGGGCAACAGGCCGCGCAGGGAGGATTCTGCGTGGCGTCCGAACTCCGAGGCAATCGCGCCGGGCTGAACGGTAATCACGCGAATCCCGAAGGGTTTCAGTTCCAGGCGCAGTACGTCGGAGAGGCTGTGCAGGGCTGCTTTGGAGGCGCAGTAAGCGCCGGAGAACGGTGTGGGCAATACCCCGGATACGGAGCCGATATTACAGATCAGCCCGCGCCCTCGGGATTTGAGCAACGGCGCGCAGGCCCGGGCCAGGGCCATGGGGGCAAATACGTTGGTGCGGAACTGGGCCTCCAGCGCGCGGCTATCCAGCTCCAGCAGTGGCCCCATCTGTCCGTAGCCCGCGTTGTTGACCAGAATATCCAGCCGACCGTACGCAGTTTTGATGGCGTGGACCACGCGGTTGATGTCCGCATGGGCATTGACGTCCAGCGCTTCGGTGGCAATCCCGAGGTCTGCCAGTTCCTGCAGGCTCTCGGCACGGCGCGCGGTGGCGATGACGATGGTGCCGCGGCGGTGCAGGGCCAGGGCCAGTTCGCGACCGATACCACTGGAGCAACCGGTGATCAGCGCGACCCGGTCCGGCACTACATAACCGCGGCCGATCTGCGCCAGGCTCTCGGCGGCAAAAGTCTGATCGGAGGGACGAAAACGGGAGGCCGGGGGCTTGCTCACGGGTTACGACTCCAGTGGATTGCTCTGCGGCGGCGCACTGCTGCCACCTTCCGCCAACGCAAAATGCGGATTCTCTATCAGTCCAAATACATTGCCGAAGGGATCGAGGAAACTGGCCATCAGAATGCCCTCCCCCACGTCGACCACTTCACTGTGCTGACGCGCGCCGAGCCCGTTGAGGCGATCGACCTGGGCGGCGATGTCGGTCACCCCCCAGTAGGCCACCACACCGTCGGCGCGGCTGGTGATATTGCGCGCATCGGGATTCAGCCCCAGCTCAAAGCCACCGACGTTGAATCCCACGTAGCACTCGCTGTCAAAATAGGGCTCCTGCTCCAGCAATACGGTATACCACGCCTTGGCTTCGGCAATATCGCTGACGCCGTAGATGACGGTGCGCAATCCCAGAAATTGACTCACGTTCAGACCTCCCGCTGGAGATTTGTTTCCTGTGCTGTAGTGACGCACTGAATAGTTGTCACCGGTTTATTCTTGTATGTCGTTTGTGCAGTTTCGTTATCCGGTTTACTGCAATGCCTGCTCAAGTTGTTCCAGCAGGTCGAGGGGCTCTATTTCTTCCCCTTCAAGTTCTTCGTTCCAGTTGATGCCGACGAGTAATACGTCATCGTGCATGCCGGTAAGCCAGTCGTCGATAAATTCTTCAAGGTCGATGGGTACAACCTGATAGTCGGCCCAGTCGCCATCCACCTGCTGCTCGGCAAATTCCCGCTGGGACCAGAATGGCATGACCTCGGTATCCGCACGGCGCTCTGATTCACACAGCGCGAACCCTTCCTCGCCCTCCAGCGCCCAAACACAGCCCTGCTCTACCGCTTCCGGCAAAAACCGGGCGCAGTTTTCCTCAAAATCGTCTCCGAGTGGTTCCAGTTCCATACCGACCTGCCTGTAATGTGATCCCGGCAGTTTACGCCAGTTTGCCGGGGATAAGTAGAAACTTGCGCTTGGTGGTGGTTTTGGGATTCAGTGGTCCGCTATTGGTCAGCTCCGGGCGCCGGAGCACCGGGGATAAGTTTTTGGAACCGCTGTGAATACATCCCTGTACGCTGCGTCGGCGACGTCCCTGTCGCCGACGCTTCCAAAAACTTATCCCCGCCACTCCGTCTTCTATTTTGGCCACAGAAGTATTTGGGAATCACGAAGCACAGAAGTTCAATGCGAAGCCCGGGTGGCGGGGGAGGGTTTTCGAAAGCGTCGCAAACAGGATGTTTGCGCCGCAGCGCCCATGGATGGGTTCACAGCGGTTTCGAAAACCCTCACCCGGCGCCCTGGCGCCCCGATTGTGCTACAGAGCGCCCTAAGACGACCGAACAAAACAGTCAGAGATGCAACCGGTGTCCGTTGTCCTTCAGCCAGCGTCGCAACCGGCGGTAGTCGGGACACAGACTCTCTACCAGAGCCCAGAAAGCCCGGCTGTGATTGTGGTGCTGCAGGTGGCACACCTCGTGGATCACCAGATAATCCACCACCGGCTCCGGCGCCAGGCACACCAGCCAGTTGTACTGCAGCTCGCCGCGGATCGTACAGTGGCCCCACTTGCTCTTCGTCCGGCGCACTTTGACTGCCGAGAATGCCAACCCCAACTGCCCGGCAAAATGCTGTGACTTTGCCGTCAACAACGCCAGCGCCTCACGCTGATACAGCCGCTGCAACGCCGTCTGGATCTGCACCTCCGAAGGCGCCCGGATACGGGAATACAACTGGATATAGCCATCGCGTATCCCTGCGTCCGCCGCACTGGCCGCACGGTCCAGCTCAAACGTGCCACCGAGCCAGGGAAAATGTGCCCCGAAGGCAAAGTGGTGGTCGGGCACTTCCGCGCGACGCTGCTGTGAGCGGCTCAACTGTTGCCGCACCCACTGGATATTATCCTGCAGGAACTGATGCCCGTGGCGGGCGGCGCACCGCTGGGGAATACGCACCTCCACCCCGCTGTCTTTTACCACCAGGCCCAATCGCCTGCGCCGCGGCGAGCGGTGCAGGCTGTAAGGTACGTCTTCGAACAGAAAGGTTTCGGCAGTCACAGGGCAGGAGAATTGTCGGAGAGTTAACTGGCGGGCACCGGCACCACAGCCATGGTGATACGGGAAATACAGTTGAGCTTGCCCTTCGGATCGCTGATGCGGATTTCCCACACTTGGCTACTGCGGCCAATGTGTACCGCGGTCGCTTTGGCCGTCACAACCCCCTCCGCCACCGGACGCAGGTGATTGGCGTTGATCTCCTGACCGACGCAGTAGAACTTGCTGTTATCCACCACACAGTTGGCGGCCACGGAGCCCAGGGTCTCCGCCAGGGCCACGCTGGCACCACCGTGCAGGATGCCGAAGGGCTGTCGGGTGCGGTCTTCCACCGGCATGGTGCCGACGAGGTAGTCGTCCCCGAGTTCGGTAATCTGCATACCGAGGAAAGTGGGCATACAGTTGCCCATGCTCTGCTGGACCTGTTCGAGAGTGATATCGCCGTGCCAGATTGCCATGCTTGTCTACCTTTAAATAAATGGTTCCGTGCTGAATATCAGTAAAACAGCCCCGGATTGAAAGCACCAAATCCGCCAAAGCGCATCATCTGATGTTCCAGCCCGCGCATCTCCCGGCGCAGACTGCGCAGGTGGCGGCGCAGGGCGCGGGCCTCTTTTTTGCTGACATCTTCATCCAGCTGGGCGCTGACACTGTAGTATTCCCGCTCGACTTTTTCGTATCGGTTCTCCAGCGCCAGGTATTGCTGCTCGGCCTGGTAAACCACGAGTCCCTGTTGATAGTGGGACATGAAAAGGTCCGCAGTAGGACCCGTGCAGACGCCTTCGTAGTCGCGCCCGTTACGGCCCTGAATAAATCCATTCTCCGGGGTGCAGTACTGCTCTACCCCTTCTTCGTGGCCCCGCATCCAGTCACTGGTATCCACGCGCACGCCGTATTCGTGACACTTCTGCGCGATTTCATACACAGTCGCCTGACTGCGCCCGCGAGCGCCGTCTTCGATCCCGCGCTCGTACCAGAGGCCGGCCTGACACTCGTCTTCGGAGATCACTGCGCAGCCGTTGGCGAAAACCAGTACTGCTGGGATTGAGATGAGTGTGAGTAATTTCCAGGGTTTCATAGCCGGCCTGTGAGACGGAGTAACAAGTGTGATGAGAAGACAAGGTGCCGGGTACGGGTTTTCAGGAGCGTCGCAAACAGGATGTTTGCGCCGCAGCGCCCAGGGATGGGTTCACCGCGGTCCTGAAAACCCGTACCCGGTGCCTTGCTGCCACCGTCGAATTCAGTTCCACCATTTAGCCCAGGCCCGAGTGAATCCACGCTGAATCAACCAAAACGCTTGTCCGCCACAAATGGGTTGGTCTGACGCTCCTGCCCGAAGGTGGACATGGGGCCGTGGCCGGGTACAAATTTTACCGCATCCCCAAGGGGCCAGAGTTTCTTGGTAATGGAGTCGATCAGGTCCTGATGGTTACTTTTGGGGAAGTCGGTGCGGCCGATGGAGCCGGCAAACAGGACGTCGCCGACGAGGGCGAGATTGCTGGCACGGTGAAAGAAGATGACGTGGCCAGGGGTGTGGCCGGGGCAGTGGACGACTTCGAGCACTTCGTCGGCGACGGTGACGGTTTCGCCGTCGGTGAGCCAGCGGTCGGGCGTGAAGGTTTCCACCGGGGGGAAGCCGAACATCTGGGCCTGGACGCTGATCTGTTCGATCCAGAACTGGTCGTCTTTGTGGGGGCCTTCTACGGGGATGCCGAGTTGCCGGGCGATGGGGGCGGTGCCGCCGACGTGGTCGAGGTGGCCGTGGGTGAGAAGGATTTTCTCGAGCTTGAGGCCGCGCTCTTCGACGGCGGCGAGGATTTTTTCGATGTCGCCACCGGGATCGACTACGGCTGCGCGCAGGCTGTCGTCACACCACAGCAGGGTGCAGTTTTGCTGGAAGGGTGTGACGGGGACCGAGTGAAATTGCAGAGCCATAAAACCACCTTTTGAATCTTCGCTGGGGAGTATAACTGGCGGGGCTCCATCCTCTAAACCCGCGGGTGGTCTTTGGTACGCTTAGTGGCGGTGCCACTACCGGGTGAACCCTTATGAAACACGCCGTGAACCCATCCCTGGGGGCTCTGCAAAAACATCCATGTTTTTGAAGGTTTCATAAGGGTTCACCCGGTAGCGGCACCTTCGCGTTGGGCTTTTGGAGTCACCCTGTAGCCAGCTTTGGGCTATATCGCAGCAGCAGTCGCCCGCTGCATGGGGCTGGGACGGTGGCCGCGGTTCTTTTTCAGCATCTCGCGGATGTCCTGCAGCAGGTTCTGCTGCACCATCTCGCTCTGCCAGTAACCGTCGTGGGCCACCAGTTGTGGGCCCCAGCTGGTGGCGCTCCAGTCTGATAGCGGGCGGGTCTCGAAGTCGCGGTAGACGGCCTGATTGTAGGAGGGGCTGAGGGGCTTGAGGGGCCAGCCGAAGAGGTCGTCGGGGTGGTAGAAGTTTTTCCAGCGGAAGTTGTAGCCGCGGGTGTCGGAGGTGACAGCCTGGATCTGCTCGCGGGGCATGGCGCCGTGCCACAGGGGGGCGCAGGCGCCGAGGGTGTACCAGTGGGACAGGGCTTTGCCGCGCAGGAAGAGGTCTTTGGCGGAGCCTTTGTGCACGCCTTTGGGGCCACCGTCGCGCCAGATACCGTGGTTGATGGTGGAGCGCTGAGCGTCCCAGAGGTAGTTGGAGAGGATGGTGCAGCCAACGGAGTGGCTGAGGAGGATTACCGGGGTGGTGTCGCCAGCTTCTTTGGCGGCGCGCTCGAAGGTCTGGTAGACGGCCTGTTGGGTCTTTTCGTAGTTGCCGCCGCGGCTCTGGATATCACCCAGCTGGGAGGCGGCTTCGGAGAGCCCATAGAGCATGAACTTGCGCGCGCGCAGGTAGTCCATGTCACGTTTCTGCGTGGCTTCGAACAGGCGCTCGATATTGGGCTGCAGGTGGCTCTGGCAGAGAATGGTGTCGGTGTAGACGCGGGACCAGTCGTCTCCCAGCGCTGCGGCAAGGCTGCGGAACAGGGGTTCGGCAAAGCGCTCGTCCACAGCCCCCATCCCCGGCGCCGCCAGTATTACCAGGTCGGCCATTGTTGTTCCCCGTGGTTTTGTTATTGGATGCGGATACTTCCCCGGGGTTTACCCGCGCATCGCTTATTATGTGGATTCAGGAGTGAAATTTGTGCATTTTGTGTCGTTCTTCCGCTAAAAAGCGGAACCTTGTCAACACTTCAGTAGAAAAGCAAAGCTACCATTGTCGGATGGGATTGAAAAGAACGGCGCCAATCGAAAAAATTTATGCCGAAGCGGGAACTTCTGCGACAGGAGCCTCTCTAAAGAATCAGTCTCCCTTGAATCGTTGTGATCAATAGCTCTCATCGTATCCTTACTAAGCCGGCTCCCCCTGCCGGCTTTTTTTTATTCAAAATCCGGAACACCGCCCAATAGCCGAAGCGAAGGTGCCGATGCCGGGTGGGCCCTTGTAAGACCGTCTGCGGCCAGGACGGCCGCAGCCGAGCCCCCATGGATGGGTTAAGGGGGGGCGCCTAGCTCGTGTCTTACAAGGGCCCACCCGGCAGCGGCACCGCCACTGAACCGGAATAAGAGAAGAGGAGTTACCGAGGGGGCGCGTCAGAACGACGGCGGATGAGGGTGAAGTCCAGTTGTACCTGCTGGCCCTGCTCGGCCTCGCCGGCCCGCTGCGCGCGGACCTTTTTCACCAGCAGATCCACCGCCGCCCGCGACATATCCACAACCGGCTGATGAATCGTCGTCAGCTCCGGCCAGATTGTAGTGGCGAGTGCGGTATCGTCGAATCCACAAACGGTCAGATCCCTGGGCACATCCAGGCCCTGGCGCTGGGCCACGGAGATGGTGGCCGCGGCCATTTCGTCGTTACTGGCAAAGACAGCCGTGGGCGGCTGTTTCAGATCCAGTAGTTTTTCCGCACCGGTCAGCCCTGAGCGGTAGGTGAAAATCCCTTCCTGTACCAGCTCGTCCACGGGACACAGGCCGGAGTCTTTCAGGGCCTGGCGGTAGCCTTTCAAACGGCGCTGGCTCACCTGCTGGCCGCGGTCACCGGTAATGTAACCGATACGCCGGTGGCCGAGAGAGGCAATATGCCGGGTCATCTCGTAGGCGGCCTGGTAATCGTCGATCTTCACCACCGAGATGTTGTTGCGCGGCTGCTCAGCGGCGATCAATACCGTCGGCGTTTCACTGGACTCCAGCACCTCCAAAACCGCCGGTAGATCCGATAGAGGCGGCGGCAGGAGCATGGCCTCAACACCACCGCTCAACATCCGCGCCACCACCGCTTCCGCATTCAACTCCACATCGCAATGCTCAACCACCAACTGAATGTTGTAGCGACTGGACTGTTCCAGGGCACCGATCAGAAAGGCACTGAGGTAGGAAGCGTTGAGGTGGCTGTGCAGCAGGCCGATCTTGATCTGGGCGCCGCCGGCAAGACTGCGCGCGGCACTGTTAGGGGTATAGCCCAGGAACTTGATCGCCGCATTCACGGTCTCGCGGGTGCGCGCGCGCACACTGTCCTCGCCGTTGATCACCCGGGAGACGGTCATCGGCGAGACGCCCGCCTCTCGGGCCACGTCGGCAATGGTGGGGCCACTGCCCTGGCGGCGGCTCTGTTTTGGTTTCACGGCACTCACTTCCAGCAGCATTCAATCAGAGCGCCTATCTTCCAATCAAAGTCGCTTGCTGGCAACCGTCACACGAGGCTGGCCTCAGGCGGCTGTGTGTTCGCAGCACAATACTGTGCAACAAAATCCCGGTGTGCCGGCATCTGCACCACTGCAGACTGGATGGAGTCGCGCAACTGCCGCAGAAATCCATCCAGAGCTCCGCACCGCCCATCCGAGCCTGTGGATGATGACACCGATAATGGGCCGTGCGGGCCCCACCTGTGTCGACTGCGCCGCGCAGGCGCGATCCGTGGACAACCAAGGGTTCCAGCCCTCAAAGCCGCAATTCAGGATCTGCTCCATCAACAGCGCGCGGAAGCCGGTGGCTTTCACTCCAAAAACGGTATCACCATTTGGCGCCACTAGCTTTTAGAAGCCGCCTCAATCAAGAGGGCGGAATATCAGACGGGCAATACTTATGCAGAAAATCGTCATGCGAAGGCATGCTATTCACGGCATTCACAATATTTTGCTGAAGGGACTCAAGCGCTTTCCGTAGACGCTCGTCGCCTAGTAAAGCACCCATGTAGTGGTGGTTTCGCGGCATCAGCCCCTGCCCCGTCATCACGAACAGCCACGACGCAGTTTGGAACAGCTCCTCGCTCGCAGGCCTGATGTAACCACTATCGCTGAACAACTCGATGCGCTCGGCGAGCGTATCTGGGATATCCATGTCACGGCAGGCACGCCAGAAAGGCGTATCGTCTCGGTGGGTAAGTTTGTAGTGAAGGATGATGAAATCGCGGATCTGCTCGAAGTCATCATGCATCTGTCGGTTATAGCGCCTGGCTAGCGCTTTGAAATTACCACCAAATGGAAACAGCTGGATGAGGCGCACAGCAGCAATCTGGATAAGGTGGATACTGGTGCTTTCCAGCGGCTCGAGAAAACCGCTGGAAAGACCGATAGCCACGACATTCTTATCCCAACACTTACGTCGCCGTCCCGTCGTATACCGGATGAGGCGCGGATCCGTAAGCGGCGCTCCTTCCAGGTGGCCTAGCAGTTCGTCCTGGGCCTCCGTTTTATCCTGGTACGCGCTACAAAAGACCAGACCATTACCTGCCCGGTGCTGTAGCGGGATACGCCACTGCCAGCCAGCACTGCGCGCCATGGCCTGCGTGTAAGGTGGAACTTGAGACAACTCCGTCTGTACCGCCAGCGCACTATCCGTCGGCAGCCAGTGCCGCCAATCCTCGTAACCGGCGGCAAGCGTCTCCTCGATCAGCAAGCCACGAAAGCCTGTACAATCGATAAACAGATCACCGCTCACCCGGTCACCATTTTCCATCACCAGTGCCGTAACATACCCACTCTCTGAGTCCTGTTCGGCCCCCGTGATTCTGCCTTCAATGCGCTTGACACCCTGCGGCTCAAACTTCTGGCGCAGGAACCGAGCGTAAAGCCCCGCATCCAAGTGATAGGCATAATTGAGCTTCGACGACTCCGACACCGCGAACTTGCCAGCGATGGCCACTTCGTGCTCGAAACAACAGCGCCCCAGATCCCCACCGAACCCCTTGGCCTTCGCCATCAACCACATATGGTGAAATTCTGCCATCCAGGTCGACTTGCCAACATCCCCAAACGGGTGAATGTAACGATCCCCGATCCGGTCCCAGTTTTCGAATGAAATTCCGAGCTTGAAGGTAGACTGGGTCGCGCGCATAAACTCGCGCTCGTCAATGCCGAGCAGCGCATGGAATGAGCGGAAAGTAGGTATAGTTGCTTCACCTACCCCAACGGTACCAATCGCGTCAGACTCCACCAACGTAATGTCGAGTAAGGAACCAAGTTGTCGCGCGAGAAGCGATGCCACCGTCCAGCCAGCAGTCCCCCCTCCAGCAATAACAACACGTTTGACAGAATGATCGTGCATATGGGGAACCATCATCGATTAAGACGCCGGAGCAATAGCGCTCGCAGGCGTCGGGCCTTGAACTCATCCAGCGGCGCGAGATTGCCACGCGCGGTTTCGGGCAGGTGTTCGCCAGCCCGCTCCGCCGGTCCAAACACGTAATAGTCGAACATGGCGCGCCAAGCTCTCTTTTCGGCTTCAGGGCGGTCGCGAAGGCTGAGCAGCGCGTGCAGCAGAGTATTCTGTGGTGTGTCCATGAAATCTGGAACCAGGTTCCACCAGTAATTAACCATGACGTTGAAGGTATTCAGTGCATCGACCTGGTGCCACCACATTGCCGGGAAATAGAGTACATCACCGGGCTCCAGCTCGGCCACCTCCCCTGCATCCAAGGCTTCACGTAACCCTGGGAAACGCTCAAAATCCGGGGCAGAGATATTCGCCATGGTGACTACCTGCCCCCCCGGTGTTGGCTCTAGAGGGCCCGGGTAGAGATTCGCCACCTGCTCTGGTGGAAAGAGCGTGAAGCGCCGTCTTCCGATAAGGCAACAGGCCATATTGTGTGACAGATCGTGATGCGCCAGCGCCGTTGTGCGGTTTCCAATCCAGACGCTTACCATAGGAGGGTTGGCGGTAAACATATCGTGATCAAGCATCAGATCGTTCTCTGCCCGAAACCCCGGCAGGAACAAATCCACATCTGTCGAACCTATGTAGAATGACGGTGCGGCCGGGTCGTCAATATGAGCCAGTATCCGATCCAGATACTCCCCCAAATCTCCCTGATCTGAATCGAAGTCAAGCTGCGTAGCGTCGTCTGTGTAACCGAAACGCCCCCGCAACTCTGGTCGCGCAGTAAAAGCAGTGACCCGCCGCCCCCGATAATAGGACTTCAGGTAACTTGCCGCCTGCTGCGGCGAGTCCACACAGGCCAACGGCCAATCACTAGCCACCCCTTTGATAACCGCTGGCTTTCCCTCTGCCACCAGCTCCTCAAAGGGAATATTATGCGGCTCAACGCCCTCAATTATCCGGGTCTTACGTGCGATCAGTGCCATGTTCAGATTTGCAGGGCTTTGCGTTTGCGATTCTTAAGTTGGACCAGCCCGTCAATATTTCCAAGTGACTCGGCAACCATCCAGGCCAGCTTCAGATATCCAGCCCGGTTCAGTCGCTCCAACGATGTGCCATCGAGCGCACTCAGCCGTTCTGTGTTGACGGTGAAAAAATCCGGCAGATTATATTCCACCTGCTCATCCAGTCTGACATTAAGCTCCACCGATTCAATAAGCCCCATCTCCTCAAAAGTTTTAAACATGGGCTTCGCAATCTCCGCACCATCGAGAATGAGTTGGAGCATGCGATTTACGTGTTGGAGATATGGGGAATTGCCACCGTGCTTCAGAAACACAGGCTCCCCTTCAGCTTGACTGATCCGGGGGTGGTCGAGATCAACATGGATCATCTCCTCTGCCCCCCCCGCTTGTTGGTGAATACCGATAAGGAATGGGCCTCGCTGCTGGACTGCGGGCACATAGCGGGCATTCCAATCGGCATCGCCCAGAAACAGGTTCTCACCCTTGTCAAATCCCAATAGCGCAACGGCCTGGAAACCTTCCGTTGAATCCTTGCGAAACAGGATGGGATATTCCCGCTGCACGAAGGTAAACTCGGTGGGGAAAACCAACACCATATTGACGTTATCGCCAAACTCAGCCGAGTGGCCGACTTTAACTCTTAGGTCCTTGTGAGTCACGTTGTCCAGTAAAACCGCGTTCGTCATAAGATTATCCGCTGAAGCGTAAGTTACTACTACAAAGGTAAAGGTAAAGGTAAAGGCAGTATACCCTGACGTCGATACCCTTAAGCGATTGGATAATTAGCCACTAAAAAGCAAGAAGGGCCGCCAAATGGCGGCCCTTCTTGCCCGCTCAGGTCAGCAGTGACTTACCACTTGTAACGAACACCCAGAGCATAACGCGGCTCCAGCTCGTAAGCCCAGATAACCATTTTCTTTTCCCGGCGATACTGTAACTGATCTTCACCGGTCAGGTTAATGCCCTCGAATTGCACCTGGAGATTGTCATTGATGTCGTAAGAGACACTCAGGTCATACTGGCCATATTCATCTGTGAACTGTGGGCTTCTGCTGCCACCCTGGTTAGTGGCGTTCAAGAACTCGTCACGCCAGTTGTAGGCGAGGCGGGCAGACCAGCCAAAGTTCTCGTAAATCGCTGTCACATTGAAGGTATCCCCCAGTCCTGTCAGAGCAAACTGGTTCTCGCTCGGGTCCTGGGCCGGATCTGCCTCCACGTCACCATTGACCATGGTATAACTGCCGGCGAGACCGAAGCCGGTGTCACCAAAGAAATGCTGCGCAGCGAATTCCCAACCGTCGATATTACCCTCTCGTTCATTGATCGGCTGGGTGACCTCGAACTCCATCAGCGGGTCGCTGGAGTCAGTGTTCACATCATAGGCACCGAGAATCTGGTCGACATACGACTGGGGCAACTGGCCGCCCTCTAGTTTCGACTCAAACTCCGACTGTGCCGCGGCCACGTTACCGTTATTGGCATCGATAAGCGCCACCATGGTGAACAGGTTCGCAGGAGATTGGTCGATACCCAGTTCATCAATGACCGCAAGCGCGTCGCCAGAGCGAGTTCCAGCCGCGCCAGAGGATGGGTCCCGCAGGTCAAACAAGGAGCGCTTGAATACACCTGTTCCCAGGAAATTATCCACCGTCTTGTCGAAGTAACCGACAGAGACGTAACTGGAATCCGCAAAGTACCACTCGGCAGAGATGTCGAAGTTCTTGGACTCCAGCGGCAGCAGACTTGGGTCCTCTAGATTACCACCTGTCTGACCACCAAGAGCGGTCGGGTTGTTCGGGGCCTGAACTGTCGTCGAGGAGAAGAGGTTGCTGTAAGGCACACGACCAATGGTCTCGCTGTAGGAGACGCGACCGACAAGATTCTCGGTCAAGTCAAACTTAAGGTCGAGGTTTGGCAGTAAATGATGGTATTTACCCAAACCTTCAACATTCTGCTCCTCTGACCCGTAATTGATGACGAAATCGTTATCCGCAGTCCAACTCACACCAGTAGGAACCGTTTGCAGGGAGAACGATTCCACCTCGGTCTCCTCATAGCGCAGACCAGCATTCAGCTGCACGGGAATATCAAACAACTCGGTTTCAAATTTATAGTTGGCGTAATACGCCATGATGTCTTCTTGAACGGTATTCTGGCTACCACTCACAGTGACATCTGTGCGCAAAGCGGGGTCTTCATGATTCAGGAAGTGCTCCTGGAAAATCGGGAACAGAGCTGCCGCATCCGCTCGGAAAGAGACATCCCCGCGCCCCGAGGAATAGTCACCAAACTGGCACTCAAGGCAGTAGGCCTCCACCAGGCCGGGAGCCAGCTCTTCCACGTTACGCAATTCGGCCATACCCCATGTGCCGATATCCTGCTGGGTGCTGGCCGTCGCCACAAAAACTTCGGTATCGCGATAATTCACACCCAGATCGAGTTGGCTGGATTCCCAGTCAAACGTGTAGCGCACATCCAACTCTTTGACGTCCATGTCCTGTTGCTGCGTAGAACTACGCTGAACCTGGGTTGCCAGGTCGCCTACATCGAGAACGCCGTTGCCGTTACCCTTGGCGGAATCGTCAATAGTATAGTCCTGCACAGGGAAGCCGCTGCGCCAGTCCAGAGAGTGCTGCAGAATCACAGGCGCGGCAAAGTCCACGAAGGTTGACGTGTGGCCCAGGGGGTTATTCGGCCTTGCCTCACCTGTTGAGGAGTGCCCATCAACCCGCAGAGTCTGGTTTTCAGCCAGGTCCCATTCCATATTCAACCCAAATGAATCAAGTGATTCTTTGGTGGCGCGATTGGTCTGCTCGAAACCAATATCCTTGGTACCGTCGTTGTTCTCCTGCATGAACAACGCATTGTTGACAGGGCCGGAGCCGTCGAAAATCAACTGATCAAAAGGCGTCGCAAACCAGTTAGTCTGCTCAAAGCGCATCTCCGCCTGTTCATTGCTGGCAAAGGTGTAATCCGCTGTAAATCTCAGAGAGTCCGTGGGCGTGTATTGCGCGACGAGTTGACCATTAAAACGTTCCCGGGTTAGCTCGCTGTAGTCGTAGCGGCTATCCTGAGGAATCGCGAACAGTTCACCGTCGACAGGAACGTTCTGATAGTTGGAGGGATCACCGTCGGCACGGACCTTACTCGTATCCGACAAAAAGTCGCCAGACTGCCGACTAACCACCCAGTCGTTGGCCTGCCCCATTACCGCCCCTGAATCGCGCTCTGAGTAGGAGCCAAAAACGCCGATACCGAAAGTGGAGTCTTCATTAGACCAGTTGAATAAACCAGACAGTTCGGGAGTGACACTATCGCCGTCCGAACCAACACTGGTATCGTGATTGGTTTTGAACGACATGCTTGCCGAATTATCTGACTCCAGCGGACGAAGCGTATTGATATTGACGGTCGCACCAAGGCCACCGGAAGGTACCAAGGCGTTACCAGTCTTATAGACCTCCAGCCCCGAAATACCTTCGGCAGTCAAGTTCTCGAAACCGAAGCTGCGGCCTTGCGCACCGGTGTAGTTATCGCGCTGCCCCATGATTCCGACTGTCGCAGTCGGCAGGGTACGGCCATTCAGCGTAACCAGGTTATAGCCAGGACCGAAGCCGCGGACAGTGATTTTCGAGCCTTCGCCGTTCTGCCGATCGATGGCAACGCCGGGAATGCGCTGCAAGGACTCAGCGAGGTTGGAACTCGGGAACTTGCCGATATCTTCGGCAGAGATAGCGTCCACCACACCCGAAGCATCGCGTTTGATGTCCATGGCACGATCCATGGAAGCACGGATACCGGTAACGACCACCTCTTCCAGAGTGGCATCCTGGGCCAGTACAGAAGCACAGGCCATCGAGGTGATGGCCGCAACCACAGCACCCGAAAGTTTTTTGCGTTCGAACATTTTGGTTTTCCCTCTTCGCATTATGCCGCGGCCGACACTGCTCGACTGAACCACTTCGAGGAGGACTTTGCGGCTCTTATTGGTTTTTGCTGAATTTATTTTTGCTGAATTTATAATCTTTATGGTACCGCTACCATAATATAGTTACGCCTCTTGCCTTATTGAGTCAAGCGATTTCTCTCCCACCTACAGAGAAGACGATTGACCCGCAGGGATAGTCCCCCCCGCCAACGTAAAAATTGCGGCAAGAATTAATGAGTCGAATACGGAAACCGCACTCCACAAATAGACAAGTAGATTACGAAAGGGAGGAGAGTCAACTTTAAAAACCCTCCCCTCCGCTCTCTCAATGACCCGGCGCCCAGGGGTACTTCACGGCTTGGTAATGCTCAAGGCTATGCGCGGGCGGCGCTACGCCTTCCGGAAGTGGTCGCTGGGAAACCGACTGGAAATAGGCAATGGACGCGTCCCGCCACCACTGCGCTTCGCGCTCCTGCACCCTCAGCAAGCGGGCGGTCTTGTCGAAGCGTTCTGCATCGATCAGCGGTTCAAGTGATTGCCACTGCGCGCGCATTTCCCGGACCTCTGCCACACCGGTATCGTAGCGGTGCACCAGCTCTTCCCACAGGTCGCGCCCGGATGTCATTGGATAGTCCCACGGCAGGTGATGGAACCATAGCAGCAGGTCGTCGCCCACATCACTGCGGCTGGCGAAGCGCTTCGCCACCGGGTCGGCGTACTGGGCCACCGCGTTGCTGCCCTCACTGGTGCGATCAAAACCGATGCCATTTTTGTCGGCGCGGTGATAGTAGGCCGGGTTCCACTCCGGGCGCGCCAGGTCCGACACCCAGGGCCCCGGGCCATAGTGGTGGCCGGTGGCCATCAGGTGCGCAAGCCCCAGCGGCGTCATGTAATCCACTACCGCCTGGCGTGAGTCTCGCAACATGTCCTGGCCGGTAGTGAGAACAACCGGGTTGTTCGAGAAGGTGATTTTCAGCCAGTCCCGCGCCACTTCTTCTGCCCCTGTTTGCGGGTTCCACGCCATACGCCCGAAGACATACCAGTTCGCCTGATTGAAGGTGGAGCCGGTCCAGTCGCGGTCGCTACCAATATTCGCCACGCCCGCAATGCCCGTGAGTTGGTGGCCATGCAGGCTGCCGTCGATAACTTTTGCCACGGTGGACCCGGGCCCCTCGGCGAACGTATCCGCGCGCAGGACCTCCTCGTACATGGGGCCGAGGTAGGCGAGATGGGAGGCAAAGCCCAGGTATTCCTTGGTGATCTGGAATTCCATCATCAGGGGAGTTTTCGGCATGGCGCCGAACATAGGGTGGAAGGGCTCGCGGGGCTGAAAGTCGATGGGACCGTTTTTCACCTGCACGATGACATTGTCATCGAACTGACCATCCAAAGGCACAAAGTCGCTGTAGGCCTGTTTGGCGCGATCCTCAGGATTGTCCTGCTGGTACACGAACGCGCGCCACATCACCACGCCGCCGTGGGGGTTCAACGCACGCGCCAGCAGGTTCGCGCCTTCGGCGTGACTGCGTCCGTAATCCTGCGGGCCCGGCTGTCCCTCGGAGTTAGCCTTCACCAGAAAGCCACCGAAATCCGGGATCAGCCGGTAAATCTCATCCGCCTTGTGGGCCCACCAACGCTGCACGTCCGGATCTTTCGGATCTGCGGTATCGAGCCCACCGATTTCCACCGGCGCGCTGAAGCGGGCGGACAGATAGACGCGAATACCATAGGGCCGGAACACGTCCGCCAGTGCCGCAGCTTTGGCCAGGTAGCGCGGAGTGAGGCTGTCGGCGCTGGCGTTTACATTATTCAGTACCGTGCCGTTAATACCGATGGCCGCGTTGGCGCGAGCGTAGTCGGTGTAGCGCGGGTCGAGAACGTCCGGCAGGTTCCACCAGTCCCAGATAGACTGGCCAGCGTAACCGCGCTCCACGCTGCGGTCGAGGTTGTCCCAATGGTTCAATAGACGCAGGCCGATTCGCGGGCGGCTTTCAATGCTCACGCCCTCAAGGGCACTACGAGTCTGCAGCAGCCGCAGTAAATGGAAGCTACCGTAGAGCAAACCGAGCTCGGAGTTGGCGGCCACCACCGTGCCTCTATGGCCGCGAATGGTTGTGGAGCGCACCAGATACCCCTCTTCTCCCAGCTTGTGTACCGGGAAGTTCTGAGCGCGTACATCGCGCGAGGCTTTCGGTGTCGCCACCAGCACAAAGCCGTCACCGTTGACACCCGCACTGACCCCGGGCGCTCGCTTCAGCAGCCCGCCGACCCCACGTACCAGCTCACCTTCAATGGCTTTAAGGGTTGGCGACTGCTCACTTCCGGGAATCACCAGTTGCCGCAACTGCGGCCGGTACTTTTCCCGGGCCTCGGCTTCCAAAGGCTGGTAACGCAGCCAGAGATCGTAGCCGTCTTCGGCATGGACACCGGTGGCCGCAGCCAGGAATACCGCAAACAGCAACAGGGCTCGGGGAATGAAAAACGCATCGCTATACATGGTGACCTCAGGGGCTTTTATTATTTCTGTTACAGGTTCTGTGGCCAGGGGACTTTCCTTGGCTCGACTCTGGGGGCTAGAATGGTAGCGCTATCAAGAAGAAACCATAACACAGAATTCCGTTCTGATTGGCAAGTTAAAATAACTTCCGGCTAAAACATGCATTATCGGAGTTGAGGGAATACGGCATGCTCAAAATCAAATCCGCCCGGGTTATCACCACCTCCCCCGGGCGCAATTTCATCACCCTGAAAATCGAAACTGAAGACGGCACTTTCGGCCTTGGCGACGCCACCCTTAACGGCCGCGAACTGGCCGTGGCGAGTTACCTGCAAGATCACATTATCCCCTGCCTGATTGGGCGCGACGCGCACCAGATTGAGGATATCTGGCAGTACCTGTACAAGGGCGCCTACTGGCGCCGCGGACCGGTGACCATGTCGGCGATTGCCGCGGTGGATATGGCCCTGTGGGATATCAAGGCCAAGGTGGCCGGCCTGCCGCTGTACCAGCTGCTTGGTGGCGCCTGCCGCGAGGGCAATCTGGTGTACGCCCACGCCAATGGTGAAAGCATCGAGGAGACGCTTTCCGAGGCGAAAAAATACATCGCCCTGGGCTACCGCGCAGTGCGTCTGCAGTGTGGGGTTCCGGGGCTGAGTTCTACCTACGGCGTGAGCAAAGACAAAGCCCGTTACGAGCCGGCCGACGCCGACCTGCCCACCGAAAATACCTGGTCCACGGAAAAATACCTGCGCATCGTGCCGCAACTGTTTGCCGCAGCGCGGGAAGAACTGGGTTGGGATATCCACCTGCTGCACGACGCCCACCACCGCATGACGCCCATCGAAGCGGCACGGCTGGCAAAAGATCTGGAACCCTACCGCCTGTTCTGGCTGGAAGATGCAGTGCCTGCGGAGAATCAGGCCAATTTCCGTCTGATTCGCCAACACAGCACCACACCACTGGCGGTGGGTGAAGTGTTCAACAGTATCTGGGACTGCAAACAGCTGATCGAAGAACAGCTGATAGACTATATTCGAGCGACTGTGGTGCACGCCGGCGGCATCACTCACTTGCGGCGCATCGCTAACCTCGCCGCGTTGTACAACGTCCGCACCGGTTGTCACGGCGCCACCGATCTGTCGCCGGTGACCATGGCGGCGGCACTGCATTTTGGTTTGTCGATCCCGAATTTTGGCATCCAGGAATATATGCATCACACAGACGAGACCAACGCGGTCTTCCCCCACGGATACTCATTCAGCGACGGTTACCTGCATCCGGGCAACAGCCCCGGACTGGGTGTGGATATCGACGAAGATATGGCCAAGGAATTTCCGTACAAGCGCGCGTTTCTGCCGGTGAACCGCCTAGAAGACGGCGGCATGCACGACTGGTAACCGAAACAATTTCCACAGTCTTTCGCGTAACCGTGTTTACTCGACACTTGGCCACCGTCTTACGCGTGGCCAGGCGTGTCTCAATTGGATTAAGAGATATATCATCGAATCAATTACTTCAGAAAACCTCTTACAGTATTTCTCAGTCCTGAATTCGGGAATCGCACCTACAATAGCCTCAAACTGCAGAGACCACTCTCGATAGCACGTCTTGCCCCACTGGGTGCGGTCATAAATGTAACGACCAATTGGATCCACTATACTGATGGTCTACAAAAAGCCAGCGGTGTTCCGCTGGCTTTTGCGTTTACTATCGATTAACTCCGGAGCTTATTCACATACATTCCCGGTTACCTCCGGCACTTCGGCACTGGCACCACCCTTGGTGCCCTGCATGCCAAAGCTCACGGTCTGGCCGGCGCCGATGGTGTCGTTCCAACCCATGCTGGTGGCAGTAAACGGCCCCATGCCATTGACCACGGCATTCCAGGTGTTGCTCAGCGCGGTGCCGTCGGAGTAGCCCCACTGCACTTCCCAGCCGCTCACTGATTCACTGCCGGTATTGGTCAGGCGCACTTCCGCAGTGAAACCGTCGCTCCACTCATTGGATACCACGTATTCGCAGTTCACACCGTTGCCTGTGCTGCCGCCGGAGCTGGAGCTGGAACCGCCACTGCTGGAGGAGCTGCTGGAAGAGGAGCCACCCGAGGAGGAAGAGCTGCTTGAGGATGAACTGCTGCTCGAGGAGGAGCTGCTACTGGACGACGAACCTCCGCCGGAGCCGCCGCCCTCGAACGCCACATCCACACAACCGTGGAAGCGCTCCCAGGTAAAGTAGTTGCGCCCCCACTCGCCGTAAATGATGTGCCGCCCTTCACGCTCCGGCACTTCACAGGTGGTGTGGAAGAGATTGTTGGCTTTCTCCGCGACCACGTTGGGGTTGGCGGTGGGGTTGGCGTCGTCGTAATCCAGTACGCAGAACGCCTCGTCTTCAAAGTCCTCCCAGGTCAGGGTGCCGCCTACCTGGTAATTGAAGTCCGGCTTGGTGATCCAGTAGCGGAATTCCTCGGTGTCGTCCCAGTGCGGGCCCCAGCTGATATTCCAGCTGAACGTCTGGGTTCCACCGCTCATGGGGCTGGTAGGCCAGTCGAGCTGGTAGTCCCAGGGGCTGGGGCCGCCGTTCCAGGTTTCGCTGTCAAAACCACACACATTGGTACTGTCTGCCTGTGCGTGCCCCTGGGTGTGGGTGAGCACGCTCATAAACTGGTACATGCCATTAGCGTCATTCTCGGCGGCTTCGACACAGGCGGGGGTGGTGGCCTGGTCCGGCTTTTCATTCAGCCCGCAGTGGGCGTTGCGCGCTGGCGGCTCCACAATCAAGCCGTGCCCCAGAGCGCTCCCCGCCACCAGTGATAGGCCGAGTAGACTCAGGCCTTTTTTCCACAACATGTTTCTCATCATCGCTGTCCTCATTTTCTACCTGTTATCGGTTTACTACTGAGAACGTGACGGGACAGCGCCCAAACGGGCACCCCGCTACCTGCAACAAATTGTCATAGTGCGGATAAATTCAAACTAATCGGGAGATTTAGGCGCAGTGGCGAGCAATAAACTCTTTATGCGATGGCATCGCCTCCGCCGAGCGCTCGATGACCGATTTGATTTCCCGCATCCGCCGGACAAACATGTCCTCCGGCATGGCATCCACGAGAGGATGGTAACCGCGTGGTATCACGCCCTGCCCCAGCATGACTTCCATCCAGCTCAGCTCATTGAACAGTTCACTGTTGGCGCGGACAATGCGGCCATTTGCGCGGAACTGATCGATCTTCTGTGCGAGGGTGTCGGGTATTTCCATGGTGCGGCAATAGTTCCAGAAGGCACTGTCGTCGCGCTCTGTGGCCCGGTAGTGAAGGATCAGGAAGTCGCGGATGCGGTCCATCTCGAAGTGCGTTTGACGGTTGTATTCGTCGATGTCGACTCGATCGAAACTTCGGTTGGGGAACAGGCTCAGCAGGCGCGCAATGGCGGACTGCACCAGGTGGATACTGGTGGATTCCAGCGGTTCCATAAATCCGCTGGCGAGGCCGAGGGCCACGCAGTTCCTGTGCCAGAACTCCTTCCGCTTGCCGGTGGTGAAGCGCAACAGTTTCGGTTCTGCCAGCGGCGTGCCGTCGAGATTGCGCAGCAGGATTTCCCTGGCCTCACTCTCTTCCATAAAACGGCTGCTGAAGACGTGGCCGTTGCCAATTCGGTGTTGTAGCGGGATGCGCCACTGCCAGCCAGCGGTGTGGGCGGTAGAGCGGGTGTAAGGGATGGGATTGTCGTCACCCTCGCAGGGCACCGCCCAGGCGCGGTCGCAGGGCAGCCAGTGACGCCAGTCTTCATAGCCTACGCCAAGTGCCTCACCGATCAGTAATCCACGGAACCCGGAACAGTCGATAAACAAATCGCCTTCAATCGCGCGTCCGTCGGCGAGCTGTATCGAGTGGATAAATCCGCTGTCAGGGTGCAGATGCGTATTTGTAACTGTCCCCTCGCTGCGGATGACACCGCGCTGCTCAGCGTATTCCCTCAGAAACTGTGCGTAGAGGCCGGCATCAAAGTGGAAGGCATAGGTGATATTGGAAAGCGGTGAGTTGCCAGCATCAATGGAACGCATAAAACGCCCCTGCAGCGCCGCCAGTGCGGTGAGGGTATATTCGCCGATGTCTGCGCTCCCACCACGGAAGTGCTCTTTCAGCCAATAGTGGTAAAACGGGATGCCTTCCATATCCCGGCCAACCTCGCCGAAGGCGTGGATATACGAGTCGCCTTTCCGGCCCCAGTCCTCAAACTGGATACCGAGCTTGAAGGTGCCGCGAGTTTTGCGCAGAAACTCGTCCTCGTCGAGCCCCAGCATCTGGTTGAACACCTGAATCTGCGGAATGGTGGCCTCGCCCACGCCGACGGTACCGATACTTTCCGACTCCACCAGTTCAATCTGACAGAACCGGTTTTTCATCACTTTGGACAGCGCTGCCGCCGCCATCCAGCCAGCGGTGCCGCCGCCAACAATGACGACCTTCCGGATGTTGTTATTGTTCATTTGCAACCTGTCTTAACCGCATAAAAACGCCCAAACTTACCTGTCGAGCTTACCGGTTTCAAACAAAAAAAGGGCGCACTGCTTGCACAGTGCGCCGACGAGAAAGCACAACAAGGTCTGTCAAGAACGTCGTGCGAAAGCGTTAGAAATTCGCGCGCGCGATCAGGGCGAAGCGGCGGTCCTGGATGAACCAGGAGCGACCGGCCTCAGAGCCCGCGTCATCCAGTTGCATAATGGTCTCGGTCTGGGTGTCGAGCAGGTTGGACACCTGCAGACCCACGGTCACACCATTGTCGAAGTTGTAGAACACGGAACCGTCCATATAACCGGCATCGTCATTGAAGATCGGATACTTACTGATGGTATCGCGGGTAGTGAGCAGGTACTTCGAGCGCCAGTTATAAGCGAGACGCGCAGACCAGGGCCCCTTCTCGTACATGCCAACAATGTTGTAGGTATGTTCCGATACACCGCGCAGTGGCAGCAGAGTGATGTCCGGCAGCGGATAGCGGTCGGCTTCTTCCTCGCCGGTGGCAGGCTCGGCGCCACTGCCAACACGGCTATTGCTGAGACCAGAATCAATCCAGGTGTAGTTCAACTGCAAACCGAGCCCGTCAAACGGCGCCGGCAGGAAGTCGTAGAACTGCTGATAGGCGAGCTCCACCCCCTGCATAAAGCCGTCGCCTCCATTTACAGTGGACTCAAAATCCACGGTCTGCACCTGACCGGTGACCGGGTTGGCGAAGTCTCGCGGGAAGGCACCAGTAATAAAGGTATCGCTCAAATCCTTGTAGAACAGCGAGGTGGTGAAGGAACCCACATCCGCGAAGTACCACTCCAGGGAAGCGTCATACTGAATAGACTCCATTGGCCACAGGTATGGGTTGCCACCGGAGCCGACCCAGTCCACCGGTGCGACGGATACGATATTAGTACCGTTGTCTTCCGCCTCCTCCCCGTCTACTGGAGGTTCCTCCGGACCGTTTTCACGTACCACACCCAGTTGACGGTTGCCGATCACCGCCTGATTTTTCACATCCGACATGTCCGGCAGGGAAATGGCCTTGGAAACAGCGAAACGCGTCAGCAGGTCGTCGCGCAATTCCAGTTTCAGGTTGAAGCTCGGCAGCACGGTGCTGTACTCGCTCCAGCCCTCCTCCAACGTGAAAGCGTCGTTGCCGAATGCTTTTTCTTCCTGAGTCAGCCAGTTGTTAGGATCCCGTGCATAAGACATGGCGTCTTTTTCGGTGGGGAAGCGACCGTCCAGTACTGCCTGGACAGCCCACTCTTCCACCGCGTCGTAGTCGCCCAGATCTACCGGCGATCCATCAGGATAGGGTAGGCCGACCAAGTCGGGATACTGCACCGAACCCTGCGCCTCGCGCTCAATCTCTACATAACGCAGACCGACGTTACCCGAGAAACGCAGTGCGGTGGCGTCGGAGCCGAAATCCAGACGCAGATAGGCGGCGCGGCTGGTCTCGGTGGTATCGAAAACCTCGGGCGCCTGGAAAATGCCCTCAGCGACGATGTCATCGCGACTTGGGTAGGGTTCCCACGGATCGCCAGCAGGAGAGATAAACAGGTCGCGATGCCCCTGCACCACCCCTTTCACATATTCCGCATCCGGGAACAGGAAGCCGCCGCCGGGTACCGAGAGGACACTGCCGCGGTGGAAATCGCTAAAACTTACGTACTCGTAGGGCTGACCTGCCACTTCCGGGTCTGTGAGGTAATAAGGGGTATCCCACTCCGCGCCGATGGTGCCCCAGTTGTAGGCGGTCAGGCGCACGGTCTGGTCCCGCTCCGCCAGGCGCGCGCCGAACTTGGCCGCGCGCAACAGACCCAGAGGCTCTTCACTGAAGTGATAAGCGCCATCAAAGCGAGTGGCGAAGGATTCTCCCTCGGAGCGCTCGTAGTGGTCCATGGCAGAACGCCACCAGTAATTCTGTGGATTCTTGAACCAATTGGGATCGCTGTTGCCGTCGTAGGGTACACTCGGATCATCCACCGCTAGCGTGGGTGTTTCACCACTGGCATCGTACGCTTGCGCCATCCACTGGCCGAGGGCAATCTGCAGATCGTCGTCGCGAGTTTCCGCCTGGATATACTGGAAATCGACGCTGTACTCCCAATTATCGTTGGGTGTGAACTGCACATTGACGGCAAAGTCGTCCACTACTGTGTGGGTATCCTTGGCCCGGGTGTCGGTCTGGAACTTGGAGCCGTACTGGCCATCGTCGGGTGCGTATCCGCCGCGCCAGCCGGCCTCGGTAACCATCGCGCCCTGTTCAAATATGCCGTTGTCGTCGAAAGAGAATTCAGTACCCGCCAGCGGACCGACCGTGCGCGCGGCATCGTAGGAATCCCCGCTGTATTTCACCGCATTCTCGGTCCAGGACAGGCGCGAGTCCGAGCGCATAAACTGCGCAGTGGCCAGAATCGTTTCGTCAGTATCCGCCCACTGGAACGCCGCCGCGTAACCCTTGCGGGTGCGCTCGTCGTTTTTCTTGAAGAAGTTCGAGGCATTGGGGACCCACACCGTGTCGAAGCCTTCCGCCCCGGCGATACCCTCGGCATCGTAATTGAGATAGGTATCGGACTGGATACCGTGGGAGGTGCCCGTCAGTTCCGAGTGGGCAATATTGAACAGCACTCCAAACTCGCCAGCGCTGGTGATCCAGCGATCGCTGAAGAGTGCCGACACGCTCGGGGTACCGTCTTCATCAAGGTCGCCCTGGGAATAATCCGCCGAGATGGAAATGGTCTGTTCCGCGAGGTCGAAGGGTTTGCGGGTACGCAGGCTCACCGTGCCGCCGATACCGCCCTCAATCATGTCCGCGGACTGGTTTTTGTAAACATCCACCCCGCCCATCAGCTCCGGCGGTACATCCTGAAACGAGAGGCCGCGGCCGGAGTTGGCGGTGAAAGAGTCGCGGCCGTTGAACTCGGAACGGGTGGCGGTCATGCCGCGGATAACGGCACCGGAACCCTCCACCCCAAAGTGGTCCGGGTCGTCAGCGCCGGCAAAGCGTTCGATGGAAACCCCGGGCATGCGCTGTATCGCTTCCAGCACGCTGCGGTCCGGCAGCGAACCCATATCATCGGAGGAGATGGAATCGACGAAGGTATCGGCCTCACGCTTGATATCCTGCGCATTCTGTAGGTTATAGCGCACTCCGCTCACCACCACTTCTTCAATGGTAACAGGCGTTGCCGCGTCGGCATCCTCGGCGTTCTGATTTTCCTGCGCGATTGCGTGCTGGGCGGTGAACGCGGTGGCCGCCAGTGCGATGATCACTTCAGACAGGCGGTTTTTCTTAAACGGCTTTTTCTCGAACTTATTGTTATCGAACACGGAAGTGCCCCCATCTCGCTTGCCGCCGGCACTCCCGCTCGATGTACACGAAGGATCGGTAAAGCAATCGGGACGGCTGCTGCGGCTTGTTATTTATGTGTTTTTATGGCCGGACGGAAACACCCGGCACTATCTTTTTTCCTAGCTTTGTTACCGCTAACAATTTATAGGATTATTCAGTCGGCAGTCCGCTGTCAAGGACTTTCATAACCGTCAAAATCCTGCAGTTACCCAGTAGATAGGAGATTTTCACGTCACATATTGTAAACGTCAAACCCAAATGGTAGCGTTAACAAAAGGCACCTCCCGATACACAAGGTCGCCGCAGAGCTGTCCGACAGCCTGCACGGTCCGCCCCCGGAGATAGACGCGGACCGCGCATGGACGCACACAAAAATAAAATTGAAATAGCGATGACCCGAGCGATAGCACCCCTCCCCGTGTAACCGTTCCGCGTCAAAAGCCCCCCGGCAGGCCCCCCTGCTCCGTATACCGTATTTACAACAAAAAAGTCCGGACAACCGGACCAACGGCAAGGGTAACAACCATGAAAACCTCTCTGTTTCCAATCGCGGCGCTTTCGCTGGCCATTGCGGCCGCAGGCTGTACCGACAGAAAAATCAAAGGTCCGGACGCAACGCCCGGCACCGACAACAATGCTGCTCCGGTCGCGGAGGCCGGCCCCGATCAGGTGGTAGTCGCTGGCAGCAACGTCACCCTGGTGGGCGTCGGCAGCGATGTGGACGGCAGTATCACCAGCTACAACTGGAGCCAGGCCGCAGGCGCTGCTGTCACTCTGACAACAGACGATAGCGGCAAAGCCAGCTTTACCGCGCCGGCCACGGAGGAATCCGTCAGACTCACCTTTGAGCTGCGTGTCAACGACGATGGCGGGGCCAGCAGCCCGGCGGATGCAGTCACCGTCACCGTGCTACCGGTGCTGGATAAATTCTTCGGTGTCGCCACCGAACACGCGGACGACTATACCCAGCTCACCACCTGGTTCGATCAGATCACACCCAGCAATGCGGGCAAGTGGGGCGCGGTGGAGTCCACTCGCGACGTCATGGACTGGACCGATCTCGATGCCGCTCACACCTTCGCCAACAACAACGATCTCGGCTTCAAGTACCACACCCTATTCTGGGGCCAGCAACAGCCGGCGTGGCTCACCGACCTGAGTGCGGAAGAGCAGCTTGAGGAAATCAAAGAGTGGGTGGCCGCGGTAAAAACCCGCTATCCGAACCTTGAAATGATTGATGTGGTCAATGAACCGCTGAACGCACCGCCCACCTATAAAGAAGCCCTGGGCGGTGAGGGCAACACTGGCTGGGACTGGCTGATCACGGCATTCGAATTGGCCCGCGAGGCCTTCCCGGAATCCACGCTGATCCTGAACGACTACAACATTCTGAGCCTCGAGGCCGCCACTGAAGATTATCTCGCCCTGATCGAGTTGCTGCAGGAGCGCGAGCTGATCGACGGCATCGGCGTGCAGGCGCATTTTCTCGAGCAGTCCCTGGCAGCGGATATCAAAGACAACCTCGACCGCCTCGCCACCACCGGCCTGCCGATTTACATCTCCGAACTGGACATCAATTTTGCCGACGACGCCCGCCATGCCAACAAGCTGCGCGAGCTGTTCACGGTATTCTGGGAGCACCCGGCAGTGGCCGGTGTCACCCACTGGGGCTACCGCCAGGGCCATACGTGGCGCAGTGAAGCCTGGCTGCTGGCGAGCGACGGCAGCGAGCGCGCGGGCCTGCAGTGGTTGAACTGCTACCTCGCCGAGGAGGCGGAGTGCGATCATCTGGTGCCGGAATACACTCCCGCCGGCTGGAGCGGCAGCGACGACCTGATCACGCTGGAGGCGGAACTCTACGACGAGGGCCATGGCGTGCAGGCCGGCGACGACGCTGTGGTGCACGCCGATGTGGGCGACTGGATTGTGTTCAAAGATGTGGCGTTCAAGGACACCTGGGACAGCTTCAGTGTCAACTACGCCAAAGGCCCGGGCAACACTGGCGGCATCTCTATCCGCCTCGACAGTCTGGAAAACACCGACACCCTGCAGGTGCCGCTGCCTCCCACCAATGGCTGGAACGATTTCCAGACCAGTACGGTGGAGTGGACGCCGCTGTCCGGCAGTCACGATGTGTTTGTGCGCTTCAATGACGTTTCTGGTGTTGGCAACATCGACTGGCTGCGTTTTGGCGTCGCAGGCGCCAAGCCGGTGGCGAACCTGATCAGCAACGGCGACTTCGAACAGAGCGCGGAGGGCTGGGGCGCAGGCTGGGGTGGCGGCGCCCTGAGCACCTCCGCGGAATACGCAAAAACCGGCAACCGCAGCCTGCTGGCCTCCGATTTCAGCAGCGGCGCCTACGCGACCTACGACCTGACCGAACTGGTGGAACCGGGTACCAGTTACCCGATGATTGCCTGGGCCCTCCACACCGGTGCCGCTCCGGTACAGATCACAATGGTGACCAAGCTCGCGTGTGAGGGCCAGGGGGACCAGTATCTCTGGATCGCCGACAACGACGCGGTACCCACGCAGACCTGGACCGAATTCGCGGGTACGCTGGAAATCCCCGCAGACTGTCAGGTGAATGAGGCGTTGATGTATTTTGATAATACGCCCGGGGGGACCGATGTTTACCTCGACAGTGTGCAGGTGATTCCGCCGAACAGCGGCGAGGAAGAGGAAACCGATAACCTGATCAAGGACGGTGGCTTTGAGGGTGTGGTTCCCGCGGCGGCGTGGAGTGCCTGGTACGCCAGTGGCACCACGCTTGCGCTCAGTAATGAGCAGGCGCAGGCGGGCAGCCAGAGCCTGAAGGTTTCCACCCGCGCAGAGAATTCCAATCCTTCCTATGACCTGACGGCGGCAGTGGAAGCGGGTGCTGCGTATGATGTTGCGCTGTCTGTGCGGCATTCCGGGCCCAATGCGGCGCCGGTTCAGTTGACCCAAAAGTTGGCCTGTGAGGGAGAGAAAGACGCCTATCCGGCCGTTGCCGGAACGGACGATGACGACAATCAGATCAGTCTGGCGGCGAATGAGTGGCACGCGCTGACCGGCAGCTTTGAGGTGCCGGCGGGCTGTACCGTGAATGAGCTGCGGTTGTACTTTGAGGGTACGCCTCTGGAAGTGGAAACTTTCTATGTTGATGAGTTTTCGGTTACTCCGCAGTGATTTGGGCTTTGTAGTTTAGTCCGGTGGCGGCAGGCCGCCGGGTGCGGGTATTCAGGACCACTGTGAACCCGCACCCGGCGGCCCGCCTTCGCTTTATACTTTTGACCTTGTAGCCTTTTTTGGCTTTAGAATATTTCGCGGTTTCGGATAATAAGTGCAATTGGTAAGAGAGAGGCCAGCTGGTAGAGTCGGCGCCTCTCCCGACCAAGAGAAAAGCACTGATGAGCTACTACCAGCTGACCGAGAACGAACGATACCAGATTTACAGCCTGAGAAAAGCCGGACACTCACAAGCAGAAATAGCGGAGCTGCTGGAAAGGCATCCATCGACGATCAGTCGAGAACTGCGGAGAAATACGGGGCTGCGAGGGTATCGCCCTGGTCAAGCCCATAAGCTATCAGATGTCCGGCGACGAGAGGCCCATAAGGCGCGGAAAGTGACCGACGAGGTGCAGCGTCAGATTGAGCTGCTAACCATGCAAGATTTAAGCCCGCAGCAGACTGCGATCTACTTGGAGAGGCACACAGGTGTTTCGCTACACCATGAAACGATTTACCAGATAATTTATGCAGATCAAGCCAGCGGTGGGGATTTGTATACACATCTGCGGATAGCGTCCAAGCCATATCGTAAACGCTATGGCAGCTACGACCGGCGGGGAAAGATCAAAAACAGGGTGAGTATAGAAGAACGTCCAGTTGTTGTTGATCAGATGAGTCGGATTGGAGACTGGGAAGGTGATACTGTCATTGGCAAGGGACGCAGCGGAGCATTGCTGACGATGGTTGAGCGCAAGACATTGTTTACAGTCATTGTGCGACTGACGGGTAAACGAGCAGACTTGCTGGCCGATGCAGCTGTTGCTCACATGGCTCACCTGAAGGACAAGATTAAAACGATAACCTTCGACAACGGGCTTGAGTTCTCCGGACATGAGGTTATAGCCAGAGGGCTGGGCGCGGATATTTATTTCGCGCACCCCTACGCCTCTTGGGAGCGGGGGATCAATGAAAACACCAACGGTCTTATTCGGCAGTATTTTCCAAAAGGAACGGACTTCAACAAGGTGACGGACGATCAGGTTCACTTTGTTATGAATCGGTTGAACAGCAGGCCGAGAGAAAGTCGAGGCGGCAAGTCACCAAATGAATTATTTATGGGGCAGCGAGACGATTTGCTCGCTGCGTGAAGAAATTGCAGTTATTACTTGAAACCAAGTTTTATTGAATATGCTCAAGAACGTTTTTTTATATTGGGCAGTTACTGTCCTCGCCTGTCTGTTTTTTTCTTCCCATACCCTCGCGTTGGGTAGCCCCTCCTTTGTTTCCAAATCCCCTTCTCCGGAAGATTTTCGACTTGTCGACCGCAAGGCTTCCGCGCCACTGTTTGTGGACAGTAACGCAGATGCGGCAATTCGATTGGCATTGCACAATCTGCAGGAAGATGTCGAGCGAGTCACAGGTACCAGGCCCTCGCTGGTCCATACGATCAAGAACCTCGATACCCATGCCGTAATTGCCGGTGAAATCGGCAAAAGCCCACTGATCGATCGCCTGATCAGCGAGCAGCGGATTGATGTGAGTGCGATCAGGGACAAATGGGAAGGCTATCTGATTCAGGTGGTGGATAGTCCACTAGCCGGATTGGATCGGGCGCTGGTGATCGCAGGGCACGATCGGCGCGGAGTGGCTTACGGGATTTATGAGATCAGCGAACAGATTGGTGTTTCGCCCTGGTACTGGTGGGCAGATGTGCCGGTGCGCAAAGCTGATCGGATTTACATTGGCGCAGATACGCGCGTGGTGGATTGGCCGCGGGTGAAATACCGGGGAATATTTCTCAACGATGAAGCGCCGGCACTGACGAACTGGGTCAAGGAGAAGTATGGGGATTACAACCACCAGTTCTACGAGAAAGTGTTTGAGTTGATGATGCGCCTAAAGGCGAATTATCTGTGGCCGGCGATGTGGAACAACGCCTTCAACGATGACGACCCGCTGAATATGGTGCGCGCGCACGAGTACGGCATTGTGATGGGAACCTCCCACCACGAGCCGATGATGCGGGCGGACAAGGAGTGGAATCGGTACGGAAAGAACTTCGGTTCAGGGCGCGGCAAAGGCGCATGGGACTACGCCGTGAATGCGGATGGACTCTACGACTTCTGGAAGGAAGGGGCGGAGCGCAACAAGCCTTACGACAGCATCTATACCCTCGGCATGCGCGGACAGGCAGATACGCCCATGAGCGAGGAGCAGAATATCGGCCTGCTGGAAAAAATCGTGAAGGACCAGCGGGAAATTCTCGGCGAGGTGTTTGACGAACGGCCGCTCACCGAGGTGCCACAGGTGTGGGCGCTGTACAAGGAGGTGCAGGGCTATTACGAAAGCGGTATGCGGGTGCCGGAGGATGTGACGCTGCTATGGGCAGACGACAACTGGGGCAATATCCGCAGACTGCCGACGCCGGAAGAACGGCAGCGCAGTGGCGGCGCCGGGGTCTATTACCACTTCGACTATGTTGGCGGGCCGCGCTCCTACCGCTGGATCAATGTCACCCCTATTGCCAAAGTGTGGGAGCAGATGAATCTGGCCTATGCCTATGGCGCCGACCGGATATGGCTGGTGAATGTGGGCGACCTGAAGCCGCAGGAGTTTCCCACGGAATTCTTTTTGCGCATGGCATGGAATCCGGAGACCTGGCCGAAGGAACGATTAGCGGAATTCGGCGAACGGTGGGCGGCACGGGAGTTTGGTCCTGAACGTGCGCAAGAGATTGCCGAGCTTGTCCAGGGATACAGCCGTCACAATGGCCGGCGCAAGCCAGAGCTGCTGGAGCCAGGTACTTACAGCCAACACCACTACCAGGAAGCCAGCCGAATTGATTCGGAACTGGCGGAGTTGGTGGCTCGGGCGGAAGAAATTTACCGGGAAATGCCTCTGCAATACCGCGATGCATTTTTTCAACTGGTGCTCTACCCAGTCAAGGCCAGCGCGGTGGTTTCTCAACTATATATGGCCACCGCCCGCAATCACCTTTACGCCAGCCAGGGCCGGACCGACACCAACGAGTTCGCGAACAAAGCCGAAGACCTGTTCGCGCTGGATGCCAGTCTGAGCGAGCAGTTCCACCGTATCAACGACGGCAAGTGGAATCACATGATGTCCCAGCCGCATATCGGTTATACCCACTGGAACAACCCACCCGCCAATACCATGCCCGCCCTCGCCTCTTATCAGCCCCACGGTGAAGCGGATATGGGTGTCGCGGTGGAGGGCAGTGGGCAATTCTGGCCGGCCAGCGGCAATCTGGTTCTTCCAGAGTTCAGCCCCTACGGCGAAGCCAGCCACACCATCGAGTTGTTCAACCGCGGGACAAAACCATTCGATTTTTCCGCGACCACAAGCGCACCCTGGATTCACCTCAGTAAAACCGAGGGTACTGTACTGCAGCATACACTGCCGCTGTCCGTATCCATCGACTGGGAAAACGCCCCCGCGGGCAGGCACCAGGAAATTATCGATATCAAGGGCACCGGTTGGGGCAGCGCGCGCGTGCGGGTAAATAGCTTCAAGCCGGATACGGATGCCACTCAAAATATTGAAGGCTTCGTGGAAGCGGGCGGCTACATCGCGATTGAGGCGGCCAATTTCAGCCGCAAGCGGGATACGGGCGGTGCAGCCTGGGAGGAAATCCCCCTGCACGGTCGCACTCACTCATCCATCTCGGTCTTTCCCGCCAGTGACCGGGTGTTTGAAGATCCGCACCAGGCCCCCTTCGTGGAGTACGATCTGACGCTGTTCACTGCCGGCGAAATCCGCATACAGGGCCTGTTCGCCCCCAGCCTGAACTTTCGGCCCGGGCGCGGAATGCGCTACGCCATTGCGCTGGACGATGAGAAACCGCAGGTAGTGGATATCCTGGCCGACCTGTCGCAAGGCGCATGGGCAACCGCGGTGAAAGACGGCGTGCGGAAATCCGAATCCGTACACAAGGTCGAGAATCCCGGGCAGCACAGACTGCGCATCTACGCCATGGACCCCGGCGTTACCCTACAGAAGATCCTGATTGATACCGGTGGCCTGAAGCCCTCCTACCTCGGGCCGCCCGAGAGCCACCTTGTTACGGCCTCACCATAACCGAGGCCATGCCGCACTCATTATCTCTGCAGATTTTCTGCGGCGACACCGCAAACAAAAAGCCCACCGGTGTAGCGGTGGGCTTTTTATTCTGCTCTCGAAAACTCTACGGAATGACCACGGTTGCTTCAGCAAACTGTGGTGCTTTCAGATAGGGCCCCTGCCCCGATCCGACCGTGAGATTTACGCGGCCCCGGTAAGGCTGGAAAACACCCGCATTGTCCACGTAGGCGAGATCCTCACTTTCAATGACAAACTGCAGTTTTGTCGACTCTCCAGACGCCAGTTGCGTGTGTCTGAATGCCTTGAGTTCACGAATCGGAACATCAACCGGTGCATCCGGCAGGCTCAGGTAAACCTGGCTGATTTCTCCACCGGCACGCTCACCGCTGTTGGTCAGGGTCACATCAATCGCGAGCTCCTCCCCCGGCGCAATGGTTTCGGGAACGTTCAAATTACTGTAGGCGAACTGCGTGTAACTCAGGCCGTGGCCAAATGGATAGAGCACATCGCCGGTAAAGTATCGATAGGTGCGATTGGCAAACGAGTAGCCCTTGAAGTCCGGCAGGTCCTCAACACTGCGGTAGAAGGTTACCGGCAGACGACCGGACGGATTCACATCGCCCCACAGCAGGCGCGCCAGCGCGGTACCGGTAGCTTCGCCGGGATAAAACGCCTGTACGATCGCGTTGAGGTTTTCATCTTCCCAGTTGAGCGCCATGGCGCTGCCACTGAAATTGACCATTACGATCGGCTTGCCCAACGCTTTCAGTTTCCGCAGCAGGTCTTGCTGGACGGAGGGCAGCTTGATGTCGGTACGATCCCCGCCATCAAACCCCTCCAGTTCCACCGACATTTCCTCGCCTTCGAGCTCTGCGGAGATGCCGCCGGTAAACAAGATGACCTCGGCCCCACGCGCCACCTCAAGGGCCTCGGCCGCGTAGTCTCGGGAAGTATTGACCCATGTCAACTGGACTTCCGGCTCCAACGGGCTACCCGATACCGTGCGCAGAAACACGTCCGACAACGTCAGGGCATATTCCTCTCCGGCGACGAGAGACACTGCGCCGTCAACAGGCTGGCCATCAAGTAACAGCTCAGCACCGGTTTTGAACAGGTAGGTTCCCGACGCCTGTGGAACCAGTACACCTTTCCACACAACACCGAAATCCCCGTTTACCGTGTCGTCGATGGGCGAGCGGGTCCAGTAAAAATCCACCGTGGGATCGATACGGGTAAACGCCGGAGACTCAGCCAATGTCGTTGCCGGTATATAGCGGAAATCGCGCGCTTTCTCCCCCCGGGTGAGATCAACGGGGAAATACTCCGCTTCCAGGCCCGCCTGCAGTTCGCCATCTCCATTGCGGTGAAACAGGTTTTGGGCGCTGACGATTTCATAGTGCCCGTATTGATCGGCAATCAGTGCAGAGCCCGGCGCGTGGACTACGTTGCCAGCCCCGGCGCGCGAGCGGATCCCCGCAAGCGGCGTCACCGCATTGATCGGAGAACCATGGTAGTTCCCCACCAGTACAGAAAAATTGGTCGCGTTTGGGCCAATAACCGCAACTTTGGTGCCCTCCACCAGGGGAAGCACGCCGTCGTTTTTCAACAGCACCATGGATTTTTCCGCGACTTTTTCCGCTAGCGCCAAGTGTTCTTCAGACCCCACCACCGACATGGGAATCTGCGTGTAGGGCACGGAATCGGCCGGGTCGAACATGCCGAGTTTGAAGCGCGTGGCAAACAGGCGCTTGACCGCGGTATCAATCTCACTTTCATCAATCATATTGCGCTGCAGTGCGAACCCCAGATTGGCGAAAGTGCTGAGCCGGCCGGTGCCGCAGTTCACGTCGGTCCCGGCTTTCAGGGCCCAGGCCGCGGCCTCCGCCGGAGCCCTGACCAGGTTGTGGGCATCGGGCTCGTAAAAGTCCGCGATCGCACCGCAGTCTGACACCACATGCCCTTCAAAGCCCCAATCCTCTCGCAGGGTTTCTTTCAGCAGCATATCGCTGCCGCAGGCCGGCTCACCATTGACCCGGTTGTAGGCACACATGACCGCTTCTACATCGGCTTCCATCACTGCGGTCTTGAAGGCGGGGAAATAGGTCTCGGCCAGGTCTTTTTTACTCGCCGTATAATCATCGGAGTGACGGGATTTTTCCGGGCCGCTGTGTACCGCGAAATGCTTGGCCATTGCCGCGGTTTTCAGGTAGCGGGGATCATCCCCCTGAAGCCCGTTGATAAATGACACCGCCAGCTGCCCGGTGAGATACGGATCTTCACCGTAGGTCTCCTGCCCCCGGCCCCAGCGCGGGTCGCGGAAGATATTGATATTGGGCGACCAGAATGTCAGCCCGGTATAGCGGAACGCCATACCATTGTCGGCAAAGTAATGGTGCTTGGCCCGCGCCTCGTCGGAAATCACCGTGGCTACTTCGCCCAACAATTGATCGTCAAAGGTCGCCGCCAGACCGATGGCCTGCGGAAAGACCGTGGCCTTGCCCGCACGGGCCACGCCGTGTAGAGCCTCATTCCACCAGTCGTACTTCGCTACGCCGAGGCGCTCTATCGCCGGCGCATCGTTGTATAGCTGGCTGATTTTTTCCGACAGCGTCATGCGTCCGACAAGATCGTCAAGCCGCTGTTCGATGGGCAGTGAGGTATCACGAAATGGCAATGCATCGAAGGTAGCGGAGGCATCGACCGTTGCTGTGCTTTTATTCACACCCACGGCATGTGCACTTTTTTCAGTGTCTCCGGTACAGGCAGTGAAGGCGCAGGCAGTGAGCGCGCAGGCGGTCAGCAGCAGGCCTCGACTTGTGAGGAGCCTTCTGTTCTGTATTTTGTTCATTGTTATTCTTCCCTTGGCTATGGCACCGGCAAGGGTAGACCGGCCTCCGTTTATTGTAAACGTTTACATTAAATGGTAGCGTTACCTGCTAATGTGGTGACAATGCCATCGGCCAGACCTGACAAGAAAATTCCGATAACAATAAGCTGCTGCACATTGCCAGCGATGAGGAGCACCAATGAAAGCCATTCTTACCCCCCTGGTGTCCCTGACACTAGGACTCACCAGTTTTTCCCTGGCTTTTCATGCCAATGCGGACGTACAACTGCCCCGGCTCGTCAGCGATGGCATGGTGCTGCAGCGGGGTGCACCGGTAAATATCTGGGGCCGAGCAGATGCCGGCGAAGAAGTCCGGGTTGAATTCCAGGACCAGCTATACACAGTGGAGACCGACGACGGCGGTAACTGGTCGGTGACCCTCAAATCGCTGCCTGCCGGCGGCCCTCACTCAATGACCATCGCCGGGGAAAACCGTATCGAGCTGAAAGATATTCTCGTCGGCGATGTGTGGCTGGCCTCGGGCCAGTCGAATATGGAATATCCCATCAACCGGGTGGTCCACCGCTTCGCCGATGAAATTTCCGCGGTCAACAACCCGCGCATTCGCCAGTTTCGGGTACCCCAGACCTACGATTTCAATACCCCACGCACAGATCTGGAGGCAGGACAGTGGCTGCCGGCCACCCAGGAAAATATTCAGGACTTTTCTGCCGTAGCCTACTTCTTTGCCGCGGACATCGAGCGCGCTGAAAACGTGCCTATCGGCATCATCAACAGCAGCCTCGGCGGTTCACCGGCGGAAGCCTGGGTAAGCGAGGAAACCCTGAAAAAATTCCCGGAACACCTCAAAGAGCTGCAACGTTTCAAGAACGATGACCTGATCGAACAAATTGAGAGCTCGGACCGCAAACACAGCGACGCCTGGCACCGGGAAGCCGATCACAACGACAGGGGCTACAAACGCTGGCATGTGGAAAACCTGGATGTCGGCGACTGGTCCACCATGGCCGTGCCCGGCTACTGGGCGGACACGGCGCTGGGTAAAACCAACGGCGTTGTCTGGTTCCGCAAAACCATCACCCTGCCTGAAACACTGGCCGAAAAATCCGCTCTGCTGGAGCTCGGCCGCATCGTTGATGCGGACGAAACCTGGATCAACGGAGAAAAGGTGGGCAATACCACCTATCTCTACCCTCGCCGGCGCTACAGCGTGCCGGAGGGACTATTGAAAGCCGGCAAAAACACCATTGCCATCCGCGTGATCAATGGTGGTGGTCGCGGCGGCTTCGTCGAAGACAAACCCTACGCACTCACGGTGGCCGGAGAGCGTATTGATCTGCGCGGCGAATGGCACTACAAGCTGGGTACAACCATGGAGCCCGTGGGAAGCCAGACCTTTGTACGCTGGAAGCCCGCCGGCCTGTACAACGCCATGCTCCACCCGCTGCAGAAATATTCTGTCCGCGGTGCGCTCTGGTACCAGGGCGAGTCCAATGTCGGGCGTGCGGACGAGTACAGACGGTTGTTACCGGCACTGATCCGCGATTGGCGCGAAGGCTGGAAGCAAAATACCGGCAACAAGGAGCTGCCCTTCCTGTTTGTGCAACTGCCGAATTTTCTGGAACCACAGGACAAACCCGGCAACAGCGGATGGGCGGAATTTCGCGAGGCTCAGACAAGCGCGCTTGCACTGCCTAATACCGCCATGGCGGTTACCATCGATGCAGGTGAGTGGAATGACATTCACCCTCTGGACAAAAAAACGGTGGGCCAACGATTGGCACTGGCGGCGAGAAAGCTGGTCTACCGCCACGACGACATCACGGCTTCCGGCCCGCAACTGACATCGGCGACGTTCACCGGAGACAAAGCGGTGCTGCGTTTTTCAAGTGCCCAGGGAGAACTGATAGCAAAACCCTGCGATACGGATTGCCGTCATCGCGAAGCAGATTCTCCGCTGTTTGAGTTTGCCATTGCCGGCAGCGATGGCCGCTATTTCTGGGCCAACACCCGAATTTCCGGTGACAGCGTCGAGGTCTGGAGCGATCAGGTGAGTCAACCGCATTCCGTACGCTATGCCTGGGCCGATAATCCGGCAGAGGCCAACCTTTACAATCGCGCGGGTCTGCCCGCGGCGCCTTTCCAGGTCGATCGAAAAGACACCGGAAAAGCATCTCAATAGAAGTCTCCCACCACAGCAGCAGGAGTGACACAGTGAACTATCGTCAACTGGGAAAAACAGGGTACCGGGTGAGTGAGATCGGCCTTGGCTGTTGGCAGCTGGGGGGGGATTTTGGGCCCATTGCGGACGAGACCGCGAGCGCAATTCTCGACGTAGCTGCCGCAGAAGGCATCAACTTCTGGGATACCGCCGACGTGTATGGCAGTGGCCAGAGTGAACAGCACATCGGTAATTTCCCACACAAGCCCGACAATCTGCTGGTGGCTACCAAGGTAGGGCGTGGGCAGGACCTCTATCCGGACGGCTACAGCTTTGCCAGCATACGCGCGAGCCTGCAAGATTCTGCCCAACGCCTCGGTGTGGACACAATCGACCTGGCCCAGCTGCACTGTGTGCCACCAGAAATATTGCAGCAGGGTGACATCTTCACCTGGATGGAAGATCTGCAGCGCAGCGGCCTGATCCGCCACTACGGCGCCAGTGTGGAAACCATTGAAGAAGCCTTCACCTGCCTGGAAAACCCGGGGCTCGCCACCTTGCAAATCATCTTTAACCTGTTCCGTCAGGACGCGGCGGAGGCACTGCTGCAGACGGCAAAGGAAAAAAACGTGGGCGTTATCGTACGCCTGCCCCTCGCCTCCGGCCTGCTCTCCGGAAAATTCACCCGCGACAGCCGCTTTGCCGAAAGCGACCACCGCAACTACAACCGCGACGGCGCCGCTTTTTCTGTGGGTGAAACCTTTGGCGGTATTCCGTTTGAGAAAGGTGTGGCGCTCGTCGACGGACTGAAAGCCCTGCTACCGGACAACGTCGACAACGATCTGGCAGCACAGGCACTACGCTGGATTCTGGATCATCCGGCGGTGTCCACCATTATTGCCGGCGCATCCAGCCCACAACAGATTGCCCGCAACGCGTCGGTTTCCGACCTCGCCCCCCTTCCCGAATCTACCCACCAAGCACTGGCAGAGTACTACCAACAACAGGTGCGCCCGCATATTCGCGGGGCCATCTGAAAAGGCAGAGTGCGCAAGAAGAGCGCGGTAAGAGTAAAAATAAATAAAGAGGACCATGGCAGTGTCAAAGAACAAAATATTCGCCGCCGGTAGTGCGCTGATACTGGCCACGGCCTTCAGCGGCGTCCCGTATGCACAGGCCAACCCTGAAATCAGCGGGGATTTCCGCTTTAACCAGCTGGGGTTTTCCCCGCAGTCGGAAAAGGTCGCAGTTCTCGTTACACAAGACCTGCCCAAAGCCCCACCAACATTTGTGGTGCGCGCTTCAAAGTCCGGCAGGGCAGTGCTGGGCGGCGAGCTGCAACCGGGCCAAGAGAAAACCTTGAGTGGGAAAACCACGCTGGTGGCGGAGTTCTCGGGCCTGAAAACCCCCGGTCAGTACTATCTCGAAATTGCCACAGCTGGAGACACAGACGCTCTCCGCTCGAAGCCTTTCAATGTGGACGACAAGGTTTACCAGGATCTTGCCGCGGCAAGCGTTAAAGCGTTTTACTACCAGCGCGCGTCAACGGAATTGAAAGAAGTTCACGCGGGGCCCTGGCACCGCGCCGCCGGTCATCCGGATGACAAGGTGCGGATTCATCCCTCTGCCGCAACTGAAGAACGGCCAACCAATACCCTGGTGTCCGCGCCCAAGGGCTGGTACGACGCCGGCGACTACAACAAGTACGTGGTTAACAGCGGCATCACTATGGGCACGCTGATGAGCGCCTTTGAACGCTATCCGGAATATTTTTCCGCGCAGCCCCTGAATATTCCCGAATCCGGCAATGCCTTACCGGATATTCTTGATGAGGTGCACTACAACCTGGCGTGGCTCGTTGCCATGCAAGACCCGAGCGACGGCGGCGTGTACCACAAGCTCACCACCGCCGGTTTTGAAGGCATGGAAACGGCCGCACATCAGGCCACGCAACCGCGCTACATGGTGCAGAAAACAACGGCCGCCGCGCTGGATTTTGCCGCAGTGATGGCCCAGGCCTCGCGCGTATACGCGCCCTATCTGGAACAGGAGAGCAAAACCTATTTGCAGGCCGCGCTGGCCGCCTGGCGGTGGGCGGAAAACAATCCCGCGGTGCACTATCGTCAGGATGAAATCAATCGTCAGTTCGATCCGGACGTGACCACTGGCGCCTATGGCGATGAACAGCTCGATGACGAGCGCCTATGGGCGGCGGCGGAGCTCTACCTCGCGACACAAGAAGAGACATTCTGGTCCACCATCACCAATTCCACCCGGGGATACAGCCTGCCCAACTGGGGCGATGTGCGATGGCTCGGCTATTACAGCCTCCTCTTTCACGGAGACAAGCTGCCGGAGGGCAGCGGCCCCTGGCGCAGCGCGATCGAAAAAAATCTCGTGGTCGCCGCGCGAGAATTGCGCAGTGCCGGTGAGCGCAGTGCCTACCGGGTGCCCATGGCAAGCAATCCGGACTTCTTTGTATGGGGCAGCAATGCCGTAGCCGCGAATCAGGGTATTCTTTTTCTGGAAGCTTTCCGTATCACCAACGATAGCGAGTTCCTACACAGCGCAGAAGCCACGCGGGATTACTTGCTGGGCCGCAATGCCACCGGGTTTTCCTACGTCACCGGCTTTGGCTACAAAACCCCTCAACACCCTCACCACCGCCTGGCCGCGGCGCGCCCGGATCTACCGCCCCTGCCCGGATTTCTGGTGGGAGGCCCCAATCCGTCGCAGCAGGACGGATGTGAGTACCCGAGCAAGATCACCGATCAGTCCTACACCGATCACGTATGCAGTTATGCCAGCAACGAAATTGCCATCAACTGGAATGCGCCACTGGCCTACCTGGTCAACGGCCTGAACGCTATTGAAAGCTACTGAAAGCCATCACGACGAGAGTTATTCACACCATGAATAAATTCATCCGCAACCTGACCGCCGCCGCTGTATTAGTTACTACCTCATCGGGCGTATCGGCGGAAACTGAACATCCCGCGCTATTCGACTGGCTCGAATACCGCGGCGAAGACACGATTTTTGAGCAGCCAATCGCCCAGGACGAATACCGCAACCCGGTCCTGGCCGGCTACTACCCGGACCCGAGCATCGTTCAAGTGGACGAAGACTACTACCTGGTCAATTCCAGTTTCACCCACTTCCCCGGCATCCCCATTTTTCACAGCCGTGACCTGGTGAACTGGACCCAACTTGGCCATGTAATTGACCGGCCTGGACAATTGGACTTTTCCGGGCTTGGAATTTCCCGCGGTATTTTTGCCCCCGCCATCAGCTACCACAGTGGCACCTTTTATCTGATCACTACATGTGTGGACTGCGGTGGTAACTTTGTGGTCACCGCAGAGGATCCCGCCGGTCCCTGGTCGGATCCGGTGTGGTTGCCGGAAGTGGGAGGGATTGATCCATCGCTGTTTTTTGACGACGACGGCAAGGCCTATATCCTCAACAACGACGCTCCAGAGGGCGAGCCGTTGTACGAAGGCCACCGGGCAATCTGGGTGCAGGAGTTCGATGCGGAAAATCTGAAGACTACTGGCCCGCGCAAACTGATCGTCAACGGCGGCGTGAACCTGGCAGAAAAGCCAGTGTGGATCGAGGGCCCTCATTTGCTGCGCCGAAATGGCCAGTTGTACCTGATCGCCGCCGAGGGTGGCACCAGTGTGAACCACTCACAGGTCGTGCTCAAAGGCGAGTCGCCATTCGGGCCTTTTACGCCCTGGGATAAAAACCCCATCCTCACCCAGCGTCATCTCGACCCGGAACGCCAGAACCCGGTGACCTCCGTGGGTCACGCGGATTTCGTACAGGATGCGGAAGATAACTGGTGGGCGGTGTTTCTCGGCACTCGCCCGTATGAAGGAGACTTCTACAATACCGGGCGTGAGACCTTTCTGATGCCGGTAAGCTGGGAAAACGGCTGGCCAGTGATTACCCGCGGCGAGCAGCAGATTCCCACCGTCGGCAAGCGCCCCGCCTTGCCACCCCAACCCGCGGCCCCGGTTCCGACAACCGGCAATTTCACCCTGCGCGATGAGTTCGATGCACCGGATTTACCCATGCACTGGCTGCAGTTGCGCAATCCATCGCCCTCCCCCTGGTACAGCCTTACGCGGACACCGGGAAGCCTTCAACTCAACCCCACTCCCATCGCTCTGGGCGAGAAAGATAACCCCGCTTTTCTCGCGCGCCGACAGCAGCACCTGCAGGCTACTGCCACAACCCAGATGCGCTATCACCCTCAACAGAAGGGTGACCGCGCTGGCATGGCGGTTTTCCAGAACAGTGAGCACTTCTACTTTTTCGGGGTGACCGGCAATGCAGACGGCGGTTCCGATCTGATTGTCAGTCGCCGCAACGGCGGGGGAAATCCACAGGGACAAACCATTGCCCGCAATGCACTGACAACCGAGGCCGGGGAACTAACAAATATCCAGCTGCGCGTCACCGCCCGCGGCTCGGAATACGACTTCCACTACCGCCTCGAAGATGAAAAGCCCTGGCAGCCGCTGCTGCTGGCAGCGGATGGCCGGGTTGTGAGTACACGCAATGCCGGCGGCTTTGTGGGCGCAGTAATCGGGCTGCACGCCTTTAGCGCGAAAGCAGGCGCGAAAACCACGGAGGCCGATAGCAAGGAAGGCTGAGCGACTCCTCCCCCCCGGGGGAGGACGCGGACCGAACGGGGGGCTGGCACACTAAAGTTGTACAATTGCGCCTCCCGGGGTTCCAGCGTGGTATTACTTGAGTGTGGGAACCCCGGCCCAAGCCATGCTGATCGGTCAACGCCATGCTCCTAGCCTCCAAGTACAGCCTCCCCGACTGCCCGGAACACACGCTCCAGCGCCCGCGATTGCTGGGATTGCTGGAGCAAAGCCAGAGCGACCAACTGGTACTGGTGACTGCGCCGGCGGGCTACGGCAAAACCACCCTGGTGGCCTCCTGGGCGGCGGAACAGCGCAATCCAGTAGCCTGGTATTCCATCGACAGCGGCGATAACGAACCCGGGCAGTTCTGTCGCTACCTGGTGGAAAGTGTGCACCGCGCCACTGGTAACGGCGTGCCGGAAACCTGTCGCATGCTCGCGGCACAGCAGGTCCCGGACCCGGCCCTGATCATCAGCCAGCTGCTCTCGGAGCTGCGCCACCTTCCCAGCGAACTGCGCATCGTCCTCGACGACTACCACCAGATCGACAACCCCGAAGTCCACGACGCTGCGCGTTTTCTGCTGCGCCACGCACCGGCGGGGATCGGCGTGGTGATCACCAGCCGCAGCCAACCGCCCCTGGGGCTCGGCAACCTGCGCCTGCAGGACCGCCTGCTGGAACTCGGTACCGACGAGCTGGCATTGTCGGTAGAGGAAACCACCCAACTCCTCGCCCGCCGGCTGCCCTTTACCCTCGGCAGCGATCGCGTTGCCCAGCTGCACCAGCTGTCGGAAGGCTGGCCGCCGGCGATCCAGATGTTCGCACTCTCGGTGCGCAACCGCGAAGAAGTGGACCGCTATCTCGGCGAACTGGAACAGGGCCACGGCCATATTCTCGATTACTTGGCCGAAGAAGTACTGGAACGGCTAGACCCGCCGCTGCGCAAACTGCTCGCCAGCACCTCCATCCTCACTCGCGTCAACGGCACCCTCGCCGAGCGCCTCAGCGGCCAGGAGGGCGGCCAGCAGCAACTGGAACTGGCGGCCAGCCGCGGGCTGTTTTTACAGGCGCTGGATTCCAGCCGCCAGTGGTTCCGCTTTCACCCGGTATTTGCGCGCTTTCTGCAACGCCAACTGTCAGAGCGGCAGCAGCGCGAGCAACTGCACCAGATTGCCAGTGATACCTGGCTGGAGCTGGGGCAACCGTTGGAGGCCCTGCGCCACGCACTGGCCGCCGAAGACCGCGAGCGGGTACACAACCTGATCGCCGATCAGGGCGAGCAGTTCCTGCGCGAGGGACAATTCCGGGTGCTGAACGACAGCCTCAACTGGCTCGGCGAAGATGCGCTGAAACGCTACGCCCCCTTTACCCTGCTGGCCGCACGCCTGGCCCGAGACAGCTTCGATTACGCGCGCTGCAACAAACTGCTCGCCGCCAGTGAAAGCTGGCTGCAGCGGGAAGATCCGGATCAGTGGGAATCCTATGAAGGCGCCTTTGCCGCCATGCGCGCACAGGTGTCCGTGGCCCGGGGACAGATCCTCAAGGCCAAGGAATATGCCCAGGAAGCCCTCGACCTGCTGCCACCGGAACAGGACAACGAACGTATCGCCGCGCAGCTAGTGATCGGCGAAACCAGTTTCTGCCTCGGCGAACTGGATCAGGCCAGCCGCCATATGGAAGCGGTGGAAAAAATCACCCTCGCGCGCAAGGATATTCCCAGTGCCGCCTGGACCCTGTGCCAGCAGAGCGAAATCGCCTTTGCCCGCGGGCTGCTGAAAAAAGCCGCTGCGCTACATGCGCGCGCCCAGCGCCTGGTGGAAGAGCACCACCTGACCGGCCTGCCCATTTCTGAATTTGTATGCCGCCTGCAGGGACAACTGCAGTGGGAAGCCTGCGACCTGGACGGCGCGGCGGAATCCGCCCGACGCGGCATGCAGATCAATCGCAAGGTCGGCGAGCGCTGGCTGCTGCCGGAATACACCCTGCTGCTGAAAGTGGCGGTGGCCCGCGGGGACAAAGACGAGGCCATTGAATGGCTGGAGCGGGTGGATCACCTGCTCACCGATGAGCGCTACCATCGCGACTGGATCGCCAATGCCGACGCCGCCCGCATGCGCGTGTGGCGCGCACTGGGCAATACCGAGGCCATCGCCACCTGGCAGGAACAGGCGGTGCCGGTGGCGGACCGCCCCAGCAACCATTTCGAACAGTGCCACGGGCGCAACCATGTGCGCGCGCTGATCGAACTGCATCGCTGGTCCGACGCCAACCGCCTGCTGAGCCGTCTGCTCTCGGTTTCCGAAACCTGCGGTCTGTTCACCGATCAATTGCGCAATCGCGTACTGGCCGCCCATCTCGCCTGGTTGCGGGAGCGCCGGGAGCAAGCGCTAAAACATATCCACACCGCCCTCGGCCAATTATTGGAAAGCGATCTCACCGCCAGTGCACTGCAGATCGGCAAACCCCTGATCGTAATATTAAAAGCCGCCCTGGAAGAAAAAGAGAAAGCAGAAGAAAAAGGGGGAGAACAGGCCCTGGACGACGCCCGCGCGGACAAGGCCCGCGAGCTGATCAAACTGGCTCAGCAACAGCCGGAGCTGGGCGGTGGCATCCGGATCGAACTGGATGAGACCATCGTGCGCGAAATCCTCGCCAGCGACGACCTGCCGGACTTCCTGCGTCACTCCCCACTCACTCCGCGGGAGTGGCAGGTCCTGAACGCCATTCACTCCGGTCTCTCCAACGAGCGTATCGCCAGACACTTCAAGGTCGCCCCCAGCACCATCAAGACGCATATCCGCAGTCTGTACCAGAAACTGGATGTGAAAGATCGCCAGCAGGCGATTGCGCTGGCGGAGCAGCTATTGCGGTCGGTGCAGGACCAGCCCTAGTTCGTTACACCACACTAGTGGTCCATGGTGGATGCGCTGCGCTTATCCACCTTACTTATGCAATCAACACGATCGTACCGTAGGGGAGATAAGCGCAGCGCATCTACCATCATCAGCCCCCGGCTTGCAGCGCGTTCTGCCCTTCCGGCGCGGCGGAAGTCTCAGGTGGGTAGATATTGGTGGGCCATTTCAGCGGCGCGAATTCTTTGCACAACTGCATATTGCCGACTTCGGCTTTGACTTTGTCGACCTTGGCCTGGGTTTCCGGGCCGAGTTCCAGGGTGATGCTGTTGAATATGTCTTCCTGAAGTTTTTCAATCGGCGATATATCGAATGTGGGACGGTGTTCAGAATCGAAACTGTGATATCGCCGCTCAAAACAAACTTCAACAAAATGTTCCTCGGTTATCGGGAACACAAAAACATGCTCCGGGCGGATCAGTTTCTCCGGGTCTGCGCCACGACTGATTTTGAAGCTGGCACTGGGAACGGGTAAATGCGAATGACGCTGCCAATCTACGGGGCCATGAAAACGCGGAATATGGGCAAGCTCATTTTCCCAGTTGTGGTGCCCGTAGCGCTCGTTTAAATAGCGCATCAAGACCACTTCAAAGGCCCTGGGGTTAAAAAAAGATAAGTTCTCAAATCTGTGTTCATCAAAGCGGCCAATGACACTCACACTGAGAATCAACTCCCCCTTACACCCGCTCATCCACGGCCCGTAGAACGCCCACAAGCGCCTCAATACACAGTTGATACCCCAGTGTGAATTCGCCATCACCCCCTGTCCATATCGGCTCAGGCGAGGATCAATCAACACGTCATGCCCCGGCAGAATTCTTGTCTGCTTTACCGAACGGCGCAACGGCCTATGCCTGGGAGCACGCAAATTCAGGCGGCTGCCGCCAAGTACCAAAGTGGTTTCAGGCGAACTGGAAAACGATGGCCCCCGAGGCGTGCAATAAGCATCCCGGCGCCGCCACTCCAGCGGGAGGTATTTGAATAGATTACGCATAACGCCCCTCAACGTCTGAAATGGTGTCCAAAACTTTCCGCAGCACTTTTACCCAGCGCATGGACGACTCCGACCCCACCGATGGCGGTAGCAATGCCACCTACAACCAACCCAGCCTGCCCGCCAATGGCTGCAGCCAAAACACCCACCGGTGCGGCCACCTTGAGGCCGCCGTTCAGCCAGGCCTCAGCGTGGTAACCTTTGTTGTAGGGATCATCTTGATTTCTCAGCCTTAATCCAGCCACGCCAAACTGACTAAGTGCACCGCGCGCACTCAACCCGGTATCAGCAATACGTTCATTTAAACGCATCTGTAGCTGGTGGGCTAACTTCAGTGCTTTTGCAGGCGATGTGCGCGGCTTGTGGAAGTAAACGGTATGACTTTCCAGGCTGATCCCTTTATCCACCAATATCTGCATCGCCTGGGTCAACACCGCGGAACCGCCGAAATCTGCGGCCCATACCACGCCCTCTATATCCCGAGCCGCCGCCATGGAACTGGCTAACAGCACTGCAGATGCGCGACTGTTTGCCACCGACAGAGGGTTATAACTGAAAAGCCCTCCCAGTCGCGCTTTGCCTGGTGTGAAATGCAGATCCGCACCACTCTCGGGGACTTGGGCGGCCCCCAATCCAAGATGCTTCATGGTTCTGGGAAGCGTATCTTCAACAGCGTCGTCTGCACTACTAAATTGGGCGTCTGCGACTGTAACTAATCGCCCTCGTTGAGGAAGAATCTTGCTATCTGCAACATAGGTTGACGACCACGAGTTATGACCGCGGCCGGTTGAAACACGATAGAGCCCCAAACGGGTGCCCTCTTCACCCGGTGCCGCCAAATCATAGTAATGTGCATCCAGGTCCAGCTCCATAATACAAAACTGGTCATTCATCCAACGTACCACCGTCGCCTTCAGTCCCGGCAGAAAGACATAATACTTCTCACTGCCACTGGAGCGCTCGCGTTCACCGGGACGTACGTATACGTTGTTTTTCCCCAGCATACCGGTGGTCAGCGCATTCAGTTCTTTGACCGCGATCCGTGCCCAGTGGTGGTTGCGCTGGGCGGCCTGTTGCAGGCGGTCGTAGACCGGTTGTAACTCGGGCCTGCAGCGGATTGGCTTGCCTGCGTTGCGCCCGGCGATAAGAGGAAAGTTCTGGGGGGTGTGCTGAAGAGGATTATGTGGTGTGGTCATGGATTCCTTGCCGTCTTTTCAATTCCCTGTGAAAGACTCAGAATCATAAAGAGCGGTAAATCGGCCTTCAAGGAACAGCACCGATTATTGCGTGTACGGTGGTACCAGTTTGGGAAGGGAGGCCGTCGATGTTGCCTTTCTCATCCCGCTTCCCCCAACGCACGAGACCACTCAGTCACAACACCCCCTGAAAGCCCGCTCCCTCCACCCCTTGCGGGGGAGGAGGTAAGCGGTCCACGGCATCGCCATACTCCACCCTAACCTAATAAACAGCAATCCAGCGGACTCAAGGTATGAGCGGTAACACTATCAGTGAGCACAATGGCGAATGGTGGCGCAATTGCGTCATCTACCAGATCTATCCACGCAGCTTCTGCGATGCCAATGGTGATGGCATCGGCGATCTGCAGGGGATCTGCCAGAAGCTCGAGTATGTGAAATCCCTGGGCGTGGACGCCATCTGGATTTCCCCTTTCTTCAAATCCCCCATGGCGGACTTCGGCTACGATGTATCGGACTACCGCGATGTCGACCCGATTTTCGGTAACCTGGACGATTTTGACCGGGTCATCGAAACCGCCCATACACTGGGCCTGAAGGTCATCATCGACCAGATCCTGAGCCACGCCTCCGACCAGCACCCCTGGTTTGAGGAGAGCCGATCCAGCCGCGACAACCCCAAGGCGGACTGGTTTGTGTGGGCGGATGCCAACCCCGATGGCAGCGCACCCAATAACTGGATGTCCAACTTTGGCGGCAGCGCGTGGCGCTGGTGCACCCGTCGCCGTCAGTACTACCTGACCAACTTCCTCAAGGAGCAGCCGGACCTGAATCTGCACAATCCGGAAGTTCAGGAACAGTTGCTGGCGGACCTGAAATTCTGGCTCGATCGCGGGGTCGACGGCTTCCGCCTGGATGCGATCAACCACGCGTTCCACAACCCGTCGCTGGAAAACAATCCGCCGCGTCCGCTGAAGCTGGACGACAACGGTCTGCCGCCGGTGAACACCTACGAGCACCAGTGGCATATCCACGACAAATCCCAGCCGGAAAACCTGGTCTTCCTGCAGCGCGTACGCGCGCTGATGGATCAGTACCCCGGCTCCACCACCGTGGGCGAGGTGGGCGATGACAACACCCACAAGATCATGGCGGACTACACCACCGAGAACCGCCTGCACATGGCTTACTCCTTTGACCTGTTGTCGGAAGATTGCAGTGCAGAGTTCCTGCGGGAAACCCTGGAAAAGAACCGCCGCGTTATTGAGGAAGGCTGGCCCTGCTGGTCCATCTCCAACCACGATGTGCCGCGCTCCTTCAGCCGCTGGAACAAGGGCTTCGACCGCGAGACCGCGCTGGCCCGCGCCCCGCTGTTCCTGCTGATGCAGCTGATGTTGCGCGGCAGTGTGTGCCTGTACCAGGGCGAGGAACTGGGTCTGCCGGAAGCGGAGGTGGCGTTCGAGGATCTGCAGGACCCTTACGGCATCAACCTGTGGCCGGAGTTCAAGGGCCGCGACGGTTGCCGCACCCCCATGCCCTGGTTCAATGGTGGCGAGGTCAACGCGGGGTTCTCCAGGGCAAAACCCTGGCTGCCGGTAGCGGAAGAGCACTATCACCTTGCGGTTTCCGTACAGGAAGACGACAAGCACTCGATGCTGAACCGGTTCCGCGCGTTGCTGGACTGGCACGCCGCGCTGTCGCCGGCACTGGCCACTGCCGAGCAGAACATTGTCGATACCGGCGATGACCTGCTGGTGTTCGAGCGCAGTGTTCAAGATCAAGGGGTCGAACAGGAACGCTATTTTGTAGCCCTGAACCTGGGTCAGACGGCAGCGGAATACACTCTGCCGGCACCGTTTGTGGGCGCCGAAGACATCACCCCAGCGGGTTTTTCCGGCAGTGTGGACGGCAATCTACTCACCCTGCCGGTCGCTGGCGCGCGGGTTTTTCGTCACAGTTAAGCGTTAATTGATGAGTCCAATGCCAATGATCGGGCTCAGTTGAAAATTTGGCGGTTACTTTATCGAGCGGGCCGAACCGAGGCCCACGAGCGTACTCAAACCTGTACCTCTCGATAAAAACGTCGATTTGGTTGCTCTCTCGTCAAAGCAAGTATCCAGACCCCTTCTGGATTTTCAGGCCGGCTGTTTAGCCGGCCTTTTTTCTGCCCCCCGCCGGCTCTCCACCAACACCATCCAGGAACATTTCCCCTTTGCAATAAGCCGAATTCGGCTCATTCCATTTAAATGTAATAGGCGCCAAAGCCTAACCCTACCATGCCTCTCACTTGCCACAGGTGCATCTCTCGAAGTTCGCTGGAAGCTTACTCGAGCCTTGCGCGAACCTAGAGAGATCCACTCTGAGGCGGGCTCATCCCGCGGCCAAACCGGGACACACCGGCGCGCCGCATTGGGGAAATTCAAAGGTACTGTTTGTGCACGTCCGGTGCAGGACCTCGCTCGTCCTGAATTTGACCGGAAATTCGGCTACACGGCCAACCCAACAATGGGTAACCGAAGCCAGCACACAACGGCCTGCAATTGGCTCGCAAGAGCAGATGAGGTACGCATGCAAACTTTCACTTCCCTGATTAAGAAAATGCTTGTTGGCAGCAGCCTGGTACTCGCCACCACGGCAGCCTTTGCGCCGGTAGCACAGGCCGGTGATTATCCCTACCCCTATCAGCAACACAGATCCATGACCGATGGCAGTGCCTGGTGGCGCCGGGATGTGGTGGGCGGAACACCGCATATCATCATCGATATCAGTGAGCAGCGTGCCTACTTCTACAAAGGGGGACGCCTGGCCGGTATCTCACCGGTGGCCACGGGTATCGCGGGTTACCGCACCCCTACGGGCTCTTTCCGGATCAGCGAGAAAGATATTGATCACCGCTCCAACTTGTTCGGCCACTATGTAGACCGCGCCGGCTATGTGCGCAAATCGAGCGTAGATGTACGCCGCGACAAGCGTCCGGCGGGCACGGTTTTCCGCGGCGCGTCGATGGACTTTTTTATGCGGGTAAACGGTGCGGTGGGTATGCACGCGGGCAAAGTGACCGGTCGCCCGGAATCCCATGGCTGCATCCGTCTGCCCTGGCACATGGCGAAAATCTTCTATGAGAATGCGCCAATGGGCACCAAGGTGACTGTTCGTCAGTAATCAGAACGCTGACCCGAGGCACTAAAATGAGGACAAGTAAAAAGGGCAATCCATGGATTGCCCTTTTTTTCGTATTTACAGCTCTTGATTGCGGATGATTAACCGAGGCTCCCGAGCACGCCGCTGATGGTCCAGAAGTCCCAGCCCTCCGGCAGCCGATCCCGTTCATTGTCACTGGCGACAATACCCCGGCGGTGTTCCGGCCACGCCAGTACTGCGACGCCCTCGTATCCGGCAAAACGGTGAAACAGCAGTGGCGCTGCGAGTTTGCGCTCCAGCTGCTCGCAGAGCGGGTGCCAGTCGAGAGGCAACTGTCGACGCACCCGCTGCCAGTTGCGCTCGCCGGTCTCTTCTACCTTTTCGCCGTTATCCTCGACCACCTGCGCCTGCCAGTGACGATAACGCGATTCACTGGCGGCAAGCGCACTGTTTTCCGGCAGCGTCAGTACGCCGGCGGCCTGCTGCTGAGCGCAGAGAATACAGGCATCCACAGCCAGTCCCAGAGCAACACCGCGATCCACGGGTACAAACCACTCTTTACCACTCGGTACCGGCCACTCGCAAAAGCCGCAGGTGCCCGAATCCGCTTGTACTTCAGGTGTGAGTGCATGCAGTGGCTGTGGTCGTTTGCCGGGCGTCCAGAAGCTGGCGCGATCGGTGGAGAAAAACTCATCGGCAAATTGACTGACATGCCAGTGGAAACTGAGCGCCGAGGCAACCCTGCCCCGATCCCGCGGACCAAGGCTGCGGTAGCCGCGGTGATTGACCTTGGCAAGACAGTACTCGCAGGCGTGGGGCGGTTGTTCCAGCCCCGGTGCGGACAGTGCTTCGCGCGCAGTACCAATCCAGACCGGCTGTGCGGGATCTTCCAGGGCGCCGCAACAGCTGGCAAGGTGGATACGATGGAAAAACTCTTTGCGCACATTCAGGTCTTCCACGCCAGCAACGTCTACGGCGAACACCATCACCGGATGCCCGCGGTAAATCCAGCCGTGGGCGGTCTGATCCAGATCACCCAGTGCCACTTCCATACCGCGCACCAGTGTCTGCTCGAGGGATTCCAGTGCCACTTGCGCTGGTTCTACTTCCTCACCACTGGTATTGGCGGTAGCCGCCGTTTCCGGTACGGACTCATTTGACGAAGACAACGCCTGTACTTCCTGTTCATCCGCTACTGCAGCCTCCTGTCCTCCTTCCTCCTGGCCCCCCTCGGCAGATTCGGGGGTGGTGATGGACGGCCCCATACCGGAGACAGCACGGGTCAGTGCTTCCAGATGCCGCGCCCAGCGTCTCATCAGAAGGATTCCTCGAGAATGCTGTGGATCTTGGTTTCAGAGTTGGTAATCACGCGAAAGGCCACCCGTTTGGATTGGTCAATATTCTCACTGCCATCCGCATTGTATATGGGCCGCGATGAAGAATATCCGACTGCGGCCACATTCTTCATCATCCAGGAATTGTAGGACGTAACCGCATCCAGGGTGTACACGAACCGCAGCACCGAGCGCGCGCGATCCTGCGACAGGCGCAGGTTGTTGAAGTACATGGCATTGGGGTCACTGGACTGCCCCCAGCCAGAACTGGTGTGGCCCTCAATCCGCACGGCCTCAATAGAAGTTCTGAACGGGGCCAGCACATTCATGTAGCGCGGGAAAAATTCTTCAAATACCACCTGATAGCTGGCATTAAGCTCAGCCTCACCGGTTTCAAACATGGCATCAGAGTTATTGAAGGCGATGGTCAGTGTTTCGCGATCAATGGTGGCCCCCCAGCGACCCAGATCCGGGGCAAATTCCCGCTGCAGGGTCTCGTAGATGGCCAGCTGGTTTTCCTTGTAGGACATAGCGATGGTGCGAATTTTTTCCCGCTCGATCATCACCGAGCGCATCATCGCCACCGCAATACACAGGAAGACCATCATCAATCCGGCCATCAGGTCGGACACACTGATCCAGGAGGCGTCATCGCCTCTATCCTGGCTTACACGGCCGCCGTGATATCCAGACCGCTGCACCATCAGGCGATTTCCTCATGGCGGCTTTCTACCTGCTGCCGGGACTGGGCACGCGCGGCCGACTCCGTCAGACGCTGCATCTGCCCAATCAGTTGACGGTAGTCCCGGGTGAACTGACCACTGATGGTCGCCAGCGCCTGCCCCATGGCACTGATCACACCCTCGACTTCCTCTTCCATACGGCGCTCCACCAACTGGTATTGCTTGCCGATGGTATTTTCAGACTCGCCAATGCTCTTGCGGATAACATGGGTGAGTGCATCCACCATTTCCTTGTGGGTGCGGGCCTGCTGCAATGCCAGTTCCTGCATGCCGTTGCGGTGCGTGGTGACAGATTCCTGTACCAGTGACTGGATAAAGTCCGCATCCAGGCTCGACATTTTTTCGAACGCGCCGGAAACCGCCTGAATCTGCGCACCGAGCAATTCGCTCTGCTGGGCAATGCTGACCAGAGACTGCTTCATGTCGCTGGTCATCACCTGCTGCACCACATCGATACCTTCCACAAACTGTGCGATGCGATCCCCCAGCTGAGGCATGACGTCCTGGACCTGCGTACTGATCTGGCCATAGCGCTCCAGTTGCGCATTGAGCGCCTGCATCTGCTCTCGTACATCCTGGCCGAAGCCTTGCATTCCCTCAAAGAACTGCGGCACTTCCGCCAGCTGCTGATGTACCTGCTGCAAATCGCGGGCGACCTGTACCATGCCGATAACCGCGGTATCACAGTGCTCGGACCAATATTCGACGCGCTCTTCGTGCGCTTTGTATTCGTTGGTCAGTGTTGCCACCATGGCATCGAACTGGCTGAAGTTCTCACCAAATCGGGCCATGTTGTCACCGAACTGGGATTCCACACGCTCGTTGAAGCGCTGTACCACCTGCTCCATTTCTCCAACCAGAGCGCGGGAAATCTGTTCAGAGAATTCCGCCAACTGATTTTCGCTCTGCTTCAACTGCCGCTCCTGTCCCGCTACCAACGTGCTCTGCAACTGCTGCAGGGACTGCTGAATATCCGACAGTTCTATCACCGGCCCGCTCACATCGCCGGGAACTGGAATAAAACGGGTCAGTGCACGCAGCAAAATGGAAAGACCAATACCACACACACTGGTAATAAACGCGGTCTTCAGGCCGTCCAGCAGGTTTGCGATACTCTGGTCAATATCCACCAGACTGAATTCAAACAGCCCGATGATCACCCCGGTGAAGGTACCGAGAATCCCCAGAGAGGTCAGCAGCCCCGGTGCCTGCTCCACAAATTCGCCACCGCGACGGGCGAACCGGCACACCAGCGCCAGAGTGAACAGAGACAGCATCAAATACAGAAATCCCTCGGTCACCGCATCCGGGCTGAGAGCAAGAAATACAGAGCGTAATAATTCAGACATTGTGTTTTTCTCGAAATTTTCTCGAACGTCGTGTTCAAGCAATTTACTCAAACGGAACGTTCAAACAATGAATATTCAGCCTTTGAGTTGCAGTACAAATTCCTGAATGGCTTCCCCGGATGGCAGCCGGGCGAGATGGTGGCTGTACAAGCGATAATCCGGCAGCAGCCGCATCAGGTCGGCAGTACTGCCCAGGTTGCGCGCACAACGCTTGCTGGAAATGCCGGTGACCGCCACGCGACCGTCCTCCAATACTTCAAACATCGACGGGCGCTCCGGCTGTTGTGCTGATTTGTGCACCAGAAAATGCAGGATTGCGCCGGCATTCATCCGCTCCGCGAACAGTTCCCCCAGAGCCTGCACCTGTTCCCGGGTGCAGTAGTTCAGCAGGTCCCAGAGAAGCACGCCGTCCAGGCGGGTGCCCTTGTCAAAACTGAACATGGACTCACTGAGGCCAGCCGCCTCGCCCTGGGTCTTCTTTCGCCAGGTGAGCGAAGCGTGCAGGTCTTCCACGTAGAGTGAACCGACTTTCTTTTTCAGCGCATCGATATTGCGGCCGTTTTTACGCCCGCAATCAAGAACGGTACTGGCAGCCGGTAACGCGCCCAGTGTTTTTCCGATACCGGAGAGTTCGATACGTTCGTCATCGCGCACGGTATTGAAGTAGGCACTGACATCCGAAGCTCCGCCGCTGCGCACCTGATTGCGCGAAGTGACGCTGTCGTACTCGAGGAAGTGCTCGGTCACGTTCTGATCCATCCCCTCGCGCTTCATCAATGAATTGAACAAAGTGAATCGATCCATACACTTGAGTAGCGTTACCGTGGAGTGGCCCTTGGACGGAACTTCCGGATATTCCGGATCGTCCACATACTCGAAGCAGAAATCCTCCAGCAGGCGGAAGCGTCGCGGCTTGCGCGGCTGATCGCGACCGGTGTAGCGCATGGTATGCAGAATCGTGCCCTGCTTGAGGTGGGGTTTTAGCAGTTGGATCAAGTGCTCAATCACTTCCAGGTCGAGGAAATTGAGCAGATCCCAACACAGAATCACATCAAATTTCAGACCCGCGGGCTTTGGCAGCAGGTGCTCCTCTAGCGCCGCCAGTGGGTCACTGCAGGACTGGTTGTCCGTGAGGTATTCCACCAGATCTTCAATATGACACTGGCAATTGAGGCGGAGAAAAGCCTGGGTGGTACCGGATGAGAGCGGTCCAAGGTCGAGGATTCGGTCCCCGCTTTTGACCATCTCGGTCGTTAACGCAGCGAGGCCAAAAGAACGGTGTTGCATCGGTTATCGCAAAGGTTCGAGGGCGTGAGCCAGGAATAGAAGTGCAGCGCCGTCGGAGGTAACGGCGCCGCGGTCGAGCCATCAGCGATCAGCTGTCTGCCGGCTCGGCTTCCTTGGCTTGATCTTTGGCCTGGTCCTTGGCACTCTCATTAACAGGTGTTTTCGGGGCGAAAGATTTTTTCGCCGCGGCAGGCTTCGCCGGCGCTTCGTCCTTGGGTGGCAGGCTGGGGTGTACCAGTTTTTCTTTAAATTCGCTGTGGCGCGCTTTCATTTCATCATCGGTATCCACCATATCCATGGAGCCGCGGAACTTACCGCCATCGTCCAGCTGGATACGCGGGGCAATCAGGTTGCCCTTAACCACGGCGGTATTGCGGATCTCAATCAACTCGTCCGCCAGGGCATCGCCGGTCAGGGAACCGTTGATGACAATGTTCTGCGCGTGGATATTCGCATTGATCTCACCTTCGCGACCAATGGACAGGTCGTGACCTTCCATAATCACGGTACCTTCAACGGTACCTTCGATATGCAAGTCTTCGTTGCCAATCAATTCACCGCGGAACTTGATATTTTTACCAATGGTGGAGCGATCCTTGGCTATCGTGGATTCGAGCTTGTCTGCGAACGGGCGCTCGCTCGCACCATTTTCGTTCATACCGGAAAGAAAAGAGTTGGAATCCAGATTTGCATCCGGCTTGGGATCGAGCGGGTTCGCCATAGTGCCACCTAAGTTAGTTTTAACCGTAGAAGAGTGTTTATGTTTTTAGGTAAGCGGCGTTTGTAGCGCTTTTTTCCACTGGTTCCCATAGCTGGTGAGACAAAAATCAAGCGCAGGCCCAACTTTGTGAAAAGCCTCACACAAAATTAGGCGCCACACGCAAGTTCATAGGGAACTGTTTTCAACGGCCGGATAAAATCCGCACACATTCCGGAAAAACAGGATGTATCCAGAGAATGATTAAAAACCAGTTAAAACCGCGAAAAAATACACAATTACTCACAATCCAACCATTTGCCCCAAATAAAGCGTTGCGATCAGTGATCATCGGAAATGTCGGGGCACGCCGATCAGAGGCGTTTTTACCGGTGTCGCCGCACCGGGCACAATGACGAAACTATTGCTGCCCGGATTGGTGTCGTACACAAACGGACCGATCTTCTTCCAGTTGTTCAACAGCCAGAGATTGCCGGATGGGTCGATGCCACCACCAGTGATCCGCTCCAGGGCATCGCTGGTGTAGCCGGTATCCGGTGATATCGCGTCGCCCACGGACATCCCCTGAGGACATTCACCGCTACCACAAAAGCGCGAGACACCGGTATCCGGCCACACAGTATCCTCTTGGGCATCTTCAAACGGAGTGTGCCCGAAATTGAATACCCAAATGGTATCGCTGCCATCCACCGCGTTCCCCCACGGAATGCTCAGCCCTCCCTGGCCGAACACTTGAACCGGCGCACTGCCATCCGCGGGAATAAAGACCATCGATGGGTTGCCGCCCCCCTGCGTGTCGAGTGGATCGACACAGGGCACATTTACCGCATCGGAATTGGACACCCACATATTGCCTTTGCTGTCGCTGGAGATACCCATGGGCCAGGATAGCTCCACCCCGGCAATATCCACTTCCTCTACACGGCCGCGACGATCAATACGGTAGAGGCGTTCGGATTTATTGCCGGTGATCCAAGCCCTTCCCCGCCGGTCTATGGCAATGGCAAACGGCTTCAGCGAGGGAGATTCGGTGGGCTGCAGATCCGGATTGGATCCCGGTAGCGGGAAGTTTTTGGCCAGCAATGGGTTGCCACCAGGGATCATGGTAACGGTATCGTTGCCGCAATTGGCCACCCAAATATTACCGCGGCGATCGGAAACCGTCCCCTGCGGCCACCAGATATTGCCGCGGGTAAAGCCCTGTTCGCGGGAGATCGGGCGACCGCTCTTGTGGAACAGGGAAACGCTGTTGTGCGTAGCCGGGATTTTGTTGTCCGGGTCCGGCGGCACGGTACCGTCAGCACAGGCCGGGGATTCAAAACCGAAGTTACCTACCCAGATACGGCCTCTGGGATCCAGAGTGATCCCGAACCCTGCACCACTCAACCCCCCGCCATAATAGGGCGACCCGGGATATGTCTCACCCCACGGCTGAAACCGCAGCAACCGCTGGCTCGCACAAGCGTTTTCATTAGTGGCTTTGGGAACATAGTTGTTCAGGATCCACGCGCTGCCTTCAGCGTCAAATGCGATATTGCCGGGTCCATTGATCAGGTTGAATTGGTCCTGTGCGGAATAGTTGCCACCGGTAAATTTAATGAACAACAGCCAGTTTGTGGGACGCTGGGGCAAAGCAGGCTGATAGACCGGAGCCGCGAGCGACAACAGAAACAACGGGTCTGCGCTGTCCTGCGGGTAGTAGGGATAAGAGGGATAGCGAGCAGCATTCGCTATCGCCTGCAATACATTGTCTACCGGTGCCTCACCAACCTGAGTGGTTGCCGCAAACAGCTGCTCACAGTGCTGTTGTGTCGCAACACACGCCGCAACCACATTGCTCAGCGCATTGAAGGTTGGCAATGTACTGGTCTCATTGCCATTCGGTTTTTGCAGTAAAACCGGAGATACCAGCCCGGTTGAGGGAACGGCCATGTTTGCGGCCATTTTTACCGCGTTTTGCATACCGACATGATTGCCGCGTAGTTTCTTTCCGTGAATAAACTGCGCAAAGGCAGTCGCCATGGCAACCGTGGTTCGTTCGTTGACGACCAGTTTTGACGGCACATCGTTGCCGGCGACGACGGTGGCGAGGGTCACCTCACCTTTCTCAGCCACCACCAACAATACGGGCGGCATTGTTTCCAGCAGCCCTGGCGGCAACCGGAAATGCAGACTGAAGCTGCCATCTTCTTCGCTCACAGCGGTTGCCAACTTGCGCTGGAATCCGCCCGCAATGGTGAAATTGGCGTAGAGGGAAATACGGTAACCCACCAGTGGGAACTGGTGGCTCTTTACTGTTCCTTTAATGGTATCGGCAGCGGGAGAGACCGGCAGCCATCCGGTGTGGAACGACTGCCAATCGCGGGCAGCGTAACTACCGGTTGAGGAAAAAGTGAGAAGCAGGCCAATCAGAATGGCGTAAAAGCAGACAATAGAACCGCGACGACAACTGATATCCATGGTCGAGCATCCATACTACGCGGCACCGACCACGACCGGCACCTTACTTCCTGGACATACCCTTCTCGGATATGGACATAGGGCCCACGGGTTGTGGGCCGCTCAAAAAGTATGGCACAGGGATTTTCCAGCATACGGGCCTGCAAATAATCAGACGCCAGGCGTTTTCACAAAATAATCGTGCGCAGCCTGATTCACCCTGCCAGAAAGGCGCAGCGTGGACACCATGGTGGGGATCGCCATTACCGCATACATACCGATAATCAGATTGTTCACGATACTCAATGACGCCACCGCACCAAACACAATCAGCAACAGGTAAATCACCGTGTACACCCACTGGAAACGGGTACCAAACAGAAAGCCAAAACACTTCACCCCGTAATACCAGAAGGTGACGATGGTACTGAACGCCAGGGGTACCACCATGATCAGCAACATGATCGGCCCCCAACCGCCGAACACGCTGCTGAAGGCACCGGCGGTAAGTGACACACCTTCGATGCCTTCACCGTGTTGCCAGGCACCGGTCAGCAGAATCACCAGCGCGGTACAGGTGCAGATGATCAGGGTATCCACAATCGGTCCCACCATGGCCACCACGCCCTCACGCACGGGTTCATTGGTTTTTGCCGCGCCGTGGGCCAGGGACTCGGTGCCGATGCCCGCCTCATTGGAGAAAGCACCGCGACTGATCCCGGTGGCGATCACCGCGCCGAGCGCACCGCCGGCCACCGCTTCACCGGTAAAAGCATCGGAAAAGATCAGCGCAAAGGCGGCGGGTATCTCCTGCCAGAAGTAGCCGATCACCCCCAGGGTCAACAGCAGGTAGAACACCACCATTGCCGGCACGACCCGCACAGCGAACCGGCCGATCCGCTGGATACGTCCGGCAATCACCACCAGCGCCGCCAGAGCCAGCGCCACACCGAGGCCAAACTCGAACAGCAAAGAGCTGTCCGCAGACACCCAGCCCATGGGCTCGGCAAAAGAAACCCGCAACAACTGCACGGTCTGATTGGACTGGAAGGACGGCAGCAGGCCGCAGAGTCCGGCGATCGCAAACAGATAGGCCAGCGGTTGCCAGCGTTTACCGAGCCCCTCGCGAATCACATACATGGGACCGCCCTGCAGCTCGCCGCTGCTGTCACGGCCGCGATACATCACCGCCAGGGTCGCGGTATAGAACTTGGTCGCCACCCCCACCAGCGCTGTCACCCACATCCACAGGATCGCTCCGGGACCGCCGGTGCTGATGGCGATGGCGACCCCGGCGATGTTCCCCAGACCCAGGGTGCCCGAGAGTGCGGTGGAAAGCGCTTGCCGGTGCGGCACCTGGCCGGGATCATTGGGGTCATCGTACTTGCCCCGCAGCAGGTCGATACTGTGCCCCAGATGGCGGTAGGGGCGACCGCGGGAGCTGAAGAGTAGAAACAGACCACCGCCCACAAGCAGTACCAATAGGGGTGTGCCCCAAGCGTAAGCGACGAAGGTATCGAGGGCGGAATCGAGCGATTCGATAAATGACATGAGAGATCTTCCCGGGGGGATTCAGTACGACAAACGGAATATGCTCGCGCACTGGGGGGAAAATCTCAAATCTGATCCAATGGGTGACGCCACTCAGGCTACCTGGGGAAACACTGATTACGGGGCGGGCAAACCATATAACTTGACTTTATCCCGCTCCACTTTCAGCAGAACGAACTCATCGCCGCGCTCCAGAGCATACTGGCGTATGACTTTTTCCTGCTTTTTACACGGCGCGCACCAGTCAGCATAGTATTCAATAAACACCGCTTTTCCCTCCGGCAATTCGCCCAAGGAGAACTGGCGCCCGCCCGGGTGCTGCAGCAATTTCTGGTAGAACTCCATCGGGTCAGTGCATGCCGGTTCACGGGAATTTATCTTCGCAAGCATGGACTGCAGAACAACTTCTTTCTGGTCTTGGGGAATCCTGTCATCCTTTTGTATAGACTCTCGCAACGAGCGCTCACGAGCCTTTTCCATTACCGTCACCCGGGCCGGGTTTATGGCCATCTCTTTTCCAGCCAAAGCCCGATCCAACTTGTTCATATAGCTTTCAGCAGAAGAAAAACCGCGCGTGTGCAGCAGACACTTACCATCGGGGCTGTAGGCGAGAAATTCCGGCAGACTGCGCTCGAACTCACCTTTCAACTCAGGATTTACCTGCAGCTCGTAAACCTGGAGTTCAGCCGAGAAAACTGGAAGAGACAGAGATAGCAGCATCAGGATAAAAACACGGGACAAGCGGGACATAGTGCAACTCCTTTTGCATTTTTATGGGTGTGCGAGAGCCAAAGCAGCGACTGTGCGCGATACAGGCAAAGTCTTTGTCCCCGCTACATCATCAGAGTTCCGTCCCTAAACCGCCGCCGTCACTCCAGCCTGGCGGGCATCCAGCTGGCTTTCTATCAACGCCAGCGCCTCCAATTGCATCGCGGCGGAAGCTGTGCTCGCAGCGTCGGCATCCCCGCGGTCGATGGCATCGAACAGCCGTTTGTGGTTCTGGTAGCTGGCGCTCTCCACGCCCTTGATACGGTTGGTGAAGCGGATGCTCACCCGCAGCGCGGTTTCGATAAAGCTGCCCAACTGTATATAGAAGGGGTTGTTAGTGGCATTGAGGATATTGATATGGAAAGCAATATCCGCATCTACCGAATCACCAAGACCGCTCTCAGCAGCTTTCATGCGTCCCAGTGCTTCTTCAATGCCGGCGATACCCTCACGATCCTGCTCCGTCGCTGCCAGCGCTGCGGCCTCTTTTTCAATCGCCTTACGCAGCTGCATAAACTCCCGCAGCATTTCCAGCGATGGTGATGCCCGCAGAATCCAGCCCAGCACGTCTGGATCAAACAGGTTCCAGCGGGCGCGGCTCTGGACCCGGATGCCCTGACGGGGACGGGAAGAAATCAGCCCCTTGGCAGTCAACATCTTGATTGCCTCGCGGGTGGCGCTGCGGCTGATGCCGTACTCCTCACACAGGCTGGCCTCAGAGGGCAGACCGTCTCCGGGCTGGTAGCGCCCGCTGGCGATAGCCTCACCCAAGGTGTGTACCAGCTGTTGCGTCAGATTGCGTCCATTGTGATGTCTATCCAAGGTCTGCCCCTCAACATTGATGCTTGATTAATATGACAAATATTGACGATAACGCCAAGTCCTGAGACTGATTCATTTGTTAGAGTCTCGGCACATTGTTCCCGAAGCCGGCTATCTCGCGGCCCTTCCACGCACTTCTTCACGTATGGTCACCACGGAAAGGAATTTCCCGCCATCTATTTAGCATATAATTGCGATTAATATTGTAAACGATTACACCCGGTGATACTTTCCTGAATTCAGGTTTGAAAATCGCAACGCGCGCAAAAGCCAAAATTACCGCACGTGAAACCAGCAAGATTCAAAATAAAAAAGATTCCAATTATCAATACTGAAGATTGGAGCCAAAACCAAAACGCCAAACGTCACAAACAGTAATAACAACCAATAAATAACAACAAGCAATACACAGTGACACGCGATGAAGACAGTACACGCCCGCGCCCAGAGTGCGGACCAGTCAGTCTACACGGTAGCCGGGGCGCTGGCCGCGGTATGCCTGACGCTTTCCACGGCAACTTGTGCGGCAGTGTCCGCGAAAGAAGCCGGGCCTGCACCACTGGCACTCTGGTTCGACCACCCGGCGCAGGATTGGGAAACCGAATCCCTGCCCATCGGCAATGGCGCCCTCGGTGCCACCGTTCAGGGCGGGATTACCCGCGATATCCTTCAATTCAACGAGAAAACCCTGTGGACCGGTGGCCCCGCCTCCAAACAGAATGGCCCGCGCGGCTATGACTTTGGCCTGCCCCGGGAGCCGCGCCACCAGGCGCTCGCCCAGATGCGCGCCGCGCTGGCAGAAAAAGGGCAACTGGCCCCGCAAGCGGTAGCCAAAGTCCTTGGCAACCCGATTACCGCCTACGGCAATTACCAGAGCTTTGGCGATCTGGTACTGGAGTTCCCCGCCGCGGACACAGTGGCTGACTATCGCCGCGCACTGGATCTGGATAACGGCACCGCCTCGGTCAGCTACACCGCAGGCGGCGTACACTACACCCGCGAATATCTCGCCAGCTACCCCGATGAAGTGATCGCGGTGCACCTGCGGGCCGATCGGCCCGGCCACATCCAATTCCGCGCCCAGCTGCAGATTCCCGACAACCGCAGTGCCGAAGTACACATACAAGATCAGCGCGTCACCATCAGCGGCGCGCTGGATGACAACGGACTGGGGTACGAAACCCAGTTACAGCTGATCGCCGACGGCGGCGAAGTCACAACCAAAGAGGACGGCAGCTTCACCGTGGCAGGCGCCGACAGTGCCACCTTGCTGATCACAGCCGGCACCGAATACGCGGCGGAGTATCCACAGTACCGCGGCCAGAATCCCCACAGGATGGTGCAGGCACGCATGGACCGGGCCAGCCGCAAGGTACACCGCCACGGCTACCCGGTCCTGCGGGCCGCCCACGTGAAGGATTACCGCAACCTCTTTGCACGGGTAAACCTGAACCTCACCGGAGCCACTGAAAGCCAGATCAGAAAGCGAGATGTCCCCATCGACCAGCGGCTGGATCACTACGGCGCAGGCGACACCACCTCCGATCGCGCCCTTGAGGAACTCTACTTTCAGTTCGGCCGCTACCTGCTGATCAGCAGCTCCCGCGACGGCTCACTGCCCGCCAATCTGCAGGGGGTGTGGAACAACTCCGCCACGCCCCCCTGGAACGCCGACTACCACGCCAACATCAACCTGCAGATGAACTACTGGCCGGCGGAAGTGACCAATCTGAGCGAAACCACCGGCCCCCTGTTCGACTTTATCGACAGCCTGCAAAAGCCCGGTGCCGTGGCCGCAGAAAAACTCCTCGGCGCGCGCGGCTGGACCCTGTTTCTCAATACCAACATCTGGGGCTTTACCGGAGTGATCGACTGGCCCACCGCCTTCTGGCAACCGGAGGCCGGTGCCTGGCTCGCGGACCACTATTACGAACACTACCGTTTCAATCTGGATAAAACTTTCTTGCGCGAGCGCGCATATCCGGTGATGAAGGGCGCTGCGCAATTCTGGCTCGACAGCCTGGTGCCAGACCCGCGGGACGGAAAACTGGTGGTGTCCCCCAGTTATTCACCGGAGCACGGCAACTTCACCATCGGCGCCGCCATGTCGCAGCAGCTGGTCCACGAGCTGCTCACCAACACCCGCGCTGCCGCCAGCCTGCTCGGCGACAGTGCCTTTGTGGACGAACTGAACGGCACACTGGAAAACCTGGACCCGGGCCTGCGCATCGGCAGCTGGGGACAACTGCAGGAATGGAAGTCAGACCTGGACGATCCGGAAAACCAGCACCGCCACGTATCGCAGCTCTACGCCCTGTTCCCCGGTGAAGGAATTGGCCCGCATACCCCAGACCTGCAGGAAGCCACGCGTACTTCACTCAAAGCCCGCGGCGACGTCGGCACCGGCTGGAGCCGCGCGTGGAAAATCGCCCTGTGGGCACACCTCGACAACGGCGACCGCGCCCATCGCATTCTCGCCGCGCAACTGAAAGACAGCACTCTGCCCAACCTGTGGAGCACCCATCCCCCCTTCCAGATTGACGGCAACTTCGGCGCGACTGCAGGCATGGCAGAAATGCTGATCCAGTCTGACGATCGGCACATTCAACTGCTGCCGGCCCTCCCTGACGCCTGGAACAGTGGCAGTGTGACCGGCCTGCGCGCCCGCGGCGATGTCACGGTGGATATGGCGTGGCACAACCAGCAGCTGCAGCGCGCCACACTCGTCAGCGGAAACGACCGGAACATCCAGATTAAGCTGCAGGACGCAGGGCCATTTACCCTGCGCGATTCCGACAGCGGCAAGGTTCTCGCCCTGCGAGGCAAAGGTAATACCAGAGCCTTTACCGCCAGGGCAGGAAAAAGCTACCTCCTGACCCGCACGACTCACAAGAAGTCACTCCAATAAAGCCACCGGGGGAAGTAGATCCATAGCGGTAACAAACGTCTTAGCGGTATAAAAAAACAACCATAAAAATGGGAGAAGAGAGATGTATAACAATAAAAAGGCATTCGCCAAATCCAAGCTATCGCGCTGTATCCGCATCGCATCAGGAATTTCCCTGATGGCGTTGAGTTCTGTTGCGCTGGCACAGGAAGAGAAACAAGACGAACTCACCGATGCAGCAAGTCTGGAAGAAGTCACTGTCACCGGACAACGGGCAAGTATCCTGTCCGCCCAGGATATCAAACGTGACTCCGATTCGATTGTAGACTCCATTGTCGCTTCCGATATCGGCAAGCTGCCGGACCGCAGTATTACCGAGGCACTGCAACGGGTACCGGGCGTAACCGTAACCCGTTACGACGACATGAGCGATCCGGAACACTTTGCCGGCGAAGGTGCCGGCGTAGCAGTGCGCGGCCTGAGCCAGGTGCGCGCCGAGCTCAACGGACGCGATGTATTTTCAGCCAGTGGCGGACGCAGCCTGAGTTTTGACGATGTACCGGCAGAATTGATGGCCGGTGTCGACACTTATAAAAGTCCATCCGCAAGTATGATCGAGGGTGGCCTGGGCGGGGTGGTGAACCTGCGTACCCGTATGCCCTTCGACAGCGATGGTCAGGTCTTCAGCGCAACCATCAAGGGCAACTACGGCGATCAGATCGAAGAGACCAATGGCGAATACTCGGCATTGTTCAGCGATCAATGGGAAACGGGGATTGGCGATTTCGGTGTGCTGGTAAACCTGTCGACTTCCGATCTTTCCAGCCGCGCCGACAATATCTATACCCGCGCCTATTTCCCGCGGGAAGATATTGAAGAAGACCAAACCGTTTGGGTGTCTCCCGGTGCCGACTGGCGTCGCAACGACTACAAACGCAAACGCGAAGGCCAGTACCTGGCACTGCAGTGGGCCCCCAGTGACGACCTGCAGCTCCATACCACCGCATTCCGCTCCACCCATGAACAGTTCTGGGATGAAAATGGCTTCTTTATCGATGCGGGCAATTACACCGCTGCGGTCAAGGGAGCGGAAGACTGGGAGTACGATAACAATGGCGCGCTGGTATCAGGCACCATCGGTACCAACAACGGCAATGGTATGGCTTTCGGTACCAGTACCCGGTACTCGGAAAATGTCTCGGAGACCACCGATATTTCTTTCGGTGGCGAATGGCTGGCAAGCGAGCGCCTCACGGTTAAGGGGGATCTGCAATATGTGGAATCCACCTCACAGACCGAAGACGTACTGCTCGGGCTAGTCACCTTCCCCGATGCCATCCGGGTAGACGGCCTCAACAGCGCCCCCTCCATCCATGTCGATGACGCATTTCTCACGGACCCATCCAACTATAGCTACGGCCAGATGCAGTCCATGCCGTCCGACAACGAGGGCGATTCATTCGCTGCCCGACTGGACCTGGAGTACGAACTGGAGAACAGTCTGATCCGTTCTGTTCAGGCCGGTGCACGCTATACCGAAAAATCCACCCGCAATGCAGAAGCCTTCAGCTGGTCGGCCATGTATCAACCCTGGCAGACCGGCTGGTTGTATCCGGACAGGAACTCCTTCCCCAATGTCCAGAGCAGTGACCTGGTGGCCTTTTCCTACGGTGGCTTCCAGCGCGGCAATATCGACGTGCCCGACTCCGCCTACCTGTTGAATCCTGCCCTGCTGCGCGACTATCGCGGTACCACGGACCGCCTGACGGAATTCTACTACGACCATACCGATGCTCTCGCCGATCCTGCCGGTATCGACTGGCACAATCCGTCCGTGCGCTGGAACGAACTGGACCTGACATCGCCGGACAATCTCAACACACAGGACGAAACCACCGAAGCGGTCTATCTGCAGGCAAACTTTGCCATGGATGACCTCACCATGCCGGTGGACGGTAACGTCGGCCTGCGCTATGTACGCACGGACAATGTGGCGCATGGTCATATGCGCTTTGGTGCGTTCAGTATCCCCGGTAGTAGCGAACCGCTGTTTCCCGGCGACCCAGTGGCGCTTTCGTCAGAGAATGACTACGACCACGTGCTTCCCAGCCTCAATGTACGCCTGCACGCAACCGACGAGTTGAAGATCCGCTTTGCCGCGTCCAAGGCAGTCTGGCGTCCCGAGTTCTGGCGACTGAAAGCACTGATGGATTTCTCGGTCAACTGGAAAGACGGCATCAATCCGCCCACCTCTCCCGAGGATTACGATCCCAGCATGATTTACTTTGCGCTGGACTCCACAGGCAACCCTGGCCTCGAGCCAATGACCGCAAACCAGTACGACCTGTCCGCCGAGTGGTACTTCGATGACAACGGCGGTATGGCGCACGTAAACCTGTTCCGCAAAGATGTCTCCGATGTCTTCGGCACCGTTACCGAAGACACGACTATTGAAGACATGGATGTGGTTGCCAGCTGGATGGGTAATGTGGGAACCGCCGATATTCAGGGCGCCGAACTCGGTGTGAGCAAGTTCTTCGATTTCCTGCCCGAGCCCTGGAATGGTTTCGGTGTGCAAGCCAACTACACCTATATCGACAGCAGCGTCGACGTACCCGCTGAAGTGGATCCGACCAACACCGACGGCTCCGACTACAACGACCTGCCCTTCGAAGGCCTGTCCGAACACGCCTACAACCTGGTGGGTATGTACGAACAGTACGGTTTCTACGCCCGCCTGGCCTGGAACTGGCGCAGCGAATATCTGGTCTCTGCCAACGCCAACGGCTGGAAGGACGACGGCGCCGGCTGGCACCTGCCGGTCTACAACGATGACTACGGCCAACTGGACCTGTCCATGGGCTACAACGTTACCGACAATGTCTCGGTCAATTTTGAAGCCGCCAACGTTACCCGGGAAGAAACCGTTGGCCTGATGGATCAGGGTGAAATCGGCAAGCGTCACGCCTACACCTACTCCCAGGATGTGCGTTATGCGGCCAGTATCCGGGTTACTTTCTGATCCCCGGTATTTGATCCTGTTGTACCCGGTGGGGCCCCGGCCCCACCGGTTTCATTCCCAAAGGCACAAGCGACGAATAATAACGACCATGAAAACACTACAACTCAGTTTCTGCTTTCTGCTGTATCTGTCACTGGCAAGTGGTGTCGCCACCGCCAAAGTCGATCAGACCTTTCCGCATATTGACTCCAACAATGGCCGTCACGCGCTGATGGTGGATGGCAAGCCCTATCTGATACTGGCCGCCCAGACCAACAACTCCGCCAACTACGCAGCAGCGTTGCCGGATGTGTGGCCGGTGGTGGAACAGATGCAGGCAAATACCCTGGTCATCCCCGTTGCCTGGGAGCAGGTAGAGCCGCAGGAAAATGCCTTTGATTTTTCTTTTGTCGACACCCTGATCGCACAGGCGCGGGAACAAGACGTGCGGCTGGTACTGCTGTGGTTTGCCACCTGGAAAAACAACGCCCCGCACTACGCACCGTCGTGGGTAAAACTCGACAATCAGCGTTTTCCGCGCGTGAAAACCGAAGATGGCAAAACCCTGAACTCCCTGTCCCCGCACTACCGCAGCACGCTGGAAGCGGACAAAAAAGCGTTTGTGCAGTTGATGCGTCACCTGAAAAAGGTCGACCGCGAGCGCACCGTCATCATGGTGCAGGTCCAGAATGAGGTGGGTACCTACGGTTCCGCACGGGACTACTCCGAAACCGCGGAAGAGATTTTCCAGCAACCGGTGCCACAAAAACTGCTGACCGACGCTGGTAGAAAGGCTGGTAAAGAACCCGGCAACTGGGAAACCGTATTCGGTGAAGACGCCGACGAGTTCTTTCACGCCTGGCATATCGGCCGCTACGTCGATGAAATCGCCGAAGCCGGAAAAAAAGAATATCCACTCCCCCTGTATGTCAACGTGGCACTGCGCAACCCGTTCAATCCCGGACAACCGGGCCAGTATTCCAGCGGCGGCGCCACGGACAATGTCATCCCAATCTGGAAATCCGCCGCGCCGCATATCGATATGATTTCGCCGGATATCTATTTTCGCGATCACAAGACCGCCACCCGGGTGATGGAACTCTATGCCCGCGACGACAACCCGCTGTATATCGCCGAGATCGGCAACGATCAACCTTATGCGCGCTATTTCTTCGACGCCTTGGGGCACGGTGCCCTGGGCTTTGCCCCCTTCGGCATGGACAACACCAAGTACTCCAACTATCCGTTGGGCGCGAAAACCATGGATGAAACGGTGATCAAGCCGTTCGCCGAACTGTACAGGGTGTTCGGGGCCATGGGGGCCGAATGGGCTGAAATCAGTCTGAATCATCGCACCTGGGGTTTTTCCGAACCGGTAGACACCTACTCCGCCGACAAAGCCCTGTGGAATGCCAAAGGCAGCGACGGCGAAGAAAAACCGGAAAAAGACCCCGAGGACAACACCCAGCGCCAGGACCTGGGGGACTGGACCGCAGAGATCACCTACGGCCGCCCGGCATTCTGGATCGAACCGCCCAAAGGCAACAGCCCCGCCTCCGGCGGAGCGGTGATCGCGGAGCTGGGCAAGGACGAATACCTGGTCGTCGGTTACCACGCGCGAGTCAACTTTTCCCCCAGCAAGGAACTTGTGGGGGAGCAGTACACCTTTGAACGCGTGGAAGAAGGTCACTTTGACGATGGTGAGTGGGTATTCGAGCGGGTGTGGAATGGCGACCAGACCGACTGGGGCCTGAACTTCATTGAACAGCCCCATGTACTCAAGGTGAAGCTCGCCACCTACAAAACGAATTGACGATTGATTGGTGGATGCGCTGCGCTTATCCATCTTCTCACACAGTTCATAAACAGCAGACAAACAATAACGACGGATGAGATCATGAAAAACATCAAGCCCAAAAGCACACTACTGGCACTGGCCCTTTTCCCTGTGCTCTATGCCTGCGACGGCAGTCAGAGTGCCTCGCAACCGGAGGCAGCCACCACCCACGCCAGCTGGCAGAAAACCGCACACGGTGCCGTGATCACACTGAACGAGAGTGCGTTCAGAAAAGTCCGCCTGCAGGTGATCGATGAAGAGATCATCCGCGTCACTGCCACTCCCCAGCAGGATTTCAGCAACCTGCCAGATACCTTGATGGTGACTGCGCAACCGAAGGATATCGAGTTCAGTGTCGCCGAAGTGAATGGCGAACTGGTGGTCAAAACCGCGCAAGTCAGCGCGGAGGTGTCTCTCGCTACCGGCGTAGTGGAATTCAAGAACGCCGATGGCGTGACCCTGCTGTCGGAAGCCGGCCGCAGCATGGCGCAAGTGATCAACGAGCCGGGACCGGCGGATGCAGATTCCCATTCTTTCCGTCAGCGTTTCCAACCTCTGGAGAACGAGGCATTTTATGGCCTCGGCCAACAGCAGGACGGCCGGGTAAACTACCGCGGTGAGAATATCGAACTCACCACCTACAACATGGAAATCGCCATTCCCTACCTGGTCTCCAGCCGCAATTACGGCCTGCTGTGGAATAACACCGGGATCAGCCGTTTGGGCGACCCGCTACCGCCACAACCGCTGCCGGAAGGTTTCAAACTGTACGATGCCAAGGGCGAGCCCGGCGGCCTCACCGCGCGCTACTACGATGGCGACGAGCTCAAGCTGGAGCGCTCGGAAGCAGACCTCAATTACCAGTTCCTGTCTCACGCCAGTGTGCGCGAAATTCCGTTGCCGGAAGAAGTGGCAGACGCACAGGACCTGCGCATCCAGTGGACCGGCAGTGTCGAGCCCACAATCAGTGGCGAGCACGAGTTCAAGATGTACTCCTCCGGTTACGCCAGCCTGTCCCTGGACGGAAAAGAACTGCTGAATCGCTGGCGCATGAACTGGAACCCCTGGTACCACAATGCAGAAGTGGATCTTGAAGCCGGCGAGAAATACAAACTGGATCTGGAATGGCAACCTCAGGGCGGTTACATGCGCCTGCTGCAACACGGACCACTCCCCGAAGAAGAACAGCAGCAGCTGTCCTTTACCGCGGATACCGGTAAAGCGGTGGATTACTATTTTGTGGCCGGCGACAACAAGGACGAGGTGGTTTCCGGCTACCGCGAACTCACCGGTAAAGCCACCATGCTGCCCAAGTGGGCCTTCGGTTTCTGGCAGAGTCGCGAGCGCTACAAGTCACAGGAAGAACTGCTGGGCGCGTTGGAGGAGTATCGCGAGCGCAAGATCCCCATCGACAATATCGTGCTCGACTGGTCCTACTGGCCGGAAGATGCCTGGGGCAGCCACGACTTCGACAAAACCTATTTCCCCGATGCCAAAGCCATGGTGGACCGCGTCCACGCGCTGGATGCCAACATCATGATTTCCGTGTGGCCGAAGTTCTACCCCACCACGGACAACTATGCCGAGCTCAACGCCAAGGGTTGTATGTTCAACAAGAACATCGAAGAGAAAAACCTGGACTGGATCGGCAGCGGCTATCTGAATACGTTTTACGATGCGTACAATCCCGAGTGTCGGGATATCTACTGGAGCCAGATGCGCGATAAACTCAACACTGTCGGCTTCGATGCCTGGTGGCTGGACGCGGTGGAACCGGATATCCATTCCAACCTGAGTTTCAAACACCGCAAGGACCTGATCACCCCCAACGCCATGGGCACCGGGGCGGAAATGTTCAACGCTTATGCCCTGCCCCACGCGGAAACCGTGTATCAGGGCGAGCGTGAAACCGACGGCCACAAGCGCGCGTTCATTCTCACCCGCTCCGGCTTCGGTGGCATCCAGCGCACGGCGTCGGCTATCTGGAGTGGCGATGTGGTTTCCCGCTGGTCCAACCTGGAAGAACAGATTGCCGCAGGCATCGGTGTGGGTCTGGCGGGCATGCCCTATTGGACCTTTGATATCGGCGGCTTCACCCCGGAAGATCGCTACCGTTACAACGGCGATGTGGTAGTGGGTAACTACAAGGAAATGGCGGAAAGCGAACAGGAAGAATGGCAGGAACTGAACCTGCGCTGGTTCCAGTTCGGTGTCTTCACGCCGCTATTCCGCGCCCACGGCCAGAATCCCTACCGGGAAATTTTCAACCTCGCCGATGAAGGCAGTGATACCTACAACAGCATGGTGGAATACACCAAACTGCGCTATCGCCTGATGCCTTATATCTACACCCTGGCCGGAGATGCCCACCACAAGGACGGTACCATGATGCGCGGCCTGACGATGGATTTTGGTGCCGACCCGAAGGTGCGCGACATCAACACCCAGTACATGTTCGGCCCGTCCCTGCTGGTGAACCCGATCACCGAGTTCGGTGCCCGCACCCGCGACGTGTACCTCCCTGCGGGAACCGATTGGTACGACTTCAACAGTGGAGAAAAGTACAGCGGCGGCCAGACCATCAAAGCCGACGCGCCCTACACGCAGATGCCGCTGTTTGTAAAAGCCGGCAGTATCCTGCCCACTGGCCCGGAAATCCAGAGCACCGCGGAAAGTATCAATACGCCGCTGACGTTGAACGTATTTACCGGCGCCGACGGCAGTTTTGAAATCTACGAAGACGACGGCGAAAGCTATGACTACGAAAACGGCGAGTGGTCCCGCATTCCGGTCACCTACGATAACGCCAGCGGTGAACTCACCATCGGCGAGCGCAGCGGCAGCTTTGACGGGATGGCCGAGGAGCGCAGTATCAGCATCCGCTGGATTGACCAGGGGGACAAACCATCGAACCTGGATGGGAACACGGCGGAAACCATTCAGTACAGCGGCAGCACAGTCACAGTAAAGCGAGGCTAACCGGCGCCAACCCGACACTGGTAGCGGCAAACACATGCCGCTACAACACCGAGGGTGATACCGCCAGCAAAATTGACCTGACCCACGGCTGACACAATGTCGGCCGTGGGAGGCAAGCGGGGATCAGTGGATATGGGGAGACCGATCGAGACAAATTGCAGCCGCAATGTAACGGGTTACACCACATTGTGTATCGCGGTAAAAATATCACCCCCGTGAAGATTTCCCCAAGAACCATCCGCTTCACAAACTATATACAGTCATTACTGTATATCGTGCGCTCCAATGCTTCTCTCCGTCATTTTTCCCGAAAGATAAGGCGCCAGATAGCACACGAGACCTTGCACAACATTTTTGAAACCGGTTACATTTGATCTCAATAAAATAATAACGAGCAATAAAGCGATGAAGGGCAACCCGAGAGAAAACGGCCATCAGAGCCGGAGATTGCCTGCCGACAGATATGCCTCGCCCGCTCGCCATGAATCCGTTGCTTCCGCAACATTCCAACCCGCCACCAGCCATCACCGGTGCGGGAAAACTGGCAGTACCGAAAATCAAAATAAGAGGGTGAATTCAATGAATCGTATCCGTCTGCCCGGCGTCAGGGCCGGTCTTATTTCCTTTGCATCCCCACTGCTGGTCTTGGGCGGCGCAATGGCGAGCGCGCAAGACAGCCAACCTCCGGAAAAGCCCGAGGAAGAGAATCCGGCCATTGAGGAGGTGGTGGTCCAAGGCATGCGTATGTCACTGGAAAGTGCACAGGACATCAAACGCCACGCACCCACGGTGGTGGATTCCATTACCGCCAAAGATCTGGGCTCCTTTCCGGATAAATCCGTCGCCGAAGCCTTGCAGCGGGTCGCCGGGATTACCGTAAACCGCTTTGCCGCCACTTCCGATACTGCGCACTTTTCCGCGGAGCCCTCGGGCGTGGTCGTGCGCGGTCTGAATCAGGTACGCACCGAGTTCAACGGCCGCGATTCTTTCAGCGCAAACTCTTCCCGCGGGCTCAGCTGGAGCGATGTTTCCCCGGAACTGATGAGTGGCGTGGACACCTATAAAAACCAGATGGCAGAATTGATCGAAGGCGGTATTGCCGGCACAGTCAACATGCGCACACGGGTCCCCTTCGATCAGGATGGAGACCTGATTGCCCTGAGCATAAATACCAATTACAGCGATCTCTCCGAAGAGGCCACCCCGGAAGCGTCCGGTCTGTACAGCACTCGCTGGGAAACCGGTGTCGGTGAATTCGGGATACTCGCCAACTTCGCCTACTCGGACGTCACCACCAAAACCGACGGCAGCCAACTGTTCCGAATGAACCGCTTCCGCGACGTGTACGACGATGACAGCCTGTACTACATCCCTGGCGGTGTGAATATGCGGGAAAATGTGTACGAACGAGAACGCAAAGGCGGCGCGCTGGCATTTCAGTTCCAAAACCCCAATGAAACAGTAGTATTCACCTCACAGTACAACCGCTCCGAATATGAAAACGCCTGGGAAGAGTATGTAGTGCAGGCCTCACCGGCCGATCTCTCCTACGGCCAAAGCGTGTATCACGAAATTACCGCCGCGGAAAACTTCCTGAACGACCCCGGCTCGACTATTCCACGCCCGGCAACAGGAACCGGTCCCTTCACCTTTAACGCCAACGGCATGTTCCAGACTGGCGTCCTGGCCAGCGGCATGGGCTGGTTTGGTACCGACACAGTTGACGCCACCAATGCCGCGGGAGAGCCCTTCGTCAATGCCTGTTACGACTGGACGGATTGCCCCGTTGAACAGCAACAACGCGGCGTGGGTATGAACACCGCCACCCGCTCCAACAATAATCAGAACATGACCCAGGATCTGTCCTTCAACGTCAAATGGGCGATCTCTGACCGGGTGCGTTCGCATTTTGATGTGCAGTACGTGGAGTCGGAAGTACAGAATTACGATATTGATGTCGGCTTTGCCTCCTATGCCAACCTGGATCTGGATCTGCGCGGCGAACGCCCGAAAATCAATCTGCTGGACCCGTCCAATGTCAATATGTCCGAAGGCAACTGGTCCAACCCGAACAACTATCGCATCCACTCCATCATGGACCATGTGGAAGACAGTGAGGGGGACCAACTGGCGCTGCGTGCGGACTTCGAGTTCGACATCGATAACGGTTGGATGGAATCCATCAAAACCGGGGTGCGCTGGGCCGAGCGCGACCAACAGGTACGCTGGAGCGGATACAACTGGCAGAACGTAGCCAACGATTGGGGTGGCGGCAGCCAAGCAGCCTACTACAACCTGGATAACCATGACCCCGCCAACGGCGCGGGCGGGCAACCCGGCTTTACCGGCTATCCAGAAGGCTTTTATGAAGTGCGCAACTTTGGCAATTCAAACTACCACGATATCAACGTAAACCAGTTTGTGTTCGCTGATATGGACCTGCTGCAAAATCGCCAGGCCATGGCCAATGCACTTGGAGCCAGCGCGCTTGGCTTTGCCGGTGGCACCGGTTGGGATCCGGTGTGTTCCAATATCGGCGACCGCAGCGACGAGGTTCCGGGGACCTGCTTCACCCCCGCGGAAATTGCCGACGTCAACGAAGAGACTCAGGCACTGTATGTCCAGTTCAACTTCGGTGGCGCCGATGCCGAACTGTTTGATATTCCTTTCTCCGGCAATATCGGCCTGCGCTATGTGAAAACCATCGACACCAGTGGTGGTGGTATCGCCTTGCCCCGCCTCGGCGATGAGTACTTCTTTACCCTGGACCCGGACACCGGCGAACGCATTCCCGACCCGACTCGTCAGAATCTCGGCTGCGCCGATGTGGAAGTAGAGGATGGACAGCCGACGCCCGCCGTTTCCGGAACCCTGGGCTGTTACCTGACCCTGGCCGACGCACAGTTTGCCAACGGCGCCACACAGAGCAGTGAAACGGAAACCACCCACCACAACATATTGCCGAGCTTCAATATCAAGTTCGACCTGACCGAGGAAGTGTTGTTGCGCTTCGCTGCGTCCAAGGCCATCGCACGCCCGGATATTGGCAACCTGCGCAATTATGTGGGCGTCAATACGCTACTTCCGGACACCAGTAATGCAGACGATCCGTTGTGGGTAAAAAATGAGGATGGCGAAATCACTGGTGCGCAAATCGGCCTGGTGGGAGACGCACAGAACCCATTCCTGAAACCGATCGAGGCCACGCAGTACGACCTGGCGCTGGAGTATTACTTCGCCGATGTAGGCTCCATGACCTTCACCCTGTTCCAGAAGGATTTTGATCACTACATCCAGTTCGGCCGCTACTATCGCGAATTCACTAATAACGGTGTTACCCGCACTGCGGAAATTCGTGGGCCACTCAATGGAGAGGGTGCCAGCATCAAGGGCTTCGAAGTGGCATTCCAGCGTTTCTTCGACTTCCTGCCGGAACCGTTCAACGGGCTGGGCGTACAGGCCAACTACACCTACATCGACAATAACGGGATAACCAATACCGGTGTACAGAGTCAGCAGGTACAGGGCACCACCGTTACCGACCAGGCCCCCGACACGATTGGTGTCGACCGCCTGGAAGGCCTCAGCGACAACGCCTTCAACCTGGTGGGCATGTATGAAAAAGGTGACATACAGGCACGCCTGGCTTACAGCTGGCGCGACGAGTATATGGTGACTGCCATCGACTGCTGTGTGGCCTATCCGGTCTGGACCGATGCCTACGGCTCGCTGGACGGTTCCATACGCTACAGCCTGACCGACAATATGGATATTTCCTTCCAGGGCAGCAACCTGATGAACGAGGAAACGGTCACCCGCCAACAGGTAACCAGTGTGGAAGACGGCGGCAAATTGATGCCCAACTCCCGCTTCACCAACGGTCGCCTGTATATGCTGGGGCTCCGCTACCAGTTCTGATCTACGTTGCAACTGACGGCTCTGCGGCAACTACCTGTTGCCGCACCCGCCCATCAGCTCCGGTGGGCCATACGCTTTGTTGGCCCACCGACTGAACCTCAGAGAACGTCATCGAGCGAAAAAACTTCGGGGCAAAGAATGGCAGAAAGAATAAAAATAGCCATTATCGGCGGCGGCACCGCAGGCTGGATGACAGCCGCTGCACTGGCAAGCCTGGCCACCGACAGGATTTGCGATCTGGTACTGGTGGAGTCAGAAGCCATCGGTACCGTCGGCGTGGGCGAAGCCACCATTCCCGCCATCAAGGACTTCAACGACCTGCTCGGGATTCCCGAGCGGGACTTCATGCGTTTTACCCAGGCCACCTTCAAGCTTGGCATCGAGTTTAGCGGCTGGGGCCGGCAAAATACGTCCTATATCCACCCATTCGGCACCTTCGGCGATACCATTGCCGGTAGCGATTTTCATCAGCAGTGGTTGCGTTTTTCCCATAGTGCGGAAACAAAACCGTTGGAAGCGTACTCGCTTGCGGTTCAGATGTGCCGGCACAACCGGTTCAAATTTCCCGGCCGAAAATCTGGCGAAGATACCATCGCCACAGATTCCCGCTTTGCCTACGCCTATCATTTTGATGCTGGCCTCTACGCCCGCTATCTACGCCTATTCTCCGAAAGAAAAGGCGTGCGCCGTATTGAAGGCCGGATTACCGGAGCCCAACTCAATCGTGACTCCGGCGATATCGAAGGGGTATTACTGAAGTCCGGCCAGCGTATCGACGCAGACTATTTTATTGACTGCTCCGGCTTTCGTTCACTGCTATTGGGGGAACGCCTCGGCGTGCGCTACGAGAGCTGGAAGCACTGGCTACCCTGCGACAGCGCAGTCGCCATGCCCAGCGAACGCAACCCAGAACTTCCCCCGGTCACTCGCGCCACCGCAAAAGCCGTCGGTTGGCAGTGGCAGATTCCCCTGCAGCACCGCACCGGCAACGGACTGGTCTTTCAAAGCGGGCTGATGAGTGAGGATGAAGCCGTAACGTCACTGCAGCAAAGCCTGGGCGGACACAGCGGGAGTGGTCCCCGGGTGATCCACTTTGAGGCCGGAAAACGCAGCTGTTCCTGGTACAAAAACTGTATCGCAATCGGCCTCGCAGCCGGCTTTCTGGAACCACTGGAGAGCACCAGTATTTATCTGATCCAGTCTGCCATCGCGCACTTTCTCGCACTACTGCCCGGCAAGGTGGCGCCGCCGCAACTGGTGCGGGAATTCAACCGACAGATGGATCTGGAGTACGAGCGCGCGCGGGATTTCATTATCCTCCACTATCACCTCAACCAGCGAGATGACAGTGAACTGTGGCACTACTGTCGTAGCATGAATATTCCTGACAGCCTGCGCGGGCGCATTGATGCGTTCCGCAAACGCGGCTATATCGAACAGTACCGCTTCGGGCTCTTTGCGCCACCGAGCTGGCTGAGCGTGATGATGGGCCAGGGCCTGATGCCGGAAAAAACCGACCCGCTCTCCGCAACCGTGGACACCACACTGGCACAGCGCACCATGGCCGAACAGTTCGAGGCGGTGCAGCAGGCTCTCGGCACGATGGTGAGCAGTCGCGAATTTGTCGGCAACTATTGCGCTACCGCACCAATGGAGACCGCGGCACTGGAAACAACAAAATGAGCGCGTTTACAAAAGAATCCTCGGGTTCGTGTTCTCCCATTCGCTCCATCGCGGTTGTCGGTCGCGATGTCGATGCCTGGATCAGCGCCCTGCTATTACAGTTGAGCCTGGGCAATGCGGACAAGCCGGTTACCATCACCCTGGTCGAATTGCCGTCGCGGCTGACGCCCGGCGAGGTGTATCCGACACTGCCCTCCCAACAAGCGTTGCATCGTCTACTCAGGCTCGACCAGCAGGCGCTGCTCGGTGCCTGTGGTGGCCTGCCATCCATGGGGTACCGCTACTTCGGTTGGGCCGGGTCAAAATCAGAGTTTTTCATGCCGTTTGACACCGCGGGCAGCGCACTGAACGGCGTGGCATTTATCCACTACTGGGCCAGAGCGCGGCAGCGTGGACTGAACATCCCGCTGGATGCATTCTCACTCTGTGCGGCGAGCGCCAAACAGGGGCGATATTATTCCCACGAGATCGACAGCGAGCGTTTCAGCAGCGGACAGCTTGCCGGCAATCTACCCGCAATTTCCTACCTGCAGACTATCGGCCGGATCGCATTGGCCGCAGGGATAAAACACCATGTAGCAGAGCTGGCCTCGGTCAATATCGCAGACGGTATCGATAACACCGATGGCCGGATAGAATCGCTGCAATTGAAGAATGGCGAGACGGTGACCGCCGATCTGTTTATCGATGCCAGTGGCGATGGCGAACTGATCACTCAGGTCGAACCGGAACCAGCTAAGTACTTCGAGGCTGCACATTTTGAATCCTGGGCGCACTGGTTTCCCTGCGACCAGGCACTTGTTGCCAGTGTGCCGGCCCTGCAACCACCGCCCACGTTCAACCAGGTCAATGCATTCGATGCCGGCTGGTTGGGGCGATATCCGCTGCGCGCCCACACGGCACTTTTTGCACCATTTTCCAGTGCGCACACCCACGCCGATCAGGTACTGGAGAAAGTCCAGCACACAGCAGGCACCCCGCAACAACCTCATCTGAAACCCCTGATTCGCGGCCGCCGCACAAACCCCTGGCAGGCCAACTGTGTCTCTGTCGGGACAACCGCTACAAGCCTGGACCCGGTTCAGGGTATCCAGTTGCACCTGCTGCACACCTCGCTCTCCTACCTGCTGACCCTGATCCCCACAGATTCCGGTTGCATGCGGCTGGAGCGGGAAATCTATAATGCCCGACTCCACGACCACAGCCTGCGACTCAGGGATTTCCAGCTCGCCCACTACGCCCTGAACGGACGCCGTGAGCCCTTCTGGCAGCACTGTGCCAATGCGCCCCGGCCAAACACCCTGCAGCACAAGATTGAACTGTTTCGCACGCGCGGACATATTCCCCTGAAGGAGAGCGAAACCTTCCAGGAAGAGAGCTGGCAATTACTGTTTGCCGGCTGTGGACTGGTACCCGTCGCCTGGCACCCCCGTGCAGAACTGATGGCCGAAGACGAGCAGATCGCCACCTTCCAGCGCATGCTGAATTCCATCGCGGCCCGCGCCTCCCAGATGCCGGCACCGGCATCCGCGAGCGCCGGCCACTCGACCACTGTGTAGGACACGTTTTATGCTCAGAAAATCTCACGGAATCAACTCTGCCCCATCGGCACGCACTGCTTTTCTTTTGCTGCTGGCATGCGCGCCCTGGCCCTCCGTTGCCGATATAGCGCCGGCAAAGATTTTCTCCGATCAGATGGTATTGCAGCGGGATCAGGAAGTGACCATCTGGGGCTCTGCGGCCGCCGATACCCCCATCACCCTGCACTTCGACGGAAAGACCTATCACAATCGCAGTGATGAACGTGGTCACTGGGAAATTCCCGTACCCCCCCAGAAAGCGGGCGGCCCCTATACCCTCATACTCAGCGGCGATGGTGAAGCAGCCATTCGCGATGTCCACTTTGGCGATGTGTGGCTTGCCGGCGGCCAATCGAATATGGAATGGAAACTGAGCTGGGGCATCAACGACTCTGACAAGGTCATTGCCGCGGCAGACTATCCGCTGATCCGCTTTTTCGATGTGCCCAGCGAGGTATCCCCAACGCCAAAAACAGCACTGGAAGGTGGTGAATGGAAAAAAGCAACCCCGGAAAATGCCGCCGAGTTCTCCGCGGTCGCCTACCTTTTCGCGCAGAAAAACCATCTGGAGAAAGACGTTGCGGTTGGTATCATCGACAACAACTGGGGCGGTACACCGGCGGAAGCGTGGATGAGTAAAGAGGCTCTGCTGCAATTATCCGCCTATCGCGAACGCACCGAAGCGCTTTATCAACCGGACACCGATTGGCCCGCCCGTTTCGCCCGCAATCAGCGCAATGCGGAAGAAAAATATCAGCGGCTCAGCAGCAGAGAGGATGCACTGAACGCTGGCGCCTACCGGTTTGATTTCCCCACTGCCAGTTGGAGTGAACAGGCCTTACCCGCGGAGTTCGAGCACCTGGCCTGGTTACGTCATGAATTCACCCTCGACGAAATTCCATCCAGGGCCGTACTCGAACTTGGAGACCTGCAGCAGGAGGCCTTCGTCTGGATCAATGAACAACTACTGGCGGAAGAGGATTCACAGGCCCAGGGTGCCCGCTATGAAATCCCGACGAAAGTGCTGAACAAGGGTCGCAATCTGATCGCCCTGCGCGTCGGTAACAGCTGGCACAACAAGCCATATGTGGGCCGCACGGATCAACTCTGGTTGCAACTCGGCGACAATAAACTCGACCTGAGCAAGGGCTGGCAGTACAGCAATCAGGTAGAGCCTCCGATACCAGATCATATCCGCTACGAGCACAAGTCCAGCTTCCTGTACAACAGTATGATCCGTCCGATCCAGGGATACGCACTGCGCGGCGTCATCTGCTACCAGGGGGAAAGCAATGTGGGCGAGGCAGTGCACTATCACGACCTGTTCAGCGCGCTGATCAAAGACTGGCGCCAGCAGTGGCAACAGGACTTTCCGTTCCTGTTTGTACAATTGGCCGCTTTTCTGGAACCCAAAAACCCGCAGCCGGACAGCAGCTGGGCACTATTGCGCGAAATGCAAAGCCGTACCCTGAAGCTGCCCAACACCGGCATGGCCACCGCCATCGATATCGGTGATATCTACGATATACACCCACGCAACAAACAGGATGTTGCCGCGCGCCTGTGGGGCGAGGCAAAGCGCATCAGCTATGGCGAGGATATTCTCAGCCGCGGCCCTACTTTCCAGTCACACCAGCTGGAAAATGGCCGGGTCACGATTCACTTTGCCCACACTGGCGAGGGATTGCGTCTCAAGCAAGGAGAATCGGTGCAGGGATTTATTCTTGCCGATCGCGATGGTAATTATCTGCCCGCACAGGCGCAGATTCACGGAAGCTCGGTGGTGGTCTGGCACGATTCCATCACGCAGCCGAGCGCACTCAAATATGCCTGGGCAGATTACCCGGAAGTCAATCTCTACAATTCAGCGGGTCTCCCGGCGCTGCCATTTTCGATCGAAAATTTATAGAGCCACCGGTAAAACGCTATCAGCCACTCTGGCTCAAAGCGTGATCCACCGCCCGCGCTGCAAACACCATATAGGTGAGTGACGGGTTCTGGGTACCGGTGGAGGTCATGCAGGCGCCGTCGGTGACGTAGACATTTTTGCAGGCGTGCAGCTGGTTATGCTTGTTGAGCAGGGACGTTTTCGGGTCGTGGCCCATGCGCACGCCGCCCATTTCGTGAATGTCGAGGCCCGGATTGCGGTGATCGTCATCGATCTGGATATTGGTGAAGCCGGCGGCGTCGAACATTTCCGAGATCTGCTCCTGATAGTCGCGGATCATTTTCTCGTCGTTGTCGTCGTAGCCCACATTCACCCGCAGTACCGGCATGCCCCATTCATCTTTTTGTACCGGGTCGAGCGATACCTGGTTGCGCTCCCGAGGAATGCATTCACCCATCATGTGGGAATTGATCTGCCAGGGGCCGTAGGACGGGTTCATCAGGTTGGTGACCAGTTGCTCACCGACGCCATCGTAATTCATGTCCACCGGGCGTGTACTGTCGACACCGGCGGCGTATCCCCGCAGGAAACCGGTCTCCTGCTTGTGCAGATTGCGAAATCGTGGAATGTAACCGCTGGTGGGGCGACGACCGTGGGTTTTGAAGTCCTTGAGACCGTCGTATTCGGCGGTCATGCGTCCGCGGTAGTTGTGGAAGGAGACGAATTTTCCCAGCAGCCCGTTGTCGTTGCCGAGGCCATCGGGGAAACGGGACGAGGTGGAATTGAGCAGGATCAGGTTGGTATTCAGTGCACTGGCGTTGACGAAAATAAACGGCGCGTAGTATTCGGTCATTTCCTTGCTGTGGGCGTCAATCACACGCACGCCGGTGGCTTTCTGTTTTTTCTCATCATAGATGATCGAGTGCACGACCGAGTCGTTTCTCAGGGTGAGATTACCGGTGCGCGCGGCCCACGGCAGGGTGGCGGAGTTCGCACTGAAGTAACCACCAAACGGGCAACCCCGCTGGCACAAGACCCGCTGCTGGCAGATGGTGCGTCCCTGCTTGGCATAGTACTCCATATTGCCGGTAATGTGCGCGCAGCGCCCGCTGATGACATGGCGGTTTTTGTACCTGGATTCCACCACGGCTTTAAAATGTTTTTCTGCCGCGGTCAGTTCGATACCCGGCAGAAATTCGCCGTCCGGTAGATGGGGAATACCGTCGCGAAAGCCGGCGACACCGACAAACTGTTCCACCTTGCTGTACCAGGGCGCCAGGTCTTTGTAGCGGATGGGCCAGTCTACGGCGAAGCCGTCCCGCGCCGGGCCCTCAAAATCCAGGTCGCTCCAGCGTTGCACCTGGCGCGCCCACATCAACGATTTGCCGCCGGTCTGGTAGCCGCGGATCCAGTCGAAAGGTTTTTCCTGTATGTAGGGATGCTCTTTGTCTTTGACAAAAAAATGCGCGGCATCCTCGCGAAAGGCATAGCAGCGGCTGGCAATGGGATTGTCCCGCCGGATATCCTCCGGGATTTCTCCCCGGTGTTTGAACTCCCACGGCATCAGATTGGTGGTGGGGTAATCGCGATTGTGCTCGACACTTCTGCCCCGCTCCAGCACCAGGGTTTGTACCCCCTTTTCACACAGCTCCTTGGCCGCATAGCCACCACTCATACCGGAGCCGATGACGATGGCACCATAGCTGTTGCCGCGCGCGGCGTTTATGTTCAGATCAGCCATGGAGGTTCACCTTCGCTTCCGGGTCTATTTTTTTGTCGCCATCGAATACCGGGCCCGGTACCAGCTGATAGGGCATCAGTTCGGTCATGACATATTCGGAGTGCAGGTAACCCTGGATGGCGTACCACTTGCTGGTATCAAGGAAATAGCGCACCGCTGCCAGCGCCTGGGACTGCCGGGGCTCCCGCGGGTTTTCCCGACCCCAGATATCCGCGAGCAGGCGCTCGCTATCAGAACGATCCAGTTCGCTGAAGCGCGGCTTACCACTACTGGAGGGGAAGTCGTCGAACAGTTGCAGTCCGGCAATAAACATTTTCTGGTTGGTGTGGTTCAGGCAGTCATTTACCATCACCAGCACGAAGTCCTGCACATCCAGCTCGGCAGCACCTTTGAGAGTTTCCCCATCCACATCAGTTGCGGGTATCAGGGTGTCCACCAGTTTTTTCAACAACCGCTGCTGGCTGGGGGTCACCTGAAGCTCATCGTAGGCGGCGAGAACCCGGGCCCGGGTAAATTCGGCCACGGGTAACAGCGCGAGGCCGCCGGCAGCGAGCATCAGGTTTTTGAGTAGCGATCGTCTGTTCATGGCTCTGACCTATTTTTATTATTTCATCGCCTTTCATCGGTAGCCGCTTTCAGTTCATCCCCAGCCCGCGGCCGCACTGAAGCTGGCGGTAACAGATTCCAGTGGATCTCCGGGCTGGTCGTGCTCGACAAACCCATAGCGGTAGCCGGACTGACCGGCGGCGGCGAGTATCTGCGGGAAATCGATGATGCCGGCACCCACGTCCACCATATTTCCTTCTGTATCCATATCTTTGACGTGCCAGAGCGGGAAACGGCCCGGATATTGTTTGAAATACACCAGCGGGTCATACCCGGCCTTGCGCACCCAGAACAGGTCCAGCTCAAAACTCACCAGCGCGGGATCGGTGTGATCCAGCAAGTGGTGGTAGGGCACAAAATCACCAGCGGGAGAAAATTCAAACTCGTGATTGTGGTAGGCCATTATCAGCCCGGCCTTGCGGCAGGCTTCGCCCCAGCGGTTGAGATCGTCTGCCAGGCGCTTGTAACTGTCTTCGCTGCGCTCGCTCTCACCAATCCAGGGCAATACAACATAGTCGTGGCCGACTTCCACGGCGGCATCCAGGTGCTGCTGGAGATCCCCGCGCAACTGGTCGAGCTGCAAGTGCGCCGCGGGCGCGGACAGCCCTTCACCAGCGAGTATTTTGCGTAGCTCCGCCGGTTTTTCACCAAAGTAACCGGCGAATTCCACCTGCTCGTAACCGATGCCGGCCAGGGCTTTCAGTGTGGCAGGAACACTTTTCTCCATCAGCGCGCGCACGGTGTACAGCTGCACACCGCGCACCCGGGCTTTGGCTCCGGTTTTTTTCAACGAACCGGCGAGCACCGGGGATACGGCAGCGGTGGCAAGAGCGGCAGTGGTCATGGCAAGAAATCTCCGGCGGGGCACAGATAGGGGCACGGTTCGATTCATTATTTATCTCCTGTACAGGGATGCAATAACAGGTACCCGAGAGCCGGCGCCTGCTGGAATAAAATGAAAGACTTGTACTGGTGAGGCGAAGAGGCAGGGGCGGCCTGCACGGTTTCGGTCATGGCTGTTCATCGCTGGTTATTTTTATTGTCTTATTATTTTTACGCGGTTACGGGGCTACTGTTCATATGCTCATGTCATATGCTCATGTGCAGATACACAACCCCCTAGGTGACGGGAAAAATGTAACCGGTTTCAGAAAAGGCCGCAACCCTCCGATGGAAGTATATGGCGCCTCATGTACGGCGGTTACGAATCAGAGGTGGGGGCAGGCCCGGTGCTGTCGCGCACTTTCAGATCGTAAGGCAACAGCACCTGCGCGGGCGCGTTAGCCGGCCCCTGTTCCAGAAGGTCAATCAGTAACTGTGCGGCAGTGGCGCCGAACTCTTCCGCAGGCTGGGCAATGGTGGTCAGGGACGGGTCGCTGTAGGCGGCAAACGCGATGTCATCGAAGCCCGCGATGGAAATATCTTCCGGCACCCGGAGCCCCGCCTGCTTGATACGCTGCATGGCGCCAATGGCCATTTCATCGTTTTCACAGAAAATCGCGGTGGGCGGGTTGTCGCGGGTGATCAGGGTGCCGGCGGCGCGGTGGCCGGACTGCAGGGAGAAATCCCCGGGGCACAGCAGGGATTCATCAAACGGAATATCCGCGGCCTCCAGCGCCTCGCGATAACCGGCGATGCGATCCCGGGTCAGCGGGCTGCGCTGGGGACCTTTCACAAGCCCGATGCGCTGATGGCCGAGGCGTACCAGGTGGTCGGTCATGGCCCGTGCGGCGGCGCGGTTGTCCAGCTGGACTGAAGGATAGCTACAGTCGGGCATCACCTCACAGGCATTCACCATGGGTAGCAGGGAATCGTCACCAGCACCCTCCGCGTCGGCCTCATTAGAGAACGGATCGAAGGCGCGCAGCTGGATGACACCATCCGCCTGGAAGTTCTGTACCATGCGCGCGTATTCGCGTTCAATGTCCTCCTGCCCAAGGGTGTTGCACAGCAACACCTGGTAGCCGGCCTCGCGCGCACGCTGCTGAATACCGGTAATCACCCGCGAGAAAAACGGGTTGGCAATGGTGGGCACCAGAACCACCAGGTTACGGGTCCGTCGGGAGCGGAACTGCACCGCCATCAGGTTCGGCTTGTAACCGGCTCTATCCACCGCTGCCAGTACTTTTTTACGCGTGCGCGGCGACACCAGATCCGGTTTTGCCAGCGCGCGCGAAACCGTGGCGACAGAGACACCGGCCAGGCGGGCCACGGTGCGAATATTCGACATGTACGGAAGCCTCTCCCCTCTTGCTGACCGGCCAATCATACCCGCCACCGCTGCAGCCATAAAACGAGCCAGTATACCCCGGCAGCGACCGCCGGGCGGTGAACTCCCCCACCGCATGGCAATTCCGGCGCCGAATGTATCCACAGGGTGCTTGACAGGTAAAAATGTAACCCGTTACATTGATTTTCACAAGCTGTTGCCTGTGTGCACAGCCACCGCTGATACCAATAAGGAGAATACAGTGAGCAAGCCCGCAAACAGGTTGCGTCTGGGCATGATTGGCGGCGGTGAAGGCGCCTTTATCGGCGCGGTGCACCGCGCCGCTGCCAACCTCGACGGGCGCATCCAACTGGTGTGCGGCAGCTTCAGCCGCGAGCCGGGTAACAACCTGCGCAGCGGCCGCGCCCTCGGCCTCGCAGACAACCGCATCTATCCGGACTGGCAGAGCCTGCTCCGTGGCGAAGCCGCCCTGCCGCCTGCCGAGCGACTGCAGGCGCTCACCATCGCCACCCCCAATCAATTGCATGTCCCCATCGCCGAAGCCGCCGCCCGGGCGGGCATTCATGTGTTCAGCGAAAAACCCGCGGGTATCAATTTCCGTGAAGTCGCCGACCTGGCCCGCACCCTCGCCGACAATGGTTGCCACTACGGCCTCGCCCACACCTACCTCGGTTATCCGCTGGTACACCAGGCGCGGGATATGGTGGCCGCCGGCACCCTCGGCCGAATACGCAAAATTTATGTGGACTACCGCCAGGGCTGGCTCGCCGATGGCCTCGAATACAGCGGTAACAAACAGGCCGGCTGGCGTACCGACCCGGCCCAGGCCGGCGCCAGCGGTTGTATGGCCGACATCGGCACCCACGCCTTCGGTCTCGCGGAATTTGTCGCCGGGCAGAAAATCGTGCGTCTGTGCGCCGAGCTCCGCAGCCATATCGACGGCCGCCAGCTGGACGATGACGGCGCGGCCCTGTTTCGCACCGACGGCGATGCGAGTGGCGTGCTCACCGCCAGCCAGGTATGCGCCGGCGAGGAAAACAACCTGACCCTGCGCATCTATGGAGAGCACGGCGGCCTGGAATGGCAGCAGATGCAGCCGGACGTACTGATCCATCGCGCCGCTAACGGCGACACCCGCCTGCTGCGCGCCGGCACCGACCGCGACTACCTGCTGCCCGGCACCCGCCGCGGCCTGCGCCTGCCCGCCGGGCACCCGGAGGGTTATCTGGAAGCCATGGCCAACCTGTACCGGGACTTCGCCGACGCGATACTCACAGGCTCTGAGAACAGCGTCCCCGGAATCGACCACGGTCTGCGCGGCATGGCATTTATCGAGGCCATGCTGGCAAGCCACGGCAACTGGATTTCCCTCAACGAAAACCTTCCTACCGAATCCCCGCAGTCTAAGGAGGCGACCCCATGAACGAAGCGCACATCGGTGCTACCGATAGCAATGGCATCAAAGGCCCGGCACTGTTCCTCGCGCAATTTATGGGCGAGCAGCCGCCGTTCAATAATTTATCCGATATCTGCCGCTGGGCCGCCGACCTGGGTTATCGCGGCGTGCAGGTACCGAGTAACGATCCCCGCTGTATGGACCTGAAACTGGCGGCAGAAAGCCAGGCGTACTGCGACGATGTGCGCGGCATCTGTGCCGAGGCAGGGGTAGAAATTACCGAACTGTCCACGCATCTTCAGGGGCAGCTGGTGGCGGTGCATCCGGCCTATGATGAGCTGTTCGACAACTTCGCCCCCGCCGCCCTCGCGGGCAACCCCAAAGCGCGTACCGAGTGGGCCATCGACCAGCTAAAGCTGGCCGCCAAGGCAAGCCAACGGCTGGGGCTGAAAGCGCACGCAACCTTTTCCGGTGCCCTGCTCTGGCACCTCGCCTATCCCTGGCCCCAGCGCCCAGCCGGCCTGGTGGATCAGGGATTTGCGGAGTTGGCGCGGCGCTGGCGGCCGATACTGGATGCTTTCGATGAAGCCGACGTTGATCTCTGCTACGAAATCCACCCGGGTGAGGATCTGCACGACGGCGCCTCTTTTGAGCGGTTTCTGGCAGCGGTGGACAACCACCCGCGCGCCAATATCCTGTTTGATCCCAGCCACTTTGTCCTGCAACAACTCGACTACCTGGATTTTATCGATCGCTATCACGACCGTATCCGCATGTTCCATGTCAAGGATGCGGAGTTCAATCCCAACGGCCGTTCTGGTGTTTACGGCGGCTACGAAGATTGGGTGAATCGCCCCGGCCGGTTCCGCTCACTGGGGGATGGCCAAGTAGACTTCAAAGCTATCTTCAGCAAACTGACCCAATACGACTTCAAGGGCTGGGCAGTGCTCGAATGGGAGTGCTGCCTGAAAGACGCCGCGCAGGGTGCGGCCGAAGGCGCGGCTTTCATAAAAGAACGAATGATCAACAAGGCCGCGCGCTCGTTCGACGACTTTGCGGGCGGCAATACCAGCGAAGCGCGCAACCGCCGCATACTGGGCCTGGCGGAATAGGAGCGGGAAGCTTCCAACAAGACCAATAATACCAATAAGAGTGTGGGCAACCATGAATATTATAAAAATACGCCTCAGCGCGATGATGTTCCTGCAGTTTTTTATCTGGGGAGGCTGGTTCGTTACCCTGGGCACCTTTCTCGCCAACAACCTCCATGCCACTGGCAGCCAGACCGGTATGGCCTTTTCGACGCAATCCTGGGGCGCCATCATCGCCCCCTTTATTGTCGGTCTGATCGCCGATCGCTACTTTAATGCCGAACGCATACTGGGCTTCCTGCATCTCGCAGGCGCGGTTCTGATGTATCAACTCTACCGCGCCGAGAACTTCGATGCTTTTTATCCCTTTGTACTGGCATATATGATTCTGTATATGCCAACCCTCGCCCTGGTCAACTCAGTTGCCTTCCGGCAAATGAACGACCCGGCCAAGGATTTTGCCAACATCCGGGTATGGGGCACCGTGGGCTGGATTGCCGCGGGGCTCCTCATCAGTTATGGCTTCTCCTGGGACTCTCAACAAGCCATTGCGGCGGGCCTACTGAAAAATACCTTCCTGATGTGCGCCATGGCATCCCTGATTCTGGGAATCTTCAGCTTCACCCTGCCCGAGACGCCACCAGCCGTCTCGCGGGGTGAAAAGCTGGCACTCCGTGATGCACTGGGGCTGGATGCGCTGGGCCTGCTGAAAGACCGGAACTTTGCTCTCTTCTTCCTTTCTTCGGTCCTGATCTGTATTCCCCTGGCGTTCTACTACCAGAATGCCAATCCGTTCCTGACTGAGATCGGCGTCGAGAACGCCACCGGAAAAATGACCATCGGACAGATTTCCGAAGTACTTTTCATGCTGGTGCTGCCAATATTCCTGAAGCGCTTCGGCATCAAGCTGACACTGCTGATCGGCATGATTGCCTGGGCCTTGAGATACACCCTGTTCGCCTTTGGCGATGCCGACAACCTCGCGTTCATGCTGATCCTAGGCATTGCCCTGCACGGCATCTGTTACGACTTTTTCTTCGTATCCGGCCAGATCTACACAGACTCCAAAGCCGGTGAGAAATTCAAGAGTTCCGCCCAGGGCATGATAACCCTCGCTACCTATGGTGTCGGCATGCTTATTGGGTTCTGGGTGGCCGGGCAAGTCACCGAAAACTTTACCGGGGTAGACGGCCATCTCTGGAAGAATATCTGGCTTTTCCCTGCGGCCTTTGCACTGGCAGTCTTTGTGCTCTTCACACTGACATTCAGCAAGGAAAAGACATCCTCTTCCGAGGAACTGTTACCACAGGGCGCTATCGAGAGAGGATAAATAAAAGTGACTTTTGATCCAGACCGACGCACCCTGCTCCGCAACCTTGCCGCGGGCACGTTGAGCGCTACCGCGATGGGCACGCTGAGTGCGAACACCCTGGCGAGCCCCAAAATCCCGGAGCCCTTCAAATTAAAAGGTAATATCAACCACTCTGTCAGCCGCTGGACCTATGGCGATCTCTCCCTTGAGAAGCTATGCATGGTGATCAAGGGGCTGGGCTTTGCCGCCATTGATCTCGTTGGCCCGAAGGATTGGGCCCTGCTTAAGCGCGAGGGCGTGGACTCCTCCATGTGTAACGGTGCGGAAATCAGCCTGGAGGATGGTTGGGGAGATAGCCGGTTTCACCCCCAGCTGATCGACAACTACCGCAAGCATATTGATCTGGTAGCCGACGCCGGCTACCGGAACCTGATCTGCTTCAGCGGCAACGCCCGCGGAATGGACCCGGAAACAGGGCTGAAGAACGCGACCGAAGGCCTCAAAAAAATCCTATCGCAAGCGGAGAAGCGCGGCGTCGTCCTGCAAATGGAGCTGTTCAACAGCAAGATCGACCACCCCGACTACCTGTGTGACAACTCCGCCTGGGGAATAGAACTGTGTAAACGGCTGGGCTCCCCAAACTTCAAACTCCTTTACGACATCTACCACATGCAAATCAGCGAAGGCGATATTATCCGTACCATTCGCGATCACCATCAATATTTCGGCCACTATCACACCGCCGGCGTTCCCGGCCGCAATGAAATAGATGGTACGCAGGAGCTCTACTACCCGGCCATTGCCCGCGCGATCAAAGAGACCGGCTTTAACGGCTACATTGCCCAGGAATTTATTCCCACAAGGGGGAGTATCGAAGGGAATATAGAATCATTGAAATCGGCGATACAAATCTGTGACGTTTAGCTGGCAATCTTGAGGTACCAGGCTAGTGTGGTGCTACAGGAAAATATGGAATTGAGTTAACAGAAACTTTTTAATACGGCAAACGATTCACTCCATAAATAATAATATATAAGAGGTATAACCATGGCGATTGGTAATCACTACGATGCTATCGTTGTCGGCTCTGGCATCAGCGGTGGATGGGCCGCGAAAGAACTTACCGAAAAAGGACTCAAAGTCCTGCTGCTTGAGCGCGGGCGCAATATCGAGCACATCAAAGATTACAAAAATGCGCTCAAGGAAGCCTGGGACTATCCACACAGGGATACACCAACCCAGAAAATGAAGGAAGATGAACCGGTCCTGAAGCGCGAATATACACTGAACGAATCCACCGCCGGCATGTGGGCAAGCCACAAAGACTCCCCCTACGTGGAAGACAAGCGCTTCGATTGGTTTCGCGGTTACCATGTCGGTGGTCGGTCACTGCTGTGGGGGCGCCAGAGTTACCGCTTCAACCAACGGGATTTTGAGGCCAACCTGCGCGAGGGCATCGCCATCGACTGGCCCATTCGTTACCGCGACCTCGCGCCCTGGTATGACTATGTCGAGCGCTTTGCCGGAATCAGTGGCAATCGCGACGGGCTGGATGTTCTACCGGACGGACAGTACCAGCCAGCATTCGAGATGAACTGCGTGGAAAAGGATGTAGCCGCGCGAATCCAAAAGGCCTTCAAGGGCGATCGCCATCTGATTATGGGGCGCACCGCAAATATCACCCAGCCCAAAGCAGAACAGGGGCGGGTAAACTGCCAGGCCCGGGCCAAGTGCTGGCTGGGTTGCCCTTTCGGCGGTTATTTCAGTACCCAGTCCTCCACCCTGCCGGCGGCGATGAAAACCGGCAACCTTACCCTCCGCCCCTTCTCGATAGTGACTCAGGTACTCTATGACAAGGAAAAGAAACGGGCACGGGGTGTCGAGGTCCTTGATGCAGAAACCAACCTGACTTATGAATTCACCAGCAACGTCGTGTTCCTCAATGCCTCCAGTTTCAACTCTACCTGGGTGCTGATGAACTCCGCCACCGATATCTGGCCCGATGGCCTGGGCAGCAGTAGCGGCGAGCTGGGCCACAATGTAATGGACCACCACCTCAATGTGGGTGCTGGCGGCGATGTAGAGGGCTACCTGGACGAATATTACTTCGGCCGTCGCCCTACCGGTTTCTATGTACCGCGATTCCGCAACTGGAATGGCGACCAGCGCGATTATCTGCGCGGCTTCGGATACCAGGGGGCCGCCAGTCGACAGGGCTGGAAAAGAGATATCGCGGAGCTGAATATTGGCGCCGACCTCAAGAGTGCCCTGAGCGAGCCGGGAGGGTGGAGAATCGGCATGGGCGGCTTCGGCGAGATGCTGCCCTACCACGACAACCGGATATACCTGAATCGCGACGTCAAAGACAAGTGGGGATTGCCAGTACTGGCGATGGATGTGGAAATCCGCGAGAACGAAATCGCCATGCGCAAGGACATGATGCAGGACGCCGTAGAGATACTGGAGGCCGGCGGCGCAAAGAATGTACACGGATTTTCCGGTGAGTATGCACCGGGCAAAGGCATTCACGAGATGGGAACCGCGCGCATGGGACGCGACCCCAAAACCTCCGTACTCAATGCCCACAACCAGGTTTGGGATGCCCCTAACGTTTTTGTGACCGACGGTGCCTGTATGACGTCTGCATCCTGTGTAAACCCCTCACTGACCTACATGGCACTCACCGCCCGGGCCGCCAACCACGCAGTGGAAGAACTAAAGAAAGGTAACCTCTAGCCATGAACAGACGCGAACTGATAAAAATGATCGCCGCCGCTACAGGCGCAGCCTTTGTTGGTGGAAATGTTCTGCTGGCAGGCTGTACACGCAGGGAGCCCGCTGAAGAATACCGTTTTGACTCTACCGATATATTGCTGCTAGATGAGGTTGCCGAAACCATTATTCCGAGAACAGATACCCCCGGTGCAAAGGATGCGCAGGTAGGCCAGTTTATGACGGTTATGGTGAACGATTGTTATACCGCGGAAGATCAGCTCGTTTTTCATCGCGGTATTACCCAGCTACAGGACCTCAGCAAGGAAGCCTATGGTGTCGCCTTTATGGAACTGACACGGGAAGACAGGCACGACCTCCTCGCGCAACTGGACCGCAAGGCCCGGCTGCATAGTGCGGGGCAGGATGGCCCGCACTACTTCACCATGATGAAGCAGCTCACCCTGTTCGGATTCTTCACCTCAAAACCCGGCGCTACCGAAGTCCTTCGTTACACGGCAGTACCGGGTCGCTTTGATGGCTGTATACC